>DHGT01000118.1 GCA_002402905.1 Desulfatitalea sp. UBA4791 | reverse complement strand
AACCTAACCGGAAGTTACTGATTTTTTCCAAGAAGACATGGGTTATTTTTGGAATTTTTCTTTCATTCGCCACCCTTGCGTTTGCCCGGGGGGAGTGTACCCAGATATATGGCGATGGTGCGGTCACCATTCGCTTGGCGACGGGCAGCCCCGGTGAATTGGGGTTGATCGAGGTTCTGGCCGAGGCGTTCAGCAAGACCCACGACACCCGCCTGTGTTGGAACAAAGCCGGTTCAGGCGCATCCCTGAAATTGCTGAAAGGTAAAGCGGTCGATTTTATCATGGTACACGCACCGGCCGCGGAAAAGCAGGCCGTGGCCGAGGGATGGGCGATCAAGCGCCACCTGATCGGGTCCAATGAATTTTACATTGTGGGGCCTGAAAACGATCCTGCCGCTATTTCATCTGCAACGAGCGCTGCCGATGCCTATGCCAGGATCGCCCGGGCAAAGGCCCCGTTTTTTTCCCGCGGCGACAATTCCGGGACCCATAAAAAAGAGCTGGCCATTTGGTCAAGGGCGGCCATCGAGCCCTCGGGGGACTGGTATCTTACGACCCATACCTTCATGATGGCGACCCTGAAAATGGCGGATGAAAAGCAAGGATACTTCATGATCGACAGCAGCACTTGGGTGGCGGCCAGGAAGAAGTTGAAAAACCTGAAGGTTTTGTTTCGGGGCGATCCGTTCCTGATCAATACCTATCACACGCTGTGCCAACCTGCCGGTGCGACGCCCGGACAGGCATCGGCAGCAGCTTTCATCGACTTCGTGGTCTCTGAGCAAGGCCAGAAAATCATCAGGGAATACGGCGCCGCATTATATGGCGAAGGTCTTTACAACGATGCTGAATACGCCCGCCAATACGATCATTGATACATCTGCCGCCATCGGCATGAGGGGTTAGAACATGAAAGCCTATATTGGTTTCGACGATACCGACCACCACGATTCACCCTATGGCACCGGCAAACTGGTCCGATGGTTTGAGGACGAATTGCCAGAGGGAAGCCGGTGCGTGGGGGTTGTTCGCCAGCAGCTCCTGGTTTGCGATGCCATTCCCTATACCTCCCATAACAGTGCGGCCTGCATGATCGTGGAAATGGCCGACCCGGGGCTTCTGGACGCTTTGATCGAACGTGCTGTCGGTCATATACAAACCCATTCCCTCCCGGGAAGTGATCCGGGGCTGTGTGCGGCAACGGACTGCAACGCAGCCTTGGCGGACATCATGGACTTTGGACAGGCCTGCACCCATCGCATTTCCACCCAGAAGCAGGCCGTTCAAGCGGCGGCGAAGGTCCACCTCTCAGGCCATGGCGGAACCAACGACGGCATCATCGGCGCGGCGGCGGCTGTGGGATTGACCTTGTCGGGCTGGTCGGGGCGCTTTGTGGAGTTGGGCAGGCTGCGTGACTGGCCGGCGCAAACCACGGTCTTGGAATTGAGGGAGCGCGGCATCGATGTCGTGTCGGCCGATCGCGATACGCGGATACCGGCCTCCAGTGATACCGTCATCACCAAAGGGTGGCTGCGTCCCCGGCTCATAGCCCACCGGCCGGTGCTTTTCGTCTCCCCCAAAGGGCCCAATCTCTGGGAGAATGTCCATGAAAAGCGCAAGAAAAATGGAAACGCCTTGGTAGAGGGTTCCCACCTGAATTGATGCCGTGTCAGCCATGCAAGGCACCTGCTTACGGGCCTTAGCCGGTTTCAATCCTTCGCCGGTGCCGTTCAGCTTGCCTTTTCCGATGTTTTTTGGAACGACGCGATAAATTTCAACAGCTTTTCCGCCTGGCTGTTCATGTAGTCGATCCAGTACGACAACACCTCCAAGCCTTCCGGGGTAAGTTGGTAGACCCGTTTGGCGGGACCGGCCCCCTCGGTCTCCCACTGCGACACGACCCATCCATTTTCCTCCAGCTCCCGTAAGTGGCGATAGATCATACCCGGCGGGGCCTGGCCTTCAACGAAGCCGAACTTGGATATCTCCTGAATCAGCTCGTAGCCGTAGGACGCCTTGCTTTTCAGTGCCAGTAAAATTGAAGGCTGGATGTATCGTTCCGCTTTTTTCGAGCCTGGATGTCGGGGGCGTTTTGTATTTCTTGACATAGATCCTTCAAGGATATATTAGTTTATAACACATATGATTTAGTTAAAATCAAACTAACGGAGGCAAGAGGGTCATGGCAACCAAAATATTTGTCCGTGAACGGCGAAAAATCGAAAAAGGGGAAAAAAAACCCAGATTCCGAGTGGTTGGCATCAGCGGCTCGGAGGTTAAGGTGTATGTAAAACACATTCGCAAGAAAGAACTGGACCAGATCAGCGCCGAGACCGGTGCGGAAATCATTTATCTGAAGGCCGGAAAGGGCGACCAGACCGGCGGTGAAAAATCAGACTGATTTCACTGGAGCGGTTTAGGCGCTGCGTCAGGCTGCTTTTGTCAGCTTTCTTCTTTGTAAATGATGGTGCCGACATGCTTGCCCTCGAGTGCCTCCAAGATGTGCTCGGGGTGTCTTAGCGCGTCTATGATTTGAAACTCTTTCAGGCACTTGGCCCGTTGCAGCAATGCCAATAGCGGGCGCTCGACGATCAAATCGTCCAAATCCAGATCGATCAGTTCCCGCGCCGAAATGCGGCTGAAAAAAGGCAAGCCGGCACGCTCGGATTCGGGGACCTTTTTGGGGTCCCTGTCGAAGAGCCCTTTTTCATCCTTGAGAAATATCAACGAGCGGGCACCGATGTTTTCGGCCAGCAGGAAGGCGCCGCAATCGGTGCGGTGCGGTGGTATGGATCCGTGCTCGGCGGGGTGTTCAAAGAAACCATAGGGTGGAATGCCGTAAGTGATCGGCATGTATCCCAAACGGCAAAACATGGTCAACTGCTCCAGGTTATCGCCGTGACCGATTTTAACGCCGCCGTGTTTCGCCAATAGAACCGAGAGCATCTCCGCATTCTGCCAGGAAACCTTGTCGCCCAATTTGGAAAGGACACCGGTGGGCATTCCCAGATCCACGCCGATATTATAGACGTGCCGTGCCCGGGTGCCACCACCGGTCATGAGAAGAATCTTGTGTTTGTCCTTGGCCTTGATCAGCTCGTCGAGGATTGGAAACAGCGCCTTGCCCCCGCGATCCATGATGCTCTGCCCGCCGATCTTGATCACATTGATATCCGGGTGCATGCGAAAATATTCGGTTGACTCGGTCCGTTTGAGTAATTCCTTGCTCACCAACGACTCCCCCATCAGCGGCGAATCGATATGGAGTCTTCCCTTTTCCGGCTCTTCCTTGATTAGTTTGCCCATCTTCACCTTCCCGTGTTGGTTTGATCCTTTGATTTTAGCCACAGGTGTCAAAACGCCGAATCAAAATATATCACGAGTGTGTGCTCGTCAAAGCGTCTGTTGGATTTTAAAACGAAACATCCATCATCGATTCACCCTGCGACGGGAGTGTGCACCGGGTCATTTTCGGAACATATTCTCTTTATTCCTGGCGAATATGACTCTATAAAAGTTCCCATACCCCTGTAACCCATCTGACAAGGAGAGTGATGCCATGATCATCGGTGCCTTGGATGGTAACCAACAACCCGTCGTGCGCTTGCATTTGTGGCTGGAAACAGTGGATGGTATTTTTTTCGGCCTGGGCAGGCTCAAGCTTCTGGAACAGATCCAAGCCGGAAAATCCCTGAGCGGCGCGGCCAATGCCATGGGCATGAGTTATCGCGCGGCCTGGGGAAAAGTGCGAAACACCGAGCAGGTCTTGGGCGTCGCGCTGATCGAAAAAAAATCCGGCAACAAAGCCGGATACCAGATCACAGCGGCGGGTGCACAATTGGTCGCCGACTTCCGTCGTTGGTTCCAGGAGGTCGAAGCCTATGCCTTGTCTCGGGCCAAGGAACTGTTGCCTTGTGACCCGATCGCCTTTGAAGAGCCCTCGGACGGAGATCCGTCACACGTCTCGAAAACACCTGCGCGCTAGACCGTTCGCCCCTGACGGCAGCGCTCCCGCCGATCCATCTCACCAGTAGCATCGCGAGGAAAATTGCGTTTCCGTTTTTTTAATGACAGCCCGACAATTTATCTGCCTTCGTATGGTTTTGTATTTATGTTAATCATAACATATTAAATTATTTGATTTTTTTGCCGCCAAGGATTGACACTACGGATCGCATTGTGTCAATTATGATATATCTGATCGGGTTCCCCTGCACCTCCTCTTTCAAGATTCATTTCCATCAGCTCCACTATTTTTAGATCACGAAACCGGGCGCGGTCCTTTCGCCCTTCGGCCCTAAGAAAGGAGGCTGCCATGCAAGTCAATCGACGTGACTTTATGAAGGTGAGCGGGGCGGGTGTCGTCGGCCTGTCCATGCTCCAACTGGGCGTGGACGTCAGGCCCGTGCGGGCTTATGCGGACACGCTCAAGATCGAAGGCGCCAGGGAGGTCGTCACCATTTGTCCGTTCTGTTCGGTGAGCTGCCACGTCATCTCCCATGTCAAGGACGGCAAGCTGGTCAGCACCGAAGGCGACCCGGATTATCCCATCAATCAAGGGGCCCTGTGCGCCAAGGGCGCCTCCATGCTCTCCATGACCCGCAACGAGCATCGCCTGACCAAGCCCCGGGCAGCACCCGGTGGGAGGAAAAGAGCTGGGATTGGACCCTGGAACAGATTGCCGAGCGCGTCAAAAAGGTACGCGACAAGGACCTGATCCTCAAGGACACCAAGGGTCGGACCGTCAACCGGCTGGAGTCCATGTTCTTTATCGGTACCTCGCACGCCGACAACGAGGAGTGCGCTGCGGCCCACCAAATGGCGCGCGCTGGGCATCGTCTATATGGATCATCAGGCCCGTACCTGACACAGCCCCACTGTTGCGGCTCTGGGAGAGTCGTTCGGACGCGGGGCAATGACGAACCACTGGATCGACCTCAAAAACGCCGATGCCTTCCTCATCATGGGCAGCAACGCTGCCGAGCACCACCCCATCTCCTTCAAATGGGTTCTTCAAGCCAAAGACAAAGGGGCCGTGGTGATCCACGTGGACCCCAAATTTTCGCGCACATCCGCTCGTTCCAACGTGCCTCGGTGGACCCCACCGGCAAGCCCTGGAATCCGGACAAGGCCCTCATCGCCTGGGAAAACGGCAAATGGGTGGGCGATGTGCCCGACGGCCCCTGGCCGCCCCTGGCCGACGCCAAGGGCAAGTACCCGTTTATCATGCATGTCCACGGCTTTAGCCAGATTTTCGGCCCCGGTCGCGTCGACGGTCCATTCCCCGAACACTACGAGCCGGTGGAAACGCCGGTGACCTCCCATCCCTTCTCCAGCCAGCTGCAGAACCCGATGTACAAGTTCGTCTCCAGCGATCTGGACAAACTGGCCAAGCCGGCCGACCCGGCTTATCCCATCGTGCTGACAACCTACAGCCTTACCGAGCACTGGTGCGGCGGCGGGGAGACGCGCAATGTGCCCAGCTTGCTCGAGGCCGAACCCCAGCTCTATGTGGAGATGAGCCCCGAATTGGCCAAGGAAAGGGGAATTCAGAACGGCGACGGTGTGATCGTGGAGAACGTGCGGGGCAAGGTCGAGGCGATTGCCATGGTGACGGTCCGTATCCGACCGTTCCAGGTTCAGGGCAAGACCGTGCACCTGATCGGCATGCCGTTCTGTTTCGGCTGGACCACGCCCAAGTGCGGCGATTCGACCAACCGTCTCACCCCGTCGGTGGCCGACCTCAACCCCAACAACTACAAGGTCGTGCGTTTCAGCGAACATCTGGAAAACAACACGATTCACTGGAATTTTTTCCCGGATCAATGCCGTCATTGCCTCGAACCGCCGTGCAAGGAGGAGGCCGACAATTACGAAGAGGGCGCCGTGATACAGGACGCGGAGACCGGCGCGGTCATTTTCACGGATAAAACCCGGAAGATTTCCGACGAAGGTTTCGAGAGCATGCGTTCGGCCTGCCCGTACGATATCCCCCGCCGCGACCCGGCCACCGGCCTGATCAGCAAGTGCAACATGTGCCACGAGCGGGTCGTACGCGGCCTTCTGCCGGCCTGCGTCAAGGCTTGTCCCACGGGCGCCATGAATTTCGGCGAACGGGAGACCATGCTCTTTCTGGCCGAGCAGCGTCTGGCGGACCTGCGCAAGGATTATCCCAAGGCGATTCTGGCCGACCCCGATGATGTCAGCGTCATCTATCTGCTTGTGGACGTACCCGAAAACTATCACGAGAACAGTGTGGCTCATCGATTCCAGCCGCCCATGGACCGCAAAATCTTTCTTTCCATGCTGGGACGTCCGCTGCGCAGAAGTGTCGGCGCCATCCTCAAACTCTGAGACGGCGGGCCTCGTCCGGTGCGATCCTCCGGGCAAGGCCATGTCGTCTTTCAGGTCATGCCCTGGGGGCCCGTTCAAGTGCGGGCCGCCGGGGCATGACCGTCGCAAAGGAGCCGCCATGCCGTCCGTCATTCCTGCTGTCGCCGAAGTCGAACAACGCATCGACCGCGTGGTCGAAACCGTTGCGGCCAAACGGCCCATGCTGCAGAGCGTGGTAAAGCCGTTTGCCGACCTATACAGAGAAAAGGCCCGCCTGCTCTGCAGCTTGAGAGCGGAGTCGAACGCTCCGGCGCTCGAGGGCTTCGGCAGCCGCCTGGACGACGGTGCGCCTCTCCTTTCCAGCCTCTCTTTGGGCATCCTTGAGCCGGCGTTGAGCCGTGCCTTTACCGCCTTGATGCCTGCCTTGAAAACGGGTTTTCCGGCCATGGCCGGGGACTTCGACCGTATCCTGGCCGCCCATGGCCGCGGCGGCCTGGACCTCATGACCCTGGCCGATGCCTGCCTGGGGCGCACGGTCAAACCCCATTCGGATCGCCCGGACGAACCGCCGGCCGTCGGATTCGTCATCCACACGGTTCTTTCGGCCGTGCTCCAGGCCCTGGCGCCCTCCTTGGGTGCCCAAATTCAGGAAAACGCCTGGCATCACGGCTTTTGCCCCATATGCGGATCGTTGCCCGCCATCAGTTACCTATCCAAGGCCGAGCCGTTGGGCTCCGAGTATCTGGTGGGCGGTGGCGGCCAGCGCTATCTGCACTGTCTCCTGTGTGGACACGATTGGCGGGTGCACCGCAACTTGTGCGCGGTCTGCGAAAAAGAAGATACCGAGATGAAGATGTACTTCACCGTGCCGGAAGAACCTGGAGAGCGGATCGATGTCTGCCACCATTGCCACCACTATCTTCCGTGCATCGATCTGCGGGAAACAGACACGTTGCCCCACCTGGACACTGCCTGCGTGAGCCTGGTCCACTTGGATATGCTCGCCCAGGAAAAAGGCTACCACCCCATGGTTCCCATGCCGTGGAATACCTTCCAGTAGTCATTCACCTTACACCAATTTCGGGCGCCTTGATCTTGAACCCTATACGGCGTCGTCCGGCAACGATGTTTCACGCATCCTGGGCACTGACCCGCCCAAAATTTTTCACAGGCGGTTTTATATCAAAATTGACATAAGAAGGACGGTGTGCTATCTGCGGATGTCGTTCGTATGAAGCGGCCAACAGATTCATATATCCAATAATAACCAAGGATAACGTATCGTCCTATGAGAACCGCAGCGAAGATTCATCCCCCAGGTGATTGGGTCCGGGATGTCAAGGGTACAACTTACGGCTTTGATGCCTTCCTGGAACGAATCACCGCTTTCCATGGATATCCTGCGCCTGGGCTCGTCATCGGCGGCAAGATGGTCGATCTGGCGCTCAGCGCCATGCCATCCGGCTGCCTGTTCGACGCCATCGCCGAAACCGGCCACTGTCTGCCGGATGCCATTCAGATGCTGACGCCCTGCACCGCCGGGAACGGCTGGCTCAAGGTGATGGATCTGGGCCGGTTTGCCCTGGCCTTGCATGACAAACATAGCGGCAACGGCATACGCGTGTTTATCCACACCCACAAAGTGGCCGCATGGAAACAGATCGACAGTTGGTTTTTTAAACGCAAACCCAAGGCCGAGCAGGATAGCGACGCATTGTTGCGGGAGATCCAACAGGCCGGTGAAAAAATTCTGCAAATGGAGACCATCCGCGTTCAACCACGGCTGATGGTCAAAGATTCGGTTGGTACCAGGGGGATTTGTCCGCAATGCGGTGAGTCCTATCCGCTGAAGCACGGATCGGCTTGCCGGGCGTGCCAGGGTTTGTCCCCTTACACGACGGTCTGATGCCAAACAAAGGAGCAACAATGGAAACTGTTTATACAATTTGCGGTATGTGTACGGTGCGCTGCCCGGCCATGGCGCGGGTGGAAAACGGCCGTATCGTATCGCTGCAAGGCAACCCCCACGTGTCGGCCATGTCCGGTGGCCTTTGTCCCCGCGGCAGTGCTGGAAAAGCCCTGGTGGCGGACAACGAACGGCCCCAAACCCCCCTGATCAGGGAGGGGGCGAGAGGTGAGGGCCGCTGGCGCCGGGTCAGTTGGGACGAGGCACTGGATTACACCTGCGACCGGCTCAAGTCGGTGATCGCCGAACACGGTGAGCGTACCGTGGCCATGACCGATCGCGGCGGTCCCTTTCGGGACATGCACCGCGCACTGCTGCGCGGCATAGGGTCCCCCAACTACTGCAACCACGACGGTTCCTGTGCGCGCAACGTCCAGCATGCCAATTTGTCCCTGACCGGGCTGGGCCGCAAGGATGTGGTGTATGATTATGCCCACGCACGCCATGTGGTGCTGCAGACGCGCAATATCTTCGAAGCGGTGGATGTCCAGGAGGTCAACACCCTCATGAAGTCCCTGGACAAGGGCTGCCGACTGAGCGTGATCGATATCCGGGCCAATATTTCGTCGACCAAGGCGCATGATTTTTTCATGGTGCGGCCGGGAAGCGATTATGCCTTCAATCTGGCGGTCATCCATGTGCTGCTCAAGGATCGTTTATACGACGCCCAGTATGCGGCACGATATGTCGAGGGCATGGACGCGCTCAAGTCGTTTATCGAGCCATACACTCCGGAGTGGTCCGAAACCGAGACCGGTGTGGAGGCGCGCCGGTTGAGAGAGTTTGCCCATCGCCTGGCCGCCGCCGCGCCGGCGGTGATCTGGCACCCGGGCTGGATGACGGCGCGGTATCGCCATTCGTTCTACGTGTGCCGGTCCATCTATATCATCAACGCCCTGCTGGGAGCCTACGGTACCCAGGGTGGATTGCCGCTGACCAACACCCCGAAGGACGTGGGCCGCAAGGGGCTGAAGAAATTCATGGATCTCTATCCGGCCCCCGAAGAGAAACGGGCCGACGGCGTCGGCTGGCGGTATCCGCACTTCGACAAGGGGCCGGGAATGGCCCATCTGATGTTCAAAGCCATGGAGACCGAAGACCCCTATCCGGTCAAGGCCTATATCGCCTATCGGCACGACCCGCTCATGGGATTCCCGGATCCCGACCACCTGAAACGGATTTTCGATCGCCTGGATCTGTTGGTGTCGGTGACCTTCAGCTGGTCGGACACGGCCTGGTACAGCGACGTGGTTCTGCCCCTGTCGACCTACCTGGAACGCGAGTGCGTTCTGGCCTGTAAAAATACGCTCCGGCCCTACTTTTTCAGGCGTCAGCGGGCGGTGGAGCCTTGTTACGACACGCGCGCCGACTGGCAGATCGTGGGCGGCCTGGCCCGGCGCCTGGGTTTGCCGCAGCTCGACTATGGTAATGTGAACGACATCTGGCGGTTCCAACTTGAAGGGACCGGCGTGACGATCGAGGATTTCGAGGCCACGGGTCTGGTGCCGCTGTGCGATGCACCGGTCTACCGGGACCGGGACAATCTCAAGTTCAAGACGCCCAGCGGCAAAATCGAGATGGTCTCGGAAAAATTGGAAAGCAACGGCATCGCTTCGCTGATGCCCTACACGCCGGTCGAGCGCCCGCCCCAAGGCATGTTCCGCCTGACCTTCGGCCGGTGCGCCATGCACACCCAGGGACATACGGTGAACAATCCGTTGCTGTCCGAGCAGGTGCCGGAAAACGTGCTCTGGATCAACACCGATGCCGCCAGGCAGTTGGGTATCAAGGATGGAGAACGGGTGGCGCTGTCCCGGAACGGCTATTCGGACACGATCGTGGCCAAGGTGACCGATGCGATCCATCCCGAAGCCGTTTTTCTCCTGCATGGGTTCGGCCATACCCTGCCGGTGGAGAGCCGTGCCAAGGGGAAGGGGTTGGCGGACAATAAATTTATGCAGGGCGGGCTGGATCTGTGGGACCCGGCCGGCGGGGCCGTCGCTTTGCAGGAGCATTTCGTCAGCGTGCGCAAGGTGCAGGAAGAGAACGTGGCGCTGGCCAGAGCCATCTGACCGATAACGCCCTGGTGTGTTGCAACCGCCCGTCCGGCTGTGAGGTGGACGAGCAGAAAGGATCATCATGACGCAGCAGAAGATGATGATAAACGGACACGAGGTTCTCTTTTCCCCGGGCCAGACCATTCTCGAGGCGGCCGAGGCGGCGGGCATCTGGATTCCAACCCTGTGCCATCTGAAGGGAACCACGCCCACCGGGGCCTGCCGCATCTGCGTGGTCGAGGTGGCAGGCGCCCGTACACTGCCCACGGCCTGCAGCACACCTGCGGCGCCCGGTATGGCGGTACAGACCGAATCACCGCGCGTGATCGAGGCGCGGCGCCTGATTCTGGAATTGATGCTCTCTTCGGGCAATCACAACTGTGCCGCCCTCAACGGCGGCGATGGGGATTGGACCGGGTTTCAGCTGGGCGTCCAGGACAGCGACGGTTCCGGCGAGCTTTGCCCGGTGTGGGGAGACTGCAAATTGCAGGACCTGGCGTTCCGCTATCAGGTCAAGGTGGGACGCTTTCAATCCCATGAGGGTCCCTACCCCCAGGAGTTGGCCAATCCGTTGATCGTCAGGGATTTTTCGCGTTGCATCCTGTGCGGACGCTGCGTGCAGGCCTGTAACGAGGTCCAGGTCAACCGGGCCATCAGCTTCGGCTACCGGGGCGCCCTAAGCAAGATCGTCGCCGCCGGCGACCGCCCCCTGGCCGATTCGGAATGCGTCTTTTGCGGTGAATGCATTCAGGCGTGCCCGGTGGGCGCCCTGGTGGAGAAAAAGGCGCGTTACCGTTGGCGGCCGTGGGAGACCACCACGGTGCGCACCACCTGCCCTTACTGCGGCGTCGGGTGCCAGCAGTTGCTGCACGTCCAGGACGGACGCATCGCCAAGGTGACCGGGGTGGAGGGAGCCGAGCCCAACCAGGGGCGCCTGTGCGTCAAGGGGTGCTTCGCCTACGACTTCATCTATTCCGAGGATCGGCTCAGGACGCCGCTGATCCGGGAGGGGGGTGATTTTCGTGAGGCTTCCTGGGACGAAGCCTTGGATCTGGTGGCTTCCAGATTCAAGGAAATCATCGCCGCCAGCGGGCCGGATGCGGTGGCCGGCGTGAGCTGCGCGCGCAGCATCAACGAAGACTCCTACCAGATGCAGAAACTTTTCCGGTCGGTGTTCAAGACCAACAATATCGACCATTGTGCCCGTACTTGACATGCCCCGACGGTCGCCGGGCTGGCGACCACGTTCGGTTCAGGGGCCATGACCAACTCGTTCAACGAATTTGCGCGGGCCAAGATGTTCCTGGTGATCGGTTCCAACATGACCGAGGCCCATCCCGTGGCTTCGACTTTTGTCAAGAATGCCGTATTGAAAGGGGCCAGGCTGATCGTGGTGGATCCCCGGCGGCACAAGCTGGCCGATTTCGCTGAGCTGCACGTCCCCATCCGGGTGGGCAGCGATATCGCCTTTCTCAATGCCGTGATGCACGTGCTCATCGCAGAAGGCTGGTACGACAAGAAATTCGTCGATTCCTGCACCGTGGATTTCGATAAGCTGGCCGCCACGGTGATGCGTTATACTCCCGAATATGCGGCCGACATCTGCGGCATCTCGGCCGTCATGATCCGGGATGTGGCCCGGCGCATCTCGTCGGTCCACCCCATGATGTTGTGCTATACTTTGGGGATCACCGAACACACCTGCGGCACCCGCAACGTGATGAGCACGGCCAACCTGCAAATGCTGCTGGGCAACATGGGGGTCGAGTGCGGCGGGGTCAACCCCCTGCGCGGGCAAAACAACGTGCAGGGCGCCTGTGACATGGGGGCCCTGCCCAATGTGTTTCCCGGCTATCAGAAGGTCGGCGACCTGGCCTTGCGGTCCAAGTTCGAAAGGGCCTGGGGCGTGGATGGATTGCCGGCCCACAACGGATTGATGATCCCCCAGATGATGGAAGGCCTGGTCAGCGGCCAGGTTCGCGCCTTCTACATCTTCGGTGAGAACCTGGCCAATACCGAGCCGGACATCCACAAGGTGGAGCACGAACTGGCCTCGGCCGAGTTCCTGGTGGTGCAGGACATTTTTTTAAACGAGACCACCCGTTTTGCCCACGTGATATTGCCGGCAGCCGCCTGGAGCGAAAACGACGGCACCTTCACCAACAGCGAGCGGCGGGTCAGCCGGGTCCGCACGGCCAGTCCGGCGCCGGGCGAGGCCAAACCCAACTGGTGGATTTTCCAACAGATCGCCAAGCGTTTCGGGCACGAGTGGACCGCCAACAGCGCCCGGGAGATCTGGGACAACGAGGTGTCGGTGCTGGCGCCCCAGCTGTGCGGCATCAAGTACCATCGACTCGAGGGCGACGGACTGCAGTGGCCCTGCCCGGACGAAAATCATCCGGGCACCTGTTTTCTGCACAGAGACGGCCACTTCACCTGTGGCCTGGGAATCTTTACACCGGCCGAATGGACGCCGCCGGCCGAGGTGCCCGACGACACCTATCCGCTGGTGCTCAGCACCGGGAGGCGGTTGACCCACTACCACACCCGCACCCAGACCGGCCGCTGCGAAGGGCTCAATGATATCCTGGGCGAGGAGACGGCCGATATTTCGCCGGCGGACGCCCGGGCCCTGAACATCGCCCACGGCGAAATGATTCGCGTCGCCTCGCGGCGTGGAGAAATCAAGGTCAAGGCCAACGTGACCGATATGGTGCCTAAGGGCATGGTGTGGATGGCCTTTCATTTCAGGGAGGCCAATGCCAATTGGCTCACCAATGCCGCCTTCGACGAGATCACCATGACGGCCGAGTACAAGGCCTGCGCGGTGCGCATCGAAAAGCTGACCGACCCGGCATCCATGGCCCGCGTTTGACCCGACGGATAGCAGTCGCGGCGGCTCGCACGCCATCGCCGTCAGGTCATTCATGTCTGGCAGCACACCCAAGCACCGGCCGACAGGATCCGCGTCCTATCGGCCGGCACATCCTTTCCAATTTCTTCCTGAATCAGCTTGGGCCAATCGATTTTTTTGAGACAGCTTGTACCATTTGTGCATGAATTCTGTTACATTCCCCTGCAACGCAGAAAGAGCGCCCGATACAACCAGGCGCGCTTACGATCGCAAGGAGTGCCCATTCCATGGTTGAACCCATCTATTTGGATTACAACGGCACCACACCCCTCGATCCGGAAGTGATCGCGGCCATGCGCCCTTTTTTGGAGAGCGACTTCGGTAACCCCTCCAGCTCGCACTGGTACGGCATCAAGCCCAAGCAGGCCGTGGAGGGTGCCCGGCGGCAGGTGGCCGGGCTGCTCAACTGCCGGTCGGAGGAGCTTTTTTTTACCTCGGGGGGCACCGAATCAAACAACCATGCCATCAAAGGTATCGCCCGGTCGATGAAGTCCCAAGGGCGGCATATCGTCACCAGCGCCTTCGAGCATCCGGCGGTGCTGGAGGTTTGCCGATACCTGGCGGCCGAGGGATTCGAGACCACTTGCGTTTCCGTGGACGACCAGGGGATGGTGGATCCCGGGGAAGTGGAGAGGGCGCTGCGGCCGGACACGATCCTCGTGACCGTCATGCATGCCAATAACGAGGTGGGCACCGTGCAGCCCATCGCCGAGATTGCCGCCATCGCCCGACGCCATGGCATACCCGTGCACACCGATGCGGCCCAGTCCCTGGGCAAGATACCGGTCGACGTGCAAGCCTTGGGCGTGGACCTGCTTTCGGTGGCCGGTCACAAGCTATACGCGCCCAAGGGCATCGGTGCGTTGTATGTGCGCCGGGGGCTGCAGCCCGAAAAATTCTGCCACGGTGCCGGCCAGGAGCGCGGCTGGCGCGCCGGCACGGAAAATGTGCCGTTCATCGTGGCCTTGGGCAAAGCGTGCGAGATTGCGGGGCGTGATCTTCCCGCCGGCATGGCGCACCTGCAGGCCATGCGCGACCGCCTGCATCGTGGCATCGCCGACGGCCTGACCGGCGTGCGCCTCAACGGCCATTCCGAACGGCGGCTGCCCAACACGCTCAGCCTGGCTTTTCACAATCTGGAGGCCAACCGCATTCTCGAGGAGATCGGTCTGGATGTGGCCGCCTCGGCCGGCGCCGCCTGTCACGCCGATACGGTGTCCATTTCCCACGTCCTCGAGGCCATGCACCTGCCCGTGGATTGGGCCAAAGGCACCCTGCGGTTTTCGGTGGGCCGCATGACGACGGCCGAGCAGATCGACCGCGCCGTGTCGGTCGTAACCACCGCCGTTCGTAGGCTTCACGAAGCCTAGTCGGCGGTTTTATTTATGATTTTAAACCCATATCTCATCTTAACCCGCAGGATCGATTATGGGGACCGACAAACCTAACCCAATTTCGGGACAGGACCAAGCCGTGATCGAAGGGGAGCGCCTTAAAATCCTTTTGCAGATGGCCGGCGCAACCGCTCATGAACTCAACCAGCCCCTGGTAGAGCTCATGGGCTATATCGACCTGTTTGCCTTTGATCGCGATGATCCCGTCAAAATGGACTCCCACCTGGACAAAATCAAGGCGGCCGGTCACCGCATTGCCAAGATCGTTCAGAAGATCCAGGCCATTCGGCCGGACCAGGTTGAGCCGGCCGGGTCAGACGTCAAAATCGTTTCGTTCGATCGACCCATCGACTTGCTGATCATCGAAGATCTGGATTCGGACTATGAACGTATCGTCGCCGCGCTTGCCGGCGAGGAGAGGATTCATATCAGTCGCGCGCGCACCTTTGAGGAGGCGCTCAGTAAACTCGCCGAAAACACTTTCCATCTCATGATCCTGGATTATTTGTTGCCTTGGGGAAACGGCCTGGCCTTTCTCACCGACCTTGAACGAATGCGCATCGATATACCGGTGATCTTCAGCACCGGGCACGGAGACGAGATGGTCGCGGCCCAGGCCATTCAGCTCGGGGCCTATGACTACCTGCCCAAATCGCACCTGGATCGGCCCAACCTGCTGCGCGTCATCGCCCATACGCTGGAAAAACACCGGCTCAGAGCCGAAGTAAATCAGGCCATGGAAAAAATGGCCGAAATGTCGGTGCGTGACGATTTAACCGGGCTCTTCAACCGGCGCTATATGAACGAATCGTTGGAAAGAGAATTCTCACGTGCCCGGAGGTATGACAACGATCTTTCCTGCCTGCTCATCGACATGGATTTTTTCAAGCAGATCAACGATGCCTACGGCCATATTTTCGGAGATGCCGTGCTCAAGCAATTTGCAGGACTCATGAAAGCGAAGGTCCGTGAGAGCGATCTTTGTTTCCGCTACGGTGGAGAAGAATTTCTGGTTTTGTTGCCCAACACGGATATCGAGGGGGCCCGCAACACCGGTGAGAAACTGCGCAGTGCGTCCGAAGCCTATCTTTTCAGGGACGGGGAAAACGAAATCCACACCACGATCAGCGTCGGCTGCGTATCCCTCAGGCTTCACCAGCCTCCGGATATCCGCAGCATGCTGGCCCTGGCCGACAAGGCGCTCTACCGCGCCAAGGCGGAAGGCCGCAACCGCCTGATCGTCTACATGGAAACGCCGGGGGATATGCTTCAGGGCGAAAAGCAGGATGTGGACATGGCCTTCTTCCGCGAGCGGATGACCGCTATTCTGGAAAAGAGCAAAAAGGCCTCTTTGAATGCCCTCGCATTGCTTCTCGATCAACTGGGGGCCGGCCGATTCAAGGCGCATAATCACCAGTCCCTGGCCCAGATCGATTGGATGGGCGGGCGCCTGCAGCTCTCCGGCGCGATGATCGAAACAATCAAGCGGGCCGCCATGTTACACGACCGGTTGAAGATCCTGCTTCCCGAATCGGTGATCGGAAAGAATGGCCCGTTGAACGCTGAGGAGTGGGCCTGCATCGAAAACCATGCCACCATGCTGGCCGAAGTGACCGGCCTGTTCGAATTTTTCCGCGACGAACGCGACATTCTGCTCCACCACCAGGAACGCTATGACGGTTCCGGGTATCCGAATGGACTGAAGGGCGAAGAGATCCCGCTGGGAGCGCGCATTTTGGCCATTGCGGACGCAGTTACCGCCATGATGTCGGAAAGACCCTACCGCCCGCCGTTGACCGGTCGGCAGATCGTCAAAGAGTTGCGGCACAATGCCGGCACCCAATTCGATCCTCGCATCGTCGATATTTTCCTGGATGCCTTGGCAGAGAATCCCTCGGAGGCGCTCTCCCATGCCGATATGCCGGTCTAGTACACGCAGGCATATATAAGCTGACATATATTTCGGCTCAGACAGCCCATGGAATTGATTCTAAGCGCACTCGTACGCGTACTTCAGCGCAGCGGTACTCGTACTCGATCAATCTTGGAATCGTTTACACAGGCAGGGAAACTCCCGAGTACGAGTGCGAGTACGACTGCAAGTAAGTGGCCCAAAAAGTCAGCGCAATTATGAAATAGTGTGCCTAAGCCCGAATACGGAAAAAGGGCAAGGCCTATGCGGCCTCTCGATGGAAACGTTGAGATTCAGGATCTTACGCTGCCGATGGATCGTTTTGCCCCGTGGAAAGGTGCGGGCTGTCGTCATCGGGCGGCCCGACGGCATAGAGGCTGCGCGGCTGGCGGAACCCCTTCAATTCACAGATGAACGTCCTGGCCGAGCACGGAGAGCTGCGGGTAGCTGGGCAGGATTTCGTTGAGCACGATGTCGTCGCAGGTCAGACGGTCCAGTCGGGAGTCGGTCAGAATGGTACGCATCAATTCGCCGCCCGACACCGCTCTGGCCAGTTCTTGGAGACGCACGTTGCGTTCTTCGATCAGGTCGGCGACAATCTGGCGGGTGGATTGCAAGTCGATCTTGATGCCCCTGATCGCGTTGGCTTCGATCCGGCGCTCGAGGACAAAGAAAGTGCCTGCCAGCACGCCGATCACAACGGTCGTGATGGAGAGCGCCAGTTTGTATTTAAAAGGAAAATGAAAACCGATCGTTTTAATCGTAGCCATCCTGTTGGAAGCTCGTGGTGTCGCCGCCAGGGACAGACTTTAGGGATGCAGGCGTCTCGACCGCCGTTTTCACGCTCTGCAACTCTATGGATACAGATCGGTTGTCGGTGTCGATATCCACATAGAGCGTGGCATTGCCCCCGAGGATGTGCCACGCCCGCAACCGATGCCGGCCGGCCGGTACGTCGGCGATGCGGAAAAAACCCCTGTCGTCGGTCACCGCAAAATATCGGTTGGGCACCACATATACATCGGCGATCATGCTCTGGTGAATATCGCAATAGACGGGGTGGGGGCCGACCTCGTGGAGAACCACGCTGCGGGATTCTCCTTGCCCATAGCGCGACAGGCTGAATGGCTCCGTGGGATGGGGCAAAAAAACGGTGTGCTGGTAGATGTCCGAGTTTTCGAAACGAATCGATTGCCCCCGAACGGCCGGCAGCAGGCGCGGCACGAATTTCTTGGCCTGCTGGTCCATGAACGCCTCCCCGGCCGGCTCGGTAAAGAAACCTTCCAGATACACGATCGCGTGGGCATGGCTTTTCAATGGGCTTTGGCCGGACTTGTCCATGACGACGATCCGTCCGTCGATGTCGGCGGCCTCGGAGGAAACGGCCGAGAGGATCATTAACAATGACAAGAGTGCGATTCGCATGACATCCTCGCTATGGCAGGCCTATCAGAGGGGTCCGGTTTTATTCGGGTTGCTGTGGGCGCCTCTTTTGGGAACCGGCCGAGAGGGTCGGTTCTCTCACGGCCAGTGATCAGCGACATAATTAAATTGAATAAGATCGAATGGCCGTTCGTCAAAGAGCGGCGCTCGCCACGATCCATAATTTTTGGTTCTTCTCATTCTTGCTGTTTCGGAGCGCTCGGGCCCGGACTGGCACGGTCGAATACCGCAACGAACGAGACGGCACTGGCGAAGCTGACTTCCCGCGGAATGACGGATAGGCATTAAATAAATACCAGCGGGTCGCCCGGCATTGGGAACCCGCAGGTAGGTGGAGGAGGAGCGACGTGTCGATAGAAAGAGTTTAGGTGGTCTTGTCGTCTTCGATTTTGTCTTGTTTTTTTGCCTCTTTTTCACGGGTGGCATCGCGGAAGTTACGGATGGCTTTGCCCATTCCGCCGCCGATTTCCGGTAACTTGCCGGCACCGAAAATGATCAGAATGATCACTAAAATGATTATCAGTTCGGGAATTCCGATACCAAACATACTGTTCTCCTTATTGTCGCCGCTGTATGGGGTATGCCGTCGAGCCTACGCGCGCCCACGGAACCGCTAATCACACGTGTGACCATCGGGCCCCAATTCATCCACAAGTCTACGAAACTCTTTTGAGTGTGTATATCGATCGACGGCACCCTGGTATTCGATCCATGCGTGCCAAGCCTTGAGCCAATCGTGATTATGCCAATAGGCCTCGGGATTGCCCTTGCCCTGCAGGCGGTGAATATAGTCGATATATTCTTCTGCGCATCCGCTGCAGAAATGGTACGGGGTCTTGGGGTGTTCTCTTGGCTTTCTCGGATCTATGCCCAGGGGCGTGCCGCAACGTTCGCATTTGGACGGACAGTGACTGCACTGAAACACCTTCCGAACGGCCATGATCTTCTGCTTGTGCAGCATGGCGTACTTTTGCTCGGCATTGAGCTTCAGTTTGTCGTCCAATGAAATGACCTTGCTCATGGATGCTCCCGGGGCCTGGTGGATATTGAATTTTAAAACCAAAATATATCACCGCCATCCGGGGGTGTCAATCAACGGAAAGTCGGCATCATTGATATTCTCTTTGCGCCATAAACCTTGTCTGGCAGGGTCGCCTATGGTACAGTCGCGGCCCGAATGCCTGATAATCAGTGCCCATCCACAAATGGCAAATTGGCCCGATATCGGCGTTGCACGAAAAATTTAATCCTCGGAATATAAGCCATATGCCTGCGGTTAGATTTTTCGTGCGCCTTGATCTCGACCCAATTTGCCTGTTTGTGGACAGGCACCAATTAAGGAACAAGAGACCCAATGCGGTCTCTCTCGATTGAGTTTCCAACATAAGAGATCCAAGGCAGGAAATGGATATGACGACATTAAAGAATCCACCGGAAGGCAGGGCCATGCTCATCGGGAGTCAACCGTTGCGCGACCATGGCGAGGCCACCCGGCTGGTTCTGAAGTACGTACCGGAGATCCCCAACTGGGTGCAGCTTCCGTTATTCAGACAAGAGGGCATGGTGGCCCAGTTCGTGGATGGCATGCCCGGTCTCGTGCGCGGCGCCGAGCGAACCTTTATCGACGTGACGGCGGAAAATTTCGATGAAGAGATGGCCGCTTTTTTCGAGGCCTATCTCGCCGTTGCCGAACACGGCGATCGGCTGGACGAAAGCCGTTTCGCCCTGGGCACGGATGTCGCCGCCGGTTTTTTTAGCCTGCTCGAGTTGCTGCGCGATCGTTCCGACCCCCTCTTCGCGGTCAAGGGACAGATCACCGGGCCGATCACCTTTTGCACCTCCCTGACCGATCAGGATCGGCGTGCCGTTTTTTACAACGAGGCTGTGCGCGAGGCAGCGGTCAAGATGCTGGCCCTAAAGGCGGCTTGGCAGGCCCAGCGTCTCGGTGAGTTCGGTGTTCCGGTCATCATCTTCATAGACGAACCGGTCCTGGCCAGTTATGGTTCCTCGGATATGATCAGCATCTCCAGGGATGACATCGCCGGTTGCCTCAAGGAGGTGATCGACGCGATTCACCAACACGGCGGTTTGGCCGGGGTGCATGTGTGCGCCAACACCGATTGGTCCCTGCTGCTCGACTCGGACGTGGATGTGGTCAATTTCGATGCCTATGGCTATTTCGACAAATTAATCCTCTATGGCGATGCGCTCAGACGTTTTCTGGCCTCGGGACGCTATCTGGCCTGGGGGCTGGTGCCCACCTCCCAGGCCGACCATGTGGCGGCGGCCACCGGCGACAACCTCTGGGCCCTGTGGCGATCGTGCCTGCAACGGCTCGGTGCCATGGGGATCGATACGGAAATGGTAGGTCGCCAATCGTTCATCACCCCCAGTTGCGGCACCGGCTCCTTGACGCCGGAATTGAGCCGTCGGGTGCTGGAGTTGACCCGGGAGTTGTCGGAACGGATCAGACATTCATAAGAGAAGCGAATGATAACAAGTATAAAAGTACGAAGGTCAGCGTGCTCGCATCCAATCGACAAAATTCCTTCACTTTAAACTTTAAACTTTCATACTTTAAACTTTTTTAAGGAGTTAGGGAATACGACTATGAGCGGAGAAACTTTCAGCGGTGCTTCACGCTACGTTTTGGATGCCGAACTGGCGCAGATCGTCAACGTCTCCATGGCTCTGGAGATGCCCCTGCTGCTCAAAGGCGAACCAGGGACCGGCAAGACCATGCTGGCGCATGCCATCAGTGAAAGCCTGGGCATGCCCCTGCTGGTGCTCAACGTCAAATCGAGCATGAAACTGGTCGAGGCGCTCTATCAATACGATACCCTGACCCGCTTGAACGACAGCCGTTTCGGCGATTCCAAGCGCGATGTCAGTGACATCGAGGCCTACATCAAGCCGGGCAAGATCGGCCAGGCCTTCGCGGCCGACAAGCGTACCGTGCTGCTCATCGACGAGATCGACAAGGCCGATACCGACTTTCAGGACGACATGCTCGACGTGCTCGACCAGATGGAGTTCGACATCATCGAGATCGACAAGACCATCCGGGCCAAGCACCGGCCGGTGATCATCATCACCTCCAACGCCAAGAAGGACCTTTCCGATCCCTTCCTGGGCCGTTGTAACTTTCACCACATCGCCTTTCCGGACCCCAAGATGATGCGCCGCATCATCGATGTCCATTTTCCCGGTTTGAGCAATGATCTGGCCGACAACGCCATCGACGCCTTCTACCGCCTTCGCCAGATCGAAGGCGTGGAGAAACGGCCGGCCACCCGCGAACTGATCAACTGGATCCGGGCGTTGCAGAGCGATCCGGACTTCAAGCCCAAGCGCCTGATCAAGGACGAACTCCCGTTTCTGGGTGTGCTGTTCAAAAAGAGCCAGGACTTCGAGACGGCCAACCGCATCACCCAGCGGCGGGCGAGGTATTAGGCCCGATGTTCATCGACTTCTTCTATCAGCTCAAGGACCACGGCGTGCCGGTCTCCCCGACCGCTTTTCTGACCCTGCAAAAGGCGCTGGGCAAGGGGCTGGTGAACTCCCTGGAAGATTTCTACACCGTGTCGCGGTCCATCTTGGTGAAAAGCGAGCGCTATTTCGATCTGTATGACCAGGTGTTCGCCCACTACTTCGAGGGGGTGGCCCTGCCTGACCGGGAGGGGTTGGAACTCGACGAGCTGGCCCGCTCGCTGCTCGAACAGTGGCTGCAACACCCCAAGGAACTGGCCGACGCCCTGGGTATGGACGAAGCCGAATTGCAGAAGCTCACCCCCGAGGAGCTGATCGAATATTTCAAGGAGCGGCTCAAGGAGCAGACCGAACGCCACGACGGCGGCAATCGTTGGATCGGCACGGGCGGCACCTCGCCGGTGGGCCACTCCGGCTTTCACCCCGGCGGCATGCGCGTGGGCGGTGTGTCGCGCAATAAATCAGCCGTCAAGGTGGCCATGGAGCGGCGCTACAAGGACTACTCCCTGGAAGGCCCGCTGACCGCCTCCATGATGGGGGAAGCGCTCAAGCGGCTGCGCCACCTGGTGCCCTCCGGCCCCAAGGACCAGGTCAACGTGGACAAGACCATCTACCAGACCATGAAAAACGCCGGCGAGATCGAGATTGTCTTCGACAGCAGCCTCAAGGACCGGCTCAAGGTGATCCTGGCCATCGACAACGGCGGCTGGTCCATGGACCCCTACATCCCGCTCGTACAGACGCTCTTCGATTACGCCCGGGCCCAGTTCAAGGAGCTCAAGACCTGTTTTTTCCACAATACCATTTACGACACTTTGTGGGAGGACCCGGCGCGCTACAAGAAGCCGCTCAAGGTCGACGACCTGGTGCGACGCGATCCCGACACCCGATTCATCTTCGTAGGCGATGCCAGCATGGCGCCCTACGAACTCATGGCCCAGGACGGCTCGATCTACATCACCAACCGCAGCGGCCGGCCCAGCAGCGAATGCCTGCAGTTTCTCGCCAAGACCTTCCGCCACTCGGTCTGGCTCAACCCCGTGCGCCGGGCCCGCTGGCCCTACACGCGCACCATCAACCTTATCGCCCAGATTTTCCCCATGTTCGAGCTGACCATCGACGGGTTGGAGAAGGCGGTGGGACATTTGATGGCGCGGACCTAGTCCACCTGAATTTCCACCCAGCAATTCTATGCGATTCCCCTTGACGGGCGCGCCCCTCAAAAGTTTTTTTATACAAAAATTCGCATCGCGAGGGATATGGCAGGCGTGGATGGGGCAGGTGGCCAGGGCCACGTGAGCCTGCGGTCTTAGAGCCAGTTAAATGCANNCTTGACCGCTTGGCGTGTGGCATCGGCCACCTGTTCCATCCACGCCGGGTTTAATGAATAGCGTTCAGTTAGAATCGCTGATTTCCACCCAAACCTTATAGCGGCGGTTTTTATGCCCGTCCATTTTCTTCCAGCAACTCCCGCAACGCCGTCTGCCGTCGGCTGGTGTCTTCGTTTTTTACGGCCATGGCCAGGGCCTTGCGGGTGCCGACCAGGACCGCCAGTTTGCGTGCGCGGGTGAGACCGGTGTAAATCAGGTTCCGGAAGAGCATCTTGAAGTGCTGGGTGAGCACGGGGATGATGACCGCCTCGAACTCGCTGCCCTGGGATTTATGGATGGTGATGGCGTAGGCCAGGTCCAGTTCCACGATATCGTCGCGCTGGTAGAAGACACGGCGGTCGTCCTGGGCAAAATGGACGATACAGGTGAGGGCTTCGTTGTCGATGCGCGCGATGGTGCCGATGTCGCCGTTGAACACGCCCAAGTCGTAATTGTTGCGTCGGTGGATCACCCGGTCGCCTTCGCGGAAGATGCGTTCGCCCACCTTGAGCTGGCGCTTGCCGGGTGCTTCGGGGTTGGCCGCCGCCTGGATCAGGGCGTTGAGCGCCAGCGTGCCCAGGCTGCCGCGGGTCATGGGCGAGAGAATCTGGATTTCACAGCCGGCACCGAAATATTTGGGAATCCATTCGAGATAAAGCTTCTGAACCACATCGACAGCAGACAATCCATAGTGCAGGGATGACCAGGGATGAACCTTTTTGACCACGGCCAGCAGTTCCTCGATGCGGCTGCCGGCCGCGTAGAGTCGCTCCGGGTCCACATGCCGGAACTTTTCGGGGATAGTCAACTCTGTCTCGTAGGGCACGAGCGGTTCGTCGATGCGGAATTCATAAGGGCTCGTGGCAGGCGACGCGTCGGCGTCCGGCGCCATGCTTTTCAAATCGAAAAAGCGTTTCACCTTGGCGATGAACGTGAGTTGCTCCCGGGTGGCCTCGTCGGAATCGAAAAAGAGGCAGTCGCCGCCGCTGTTCCAGATCTCCGGACGCTTGAACGGCGAGTCGATATGGGGCAGGTCCCCCCGGTTGATCTGGTGGGCATAGCGGATGATCAGCGATTGCTCGGCCTGGCGGAAGACTTGGGTCAGGCGGAAGCAGGGCACCCGGCCCGAGGCGATGATGTCCCGGAGCACGTTGCCGGCGCCCACAGACGGCAATTGGTCCACGTCGCCGATGAACAGGAGCTGGCCATGCTCCGGAACGGCCTTGAGCAGGGACGCGGTCAGACTGATGTCGAGCATCGAGCACTCGTCCACGATCAGGAAATCGGTGTCGAGCGGTTTTTGCTCGTCGCGTTTGAAGCGGTCGAGCTGCCATTCGAGCAGGCGGTGGATCGTCCGGGCCTCTCGGCCGATCACATCGCTCATGCGCTGGGCGGCCCGGCCCGTGGGTGCGGCCAGCAGCACCCGGCGGCCCATGGCTTCGAGCAGCTTGACCAGCACGCGGGTCGTAGTGGTCTTGCCCACCCCCGGCCCTCCGGTCAACACGGCGAAGCCCTGGCGCACGCAGCCCTCGACGGCAGCGGCCTGGTCCCGGCTCAGGGTCATGCCGGCGGTCCGGCAATAGCGATCGATCCAGGCCGCCACCCGGTCGGCATCCACGGGAACGGACCCCAGCATGGCTCCGATCCGGCGGGCCACGTACCCTTCGTCGTAGTACAAAGAGCGGGCGTAATAGCAGGCCTCGGCATTTCCATGCCCGGTGGTCAGGCGGCGCATCATCACCAGCCCGTCGGCCGTCATCTGGTCGAGCAGGCCCGGGAGGCGCTCGGCTAACGCCAGCTTGAGCAGTTCGTCGACCTGCTCGTTGATCTGAGACGCGGTGAGATAGCAGTGGCCGAACTGCCGGCCGGCGGCCAGCACGTGCTTGATGCCGGCCATGATGCGCTGGGGGCTGTCGGGCGCAAGGCCGATGCTCAGGGCCACCTTGTCGGCAGAGAAGAAGCCGATGCCGTAGAAGTCGGCGGCCAGGCGGTAGGGGTCTTCGCTCACCATGGCCACGGCCCGGTCGCCATAGGCCTTGTAGATGCGCACGGCGAACAGGGTGCTGATGCCGTGGGACTGGAGAAACATCATCACCTCGCGGATGGCGCGGTGTTCCAACCAGGCCGCGCGGATCATCTCCAGTTTTATCCGGGCGATGCCCGGCACCTCGGTCAGCCGCTCGATATCCTCCTCGAAGACTGCCAGGGTCTGCTCTTTGAAGTGGCGCACGATCTTGCGGGCCGTCTTGGGGCCGACCCCCTTGATCAGGCCTGAGCCGAGATACTTTTCCAAAGCCGCCGCGCTGGCCGGCTTCTGCTCGATGGCCGTGGCCGCCTGAAATTGGCGGCCGTGCCGGGGGTGCATGGTCCATGCGCCGTGAAAGGTCATGGTGGCGCCGGCATACACCCGGGTCTGGTGGACGATGACCGTCTCCTGCTCATGGGGCTGATCGAAGGGAGAGACCCGCAGCACCGACCAGCCGTTGTCCGGGTTATGGTAGGTGACCCGGTCCACGATCCCGCGCAGGGTTTCGGTGATGATGCCGGTGTGCTGGTGGCGCGCTGGCCGCATGGGTTCCGTCCTGGTGGCGATGAGGGCAGGGCTGCCCATAAGCGCTAAGATAATTCTATGCCCGATAAGTCCACATCGTACTCGTACTCAGCGCTGCGGTACTCGTACTCGTCATCGAAAAANNACGAGTACGCGAAAAACAGCATAGCGGTAAGCGCAAGATTTTGTTATCGCCGACCATGGTACTAGAATAACTTAGCGATTATGGAGCTGCCCTTAAGCCTGATGCGCAAGCCTAAAACGCAAGATAGATGAAAAAGGGCCAGGGCGTCAATGGCATTGCCACCATCGCCTCCTCCCCGATCAGAATGCTTCGAGCGCCGCCTCCGGCGTATCGAAGTGCTTGAAGAGGGAGAAGAATCCCGAGATCTCAAATACCTTTTTAACCGAACCCCCGGCCGCGGCCAGTCGGATCTCCCCGCCATCGGCCTTCAATGCCTTGGCCGCGGCGAGGACCACGCGCAGCCCCGCGCTGCTGATGTACGCCAATCCGGAAAGATCGAAGATCCATTTCTTTTCGTTTCGGTTAAGGGCTTCCCGGGTCCGCTCCTCGAACGCCGGGGCGGTATGGGTGTCCAGGCGTCCTCGAAGAGAGGCCACCAGCGTATCGGCTTGCACTCGAAAGTCAACTTCCATTGTTTTTCTCCTTTTTCGTCCAGATGAGTACTACGGCCAGCAGGCTGAGCACCGCGCAGCAATGATAGAGCGAGGCATATCCCCAGCGGTCCAACAGAGGCGCGCCGATCAGAGGGCCCAGGAAGAAGCCCGCCTGGAACATCTGCAGGCCGAGATTGATATTGAAGGCGCGGAAACGGGGTTTGGACACATCGAAGATCAACCCGTTAAAGACCGGCATGGCCACGCCCCACCCCAATCCGAAGACTAAGCCGAGGGCGAAAAAGAGCCACTCGCCGGGAACATGGGCCAGCGCGGCATAGGCCAGGCCCAGCGCCACCAGGGCCACGGCCGCCAGCCGCCGCTTGTCCATGCGGTCGAAGAAAGCCCCGGCGGCGACGCGAATCCCGATTTCACCTGCGGTGGAGAGGGTCAGGAAAACCCCTGCATAGGCGATCCGAATCGATTGCCCATAGCCATCCAAAAAGAAAAAGACCATGGCGTGTCCACAGTAGAGCAGCAGCATGGCGGCCAGAATCCGCAGCACCCGCACATCTTGTAAATTCGACACAATTTCCCGGCCGGTGAGGGCGGATGCATTGTCATCGCCCGACGACATGGGCTCGCGTCCGGCGACGGCGAACACCAGGGGAAAGACCAGCAGTGTCAACAAGGCGAACAGCAGCAGGGTGCGGTTGAAGCCGCCCAGGTGTGCGTCCAGAAACGGCAGCAGCGGGGGAATCAGGGTGTAGGGCAGCAGGGTCACCACGGCCAGGTATCCGAAGAACTGGGCGCTTTTGGTCTTGGGGATGACGCCCACCACAGCGGTCATCAGGGCCGTGCCCAGCACCGCGAAGGCTGTCCCGTGAAAGAGGCGCACCAGCAGCATGCTCCAGAACCCGGCCGCGATCGTATAGGCGGCCAGTGCGGCGACGGCCAGGGCGGTGCCGATGGAGAGCAACAGCCGCGTGTTGCCGGCGTGGGAAAAGGGACTGACCAGCGGGCGCACCACCAGGGACGCGGCCGCCATGGCGCCGATCAGGATGCCGTAATCGGCCGGCGATACGGGCAGCACCCGCAGATGGTCCACGAAGCCGAAGAAAACGGCCACGTTGGCGTAAGCCAGGAATGCCGCGGCCATCAGGGCGAGGAACTTGCGGGATGTGAACAGGCCGGCGTCGGACGATCGTTCGGCCAAGGCAGGGGCGTCGCTCATGAGGCTTGCTCCACTCGGACTGCCGTTGCCTGGTGGGTTTGGCCATCGCCTGCCAGCCGCAGGAGCAGATTGCCGGCGACCCGGCGGCGGTAATCTGCGCCGGTCCGGACATCGCTGATCGGGGAGAGGTGTCGGCTGACCAGGGGCCTCACCGCGTCCAGGGTCTCCTGATCGAGCCACCGTCCGGACAGGGCCGCTTCGACGTCCGGCAGGCGTACGACCGTGGGACCGACACTGCCCCAGGCCAGGCAGGCGCGGTCGATGGCGCCAGCCTTGTCGAAGGTGACGACCGCCGCCAGACTGGCCACGGCGCAGGCCATGGCTTGTCGCAGTCCCACTTTTTCAAAGTGCTGACGCGTTCCAGCCGCCGGCTTGGGAAGGATTACCGCGGAGATGATTTCGCCGGGCATCAGTGCGGTCTGTCCGGGCCCGGTGATAAACGACGCGATGGGCAGATGACGGGTGCCTTGGATCGATTGAACGGTCACCGTGGCGTCGAGCACATGCAGGGGCGGCAGCGTGTCTCCGGCCGGCGAGGCGGTGGCCAGATTGCCGCCGATGGTGCCTACGTGCCGGATATGGGGCGATCCCAGGGTTCGAAGC
Source organism: Desulfatitalea sp. UBA4791 (assembly GCA_002402905.1). Taxonomy (GTDB): domain Bacteria; phylum Desulfobacterota; class Desulfobacteria; order Desulfobacterales; family Desulfosarcinaceae; genus Desulfatitalea. Next base: position 7,279 of record DHGT01000118.1, on the reverse strand, counting down.
GCCTGCTGCAGTACGGGAAAGTGTCGGGCGAGGATGGGATCGGCCAGCAGCGTCTCGTGGGTCGCTGCCGCGCCAATCCGGACGGCGTCGGCGGTTTCGGTGATGTCCCGTAGCGCGTCAATGCGCTCCAGGCCGATCAGGGCCGGTGCGTCGATTTTTCCATTGCGGAGCCATACCAGCAGGTCGGTGCCGCCCGCGAAAACCCGCGCCTGCGGATGTTCGGCGAGCAGGGGCCACAGGTCGTCCAATGTGCAGGGCATCCATACCGGGCGGCCCGCAGTCGTCCCCCCGGGCCGGCCGCCATCCGGGATGGCGCATGGCGTTGGATTCGGCGCGGGCTCCTGGTGGGAACACGGCATGGGCGCGGTATCACCGGCATCCATGACGGCCGATACGATCTTCTGATATCCCGTGCAGCGGCACAGGTTGCCGCTGACCGCGTTGACCACTTCATCGGCTCGCGGGCGGGGATGCCGCGCCAGCAGGTCCACCGCCGTCAGTACCATGCCGGGTGTGCAGAAGCCGCACTGCACGGCCCCGTGCCGCGCGAAGGCGGCCTGGACCGGGTGCAGCTGCCCCTCGGGGGCAAGGCCCTCGATGGTGGTGATCCGGCGGCCCTGCAGCTGGGACGCCAACATCAGGCAGGAGAGCCGGCTGCGGCCGTCCACCAGAATGGTGCAGGCCCCGCACTCGCCGGTGCCGCACCCCTCCTTGGTGCCGGTCAGGCCCAGGTCCTCCCGCAGCAGATCCACGGCCCGGCGGTCCGCGGCTGCCTCCAGGCAAATCGGTTGTCCGTTCAATTCGAATTCAATCTTCATGGGTGCCACTTTCCGAAAGGGCCGTGAGAATGCGTTCCGCGGTCAGGGGGAAGCGGAACAGGCGCCGGCCGCAGGCATCGCTCACGGCATTGGCGATGGCCGGCGCGGGCGCATCGATGCCGATTTCGCCGGCGCCCTTCATACCGAAGGGGCCGCTCTGTTCGGCCGTCTGCACCGCGATGGTTTCCATGGCCGGCACATCCGCGGCCGTGGGCAGGATATAGGTGGCCAGATCGTTGGTTTGCAGCCGGCCCTGGCGGGCAATGACATCTTCGAACAGGGCATATCCCACGCCCTGGGCCACGGCGCCTTCCTGCTGGCCTTCGAAGAGGCAGGGGTTGACGATCCGGCCGCAATCGCTCACCGTGAGATAGTCGATCACCGCCACCTGCCCGGTCAATCGGTCCACCTCCACCCGGGCCAGGTGCACGGCATAGGAAAAGATCGTGTGCGGAAATCCGTGCAGCCGCAGGTTGGCATCGTCGGTCCCCTTTTCCCTGGACACCGGGGCCCGGTAGTGATGGGTCGCGAAGCGTTCGGCGGCATTGAGCGCGCGACCGAGCATGGCCAGGGGCAGCTCTTTCCCGGACGGCAGGTGACGCACCGCGCCGGGGATCAGGGCCAGTTCGGATGGATCCGCGATCATCAAAAAGTCGGCGGACCGGGCCAGCAGCCGCTTTCTCAGGGCCTCGGCGGCCGGTATCAGGGCGTTGCCGAAGGTGTAGGTGGTTCGGCTGGCCGTCGCCGAGCCGCTGGGAAAGGTGCGATCCGTGTCGGGCAGCACCAGGACGAAGTTTTCCGACGGCTGGGAGAGGATGTCGCCGGCCATCTGCTGATAGGTGGCCACATTGCCTTGGCCCATATCGACTACGCCCGCCAGGATGCGGAAGCGGCCGTCGCCCATCAACTCGATGCCGGCCGTGGCGGCATCCGGCACCACGGGGCCGTATCCCATGCCGTGAGAAACGCAGGCGATGCCCGTGCCCCGCAGGCGGTGGGGCCCGGCCGCGGCCCGCCATTCATGGCGCGATTGCCAGAGACGATGCTGCTGCACGGTCTGCAGGCAGGTCGACAGGCCGATGGTGCCCTGGCGCGTCACGCCCGCCGGGCAGCGGTCGCCCCTGACCAGGGCGTTTTGCGCGCGCAAGGCCAGCGGACAGATCCCCAGTTTTCGGGCCAGCATGTCCATCATCGATTCCATGGCAGCGGCCACCTGGGGCACGCCGAAGCCGCGGAAAGCGCCGGAGATGGGATTGTTGGTGTAGACCGCCCAGGCCTGGAGATCCGTGTGGGGAATCCGGTAGGGGCCGCCGGCATGTTCGAGGCCAAGGGCCGCCACGACCCCGCCCAGATGATCGTATGGACCGGTATCGAAATAGATGCGCGCCGAAAGCGCCTGCAGCACGCCGTCGCCGGATGCGCCGAGCCGGTAATAGAGCCGGGCCGGATGCCGCTTGACCCCGGCCAGGAAACTCTCTTCCCGGCGCCACCACATCTTGACCGGACGTCCGGGGCAGCGCAAGGCGGCCAGGGCCAGCAGGCTCTGCACGTTGATGCCGTCCTTGCCGCCGAAGGCGCCGCCGCAATAGGGCGCCTGGATGCGGATGCGATCCATTTCCAGCCCCAGGGCTTCGGCCACCTCCAGGCGGTCCCGAAACGGGGTCTGGGTGGAGACGGTGATTTCGATCCGGCCGTCATCGCCGACCAGGGCCCACCCGTTTTCGGTTTCCAGAAACGCATGCGCCTGGCGCGGCACCTCGAAACAGCCTTCCACGACCGCATCGCACGTGGCCAGGGCGGCCTCGCCATCGCCGGTGCAGATCCGGGCTGAGAACAAGGCATTGCCCTGGGCATGGTCCGGATGGACTAGCGGCGCATCGGCCGCCAGGGCCGCTTCGGGATCGAAGACTGCCTCGAGCGGTTCCAGATCGAGGGTGATTCGATCCAGGGCCGCGGCCAGGGCGGCCGGGTTGTCCGCCACCACCAGGGCCACCGGGTCGCCGCAATGGCGCACCCGTTCGTCGGCCAGTACCGGCTGATCCTTGCGGACCACACCCTGGCGGTTGGTGCCGCCCACGTCCGCTGCAGTCAATACGGCCTGCACGCCGGGCACCTCCCGCGCCGCCTGGGTCGCAATGCCGCGGAGGCGCGCATGAGGGACCCCGGCGCGCTTCACGCCGGCCCACATAAAGCCGGGTGCGTATCCGTCCACGGCGTATTTTTCCGTGCCGGTCACCTTGGTCAGGGCATCGGGCCGCGTCATCGCCTCGCCGACCTGAAATACCCGCGTCTTATCGGTCATGATGCAACATCTCCGCCAATGCTTCCACCAGGGCGTGCATGGCATCGGGCAGACCCACGGTGATGCGGATCCAGTTGGGAAATCGGAACCCGGCCATGCTGCGCACCATCACCCCATGGGTCATCAGTTTGCGATAGGCCAGGGTATCGCTCATGGGCAGACGGACCATGAGGAAGTTCCCCTCGCCCGAGACATGCGTCAGGCCCAGATGGTCCAGTTCCCGGGTCAACATGGCCTTGGCGTCGCGGACCAGCGCCCGGGTGGCCAGGATGTGCTCGTGGTCGTCGAGCGCCTTCAGCGCCGCCTCCTGGGCCAGGCCGTTGACCGAATAGACCACGCAGGTGCGCCGGATGATATCCACCACGTCGCGGTCGCCGGCCAGATACCCGATGCGCAGCCCGGCGAGGGCGTACATTTTAGAAAAGGTCCGGAAGACCACCAGGTTGGGATATTCGGCAATGAGACCCAGGCCGTCCGGAAAATCCGGCTGCTCCACGAATTCGCAGTAGGCTTCGTCCACCACCACGATCTGGCGGCCGGCCACGCGGTCGAGAAACCGGCGCAGCCGTTCCTCGCTCCAGTAGGTGCCCGTGGGATTGTTGGGATTGCAGACGAACAGGATCTTGGTGCGTTCGTCGATGCGTGCCAGCATGCCCGCGTCGTCGAAGGCGAAATCCTGCAACGGCACCAGTCGGGCTTCGAAGCCGGAAAAGGTGGCCACCCACTCGTACACCGCAAAGGTCTTGTCTGCGGTGACGATGTTGTCCCCTTCCTGGCAAAAAGCTTTGATCACGAAGGCAATCACCTCGTTGGCGCCGTTGCCCACGAGGAACTGGTCCGGGTGCAGGCCGAACCTGTCGGCCAGCTTGCAGCGCAGATGGTAGGCGTCGCCGCTGGGATAGACCGAAGCCCGGGGCGGCGGAAAGGTTTCGATGATCTTTCGGGCGGCCGGCGGCGGCCCCAGGGGGTTCTCGTTGTTGTTCAGACGCAGGAGCCGGCTGCATCCCGTCATTTTCATCAGCACATCGTCGGGTTTGCTGGGGATATAGGCCTCGAAGCACTTGATGTGGTCCGGAACCAGCCGGTCGATGGCCATTTTATTCATGCAGGCATCGTTCATTGTCATGCGTCGGTTCTCAACTGGAAAATCAAAAGGTCCGCCGAACCGGCATGAGGCAGAATCATGCGGGGAAAAAATCCCAGGGCGATCAGTCCGGGAGTAAAACCCGCCTGCCAGGGTTGCCCCAGATCCATCTCGAACAGGATCGTCGCCATGGCTTCCCGGCCCAGCAGTTCCACATGGGCGGCCATGTTCTTCGCGTTGTCCGCACCGGGCCAGATCGGCCGCAGGGTGGCGACGCTGAGGCGCCGGTCGATTTCGGCGCTGAGTACCGAGAAGGGTTCATCGGCTTCGCCGTCCGAACCGGCTGTCTGGATATCCCTCGGGAACACGAGGCGCCGGTATTCGCTTTGCAGAAAACCGACCACATCGGGATGGGCCCACACCACTTCCCCCGTCTCCTCGACCATCATTCTGAACCGGGCGCGGGCCGGACTGCCATCATCACCTGAGATGTCGTTGCGTTTTGGCTCCAGCGCTTCCAGGTACCCTTCGGGAAGATCGGGCGTGGGCATGCGGTTGATCAGGGCCAGCGCCGACGTCCGCGCCACATGCCCGATACATCCGTCCATGAGGTCGCGGGCCATTTGCGGGTCGCCGTGTTCCTGAAAAATATAGGGGCCAAAAAGTTCGACGGTCTTGCGCCCTTCCCATCGCCAGGCGATCCCGCCGCCCAGTTCGCCGGCCGGACCCTTGGCGGTTACAATCTGGTAGTCCCCGCCGGCCGCCATGTCCACCACTTTGCCTGGATAGCGAAAATCCAGTGGGAACAGGGCATCCGGATAATATTGGGTCACCAGGCGAAGGAACCATTTCACATAGGCCGCATCCGCGGCCTGCAAGGTGTATTGGCTTAACTTTCCGGGCGTCGGCGACGGGGTGTCTCTTTTGATTTCCGGGTATGGCAACTCTTTGATCAGGGCGAGCACCAGCCGTTGGCCGGCCGACCGGGTGATGTGAAACCGGTCGGTCATGCGCGAGGCGATCAGCAGCTCCATCTGATCGAGGCCGGCTTCATCGTCGGCATTCACCGTTGCCGTCATGTTGAAGGCATGCAGTTGCAACTCCCGCACCGGCAGAGATATCTTCGTCTCGATGAAACAACTTCCGGCCGAACAGCGGATGTCGACATCCTGCTCGACTTGGGCCATCCGGGCAAGATAGGCGATGACCTCTTCGGTGGCCAGGGAGAGCGCATCGGCGCCTTCCTCATCGAGCCCCAACCCCTGGGCCGCCTGGTTCACGAATGCGGCCGCAAGGGGGATGAACGCTTCGGCGACGGGCATGTTCATCACAATCGATCGATTTTCCTTTTTGGGGGTCATGGTGTCCATTGCCATGTTATCGGTTGGAATGCCCGCGAAGTTTACTTCAAAAGTGACCCAAGGGCGTTAAAAATTGAGCACCGGTTAAAGATTTCCCGGTCAACGCCAATAAGATAGTGTCTACCCGTGTGACCCGGATTCCAATGGACTTGCGTTCGGTGATCGGCATCCAACAGGTCAACGGGTATCATCGGCGGGCGGTCTCGACATCCGGATCACCCATTTGATATGTCTTTAGCAAGAGGTTGGAGGATCACCATGATCGACAACGCGGCCGTCGCATTACTCGTACCCAACCTGGAGCGCCACCCGGACAAGATCGCCTACTTCTGTGGCGCGCAATCGATGACCTACCGCGAGCTGGATTCGGCGTGCCGCCGGTTCGCGTTTGGGTTGCAGCAGCGCGGCATACGACCCGGCGAACGGGTCTTGATCGTCTTGCCGGATGTGCCGGCCTTTCCCACCGCCTTTTTAGGGTCTATAATGGCCGGCGTGGTGGCCATCGCTGCCGGAACGACCCTGCAGGAGACGGATGTGGCCTATATCCTGAAAGACAGTGATGCCCGTCTGCTGATCACCCATCCGGCGCTGTCCGCGCCGCGTGCCGCCGCCAGCGGCAAGGTGGATGAGATGCTCTGCGAACCAGAGGGCGGCCTGGCCGCGTCCGGATCGGAGCCGCCGGCCGGTTGGCAGCCTTACGCGCCCGCAGCCGAGGATTTCGCCTTCATGCTCTACAGCTCCGGTTCCACGGGCCAGCCCAAAGGCATTCCCCACCGTCACCCGGACCTGATTGCGCCGTCCCGCCGGGTAGGCGAGAAGATATTGGGCCTCAGCGAGCAGGACGTGATCTTTTCGGCCAGCAAATTGTCTTTCGCGTATGGATTGATCAACAGCCTGGTCTATCCGCTTTTTTTCGGCGCATCGGCCGTCCTTCACCCGGGAAAGCCCGATCCGGCTGAGATTCTGAGGATTATCAAACAGCATCGGCCGACAGTCTTTTTTTCGGTTCCCACCATCTACATGCAATTGATTCTCTCGTGCAGCGCCGATCAGATGAAGTTCCCCATGCGGATTTGCTGTTCGGCCGGCGAGGCCTTGCCGGAATCCATTTTCGAAGAGTGGCGACGGCTCACCGGCCTGGAGCTGATCGATGGGATCGGTTCCACCGAGGCGTGCTGTATCTATATTTGCAATCGACCCGGACGGGTGCGGCCCGGATCGACCGGACAGATCGTCCCCGGCTTCAGCGCCCGTATCGTGGATGACGACCTCAACGACGTGCCGCCGGGCGTGGAGGGGCATCTGTTGATCAAGGGGGACACCTTGGCCCCCTTTTATTGGAACCTGCCCGAAAAGAGCGTGACGACCATGTTGACGGACGGTTTTGTGCGCACCGGAGATGTTTTTGTGGAGCAGGACGGGTATTATTACTACCGCGGCCGCAGCGACGACATGATCAAGGCCGGCGGGCAATGGATTTCGCCGGTACGCGTGGAGGATACGCTGCATAGGCATCCGGCCGTGGCCGAATGCGGCGTCGCCGCGATATCGGTGGGCGGACTGGTCAAACCGGGCGCGTTCGTATTACTGGCACCCGATGTGCGGCAAGGGGCGGGATTGATGCGCGAACTGCGCGATCACATGCTCGATCTGCTCCCGGAGTATATGTGCCCGGCGCGCTTCATTTTCGTTGAAGATCTGCCGCGCACAGCTA
>DHGT01000126.1 GCA_002402905.1 Desulfatitalea sp. UBA4791 | reverse complement strand
CGCGTGACCGATGCGGACTTTGCCGTGCGTACCTGCTTCGAACACAGCGGCCGTTTTCTGGAGGTGGTGCAAGACGATCTGGCCACCTGCTTCGACGGTGTTTTGACCCAGGATCGCAAGCAACTTAAAGCACTGCGCCGTCAAACGAGCAATATCCAGAAATGGTCCAACACGATCGTTGCCAACATTTTCAAAACGTTGAGGCTGCTTCAACGGGAGGACATCAAAAAGGCCGGTAAGTACGCCTACGTGATTTCGGCGCTTCAGGAGATTGCCGAAAGCCTGCGCGACCTGATCCTGCGTTGTCACGTTCACACCTCGAATCAACATGCCGGTCTGCTCCCCGAACAGCGCAAGGACCTTCAGCAGGTGCGAAAGAGCGTCGAAGCCCTGTTGTCCCAGACCGCCGCCATCCTCAAGTCCAGGACCCCGTTTGAATACCGTGAGGTGGCCGCCCACTACGTGGATCTCAAGCAGTTCCTGGAGCAGTGCGATCACCGTCAGATCGAGCGGATTCACTCGGGGCAATCCAAAACCCGCCTGAGTATCTTGTTCTACGGCATTAACAATGCCTGTTTGAAAATCAGTGAACAGACGCTCCAGTTGTTGACCATCTTCGACGAAACCTTCCATATGGCGTCCAAAAGCCGGGAACCCGATCTTTAAGTTGCCTGAAACGGCTGGATTCCGGTGTCAAAGGCTGCCGTCAGTCACAGATCGCGCTGCCCGTTTTGTCCGACAGCCAGGTGTGAATCCAGAACAGGGTGGTTGCGACATCGGCGTCGGCCAGGCGGGCACTTTTTTCAAGATGCGCGACCACCGTTTGCGCTCGCCGTGTATCTTTCAAAAGGGCATAGATTTTCGCGCTGCGCTTAAAATAGTCTGTTGCCCGGAGGTGCTCGTCGACCGCGGCATAGGTCATGCCAATGGCCTCCAGATCCCGGGCGATATCGTGGGGAACATGCTTTTCCCGGTCCAGGGCCAGCGCCTGATCGAATTGCGATCTGGCCTGTTCGGGTTGATCGTTCTGCATGAACAGGTGCCCCATCGTAAAATAGATGCTGCTGAGAATATCTTCTCCACCGGTGTCACAGGCCTCCAATGCCGCTTCGAGAAACGCCCGGGCCCGATCGTGCTGCCCCTCATGAATGCACCACCGCGCCCGGGTTTTCAGGTAAAGCGCCTGTTCCCCGTTTGTTTTTTCCAGGCCTGCGGCCCGGTCTAAAGCCAAAGCGGCCTCTCGTCTACGATTCAAATTCATCAGCGCGGCCGCCTGGTTGGTCAATGCCCGGACCAGGCCGGGGTGATGGGCCTGGGCGAGGGCGATGGCATCCCCATACACCCGCAAGGCGCTCTCCATGTCATCCAGACGGAAGTAGGTGTCGCCAATACTGTTGAGGGACTGGATGACGCCCGCACGGTCATCGGCGGCCGAAAAGAGTTGATGGGCATCCTGGAAGTAATCCATGGCCCGGAGGTAGCACCCCCTGGCAAACAGCTCCGTGCCCTGATTGAGATAATAGATGCTGTTGCGGGTCTGTTCGGAAACACGCTGCGGCGCAGGCCCGGTGGCACAGGCCGAGCAAATCAGAATGGCGAGCAGCAGGGAAGATAATTTGTGATACATGGTCGAGACTCTCTTCTTTTTTATAGAATAGAATGGTGCCTACCCGGTTTACAGTTTTTCGATGGGCGGCAATACCGGAAGTTCGAAATGGAAGGTGGCGCCTTCCCCCAGTTTGCTTTCCACCCAGATGCGTCCTTTGTGATACTCGATGATGCGTTTGGTGATGGCCAGGCCCAGGCCGCTGCCCTGGGGCCGGCCGCGATCCGTGGATGGGGTGATTTGACGGAACTGTTCAAAGACCGCGTGTTGATCTTCGGGACGGATGCCGATGCCGTTGTCATTGACACTCACGCGAAGTTGATGGCGGTCGTGGGTCAGGCGGATGACGATGTTTCCGTCCTGCGCCGGGCAGAATTTCACGGCGTTGGAGACCAGGTTGACCATGGCCTGGATCAGTTGATCCCGATCTCCGGAAAGGCTGGGAACGGCGGGCGGCAATTGCAGATGGAGATGAATTCGCTTTTCATTGATCAATTGGCGGGTGGCGTCCACCGCCGCGTCAATCACCTGGATCAGATCCACGGGTGCGGCCTGCCATTGAAGTTTGCCCGATTCGATTTTCTGGAAATCGAGCACCTGGTTGATCAGCCGGGAGAGGCGATGGATCTCGTTGATCATGATCTCCAGGAACTCTTTCTGTTCCATCGGGTTGGTTTCGGGATAGTCCCGCAGGATTTCGGCAATGGACCGGATAGAGGTCAACGGGGTTCGCAGCTCATGCGAAACCGTGGAGATGAAATCATCCTTGAGCCGGTCCAGCTCCTTGAGCCGTTCGTTGGCCGCTTTCAGTCCGGCCGTCACTTTTTCCAGTTCCCGGCTGTAGATGATGACCTGGCGGGTTTCATCCAGGATGTCCATGACTTCCTGGACGCCCAGCGGCTCCTCCTTGACCACCGAGGAGACCATGACGCGCGCCGAGGCCGATCCGATGGCGCCGGCCAATATTTTTTCCGCATGGGTGACAAATCCGGGGTCTGCCTTGAGGGTGAGGCCCCAATCCATGTTGCGGGTCTGGGCATACAAGGCCAGTGCTTCTTCGGTGCGTTCTTTCCCCAGAAAACGCTCCAGCAAGGATTTGATATCTGTAATCAGCGCCGTGCCGCGCCAGACCAGGGATTCTTCGGTTTCAGAGGAAAAACGGAACACATCCACGAACATGGTGGCCTGGGTGTGTTCCAGGGC
>DHGT01000016.1 GCA_002402905.1 Desulfatitalea sp. UBA4791 | reverse complement strand
TTGTCCAAGTCGCCCAGCCGGATGAATTGGTGACATCACCAAAAATTGACGGCTATATAAAAAGCCCGGAGTTCGTTTTTCCCGTCATCCCGGCGAACGCCGGGATCCAGTATTTTCAATAGGTTCTGGATGCCGGCGTTCGCCGGCATGACGCTTCTGCGACTTTTTACGGGTTCATAAAAAATTGACAGACGCGTAAATAGTCAGCGCTGGGCTTCTTAAGGTACCTTCACAGGTTGGCCTTTTCACGGATATAGAGCGTCTTGACCACCATGGCCACGATGTCGCCCTGTTCGTTCTTGATGGGTACCGTCAACTCCGGCAGGAATACCCGGCCGTCTGCGGTCTCTCTTTTGATTTTTTCAACGAGTGCTTGATCCACATGAAATTCGGCCGTGACCGTCCCCTTGCCGGGCTTGACGAACTTGATGCTGGACGCTTTGTCCCATACGACATACTTCGGCCCGAGGATCTGGATCAGCATCAGCATGTAGAATGGGTCGGTCATGGCATACAGCGATCCGCCGAAATGGGTGCCCACGTAGTTGCGGTTGTAGAAGCGCTCTTTCATCCGGATCGTGATATGCGAATAATCGTCGGCCACGTGCGTGAGGACGATGCCCGTGCCCAGGTAGGGCGGATAGACGTTGATCAGAAGCTTGAACAGTTTTGGATTCATGATTCGGTTGTGTTCTCTGTTTAAGTTGTCATCACCCTATGGTGCATATCCCGGTGGGGGCTCGAACCCGCCGATGATCCCGGCCAGCTTTTGGGCGAAATCGATGGGTGTGCGATCTTCCAGGTAGGGCCCCACGATCTGCACCCCGACCGGCAGCCCGCTGTCCGTGCGACCGATCGGCGCGCTGGTGGCCGGCAGGTAGACATAGGTCGTCAGGCCGGCCCAACGCAACAGTATGCTGTAGGGCTCGGTCTTGCCGTCGACCATGACGGTGCGCTCGATAGGTTCGCCCTTCTGGTCGTGAATGATGGCCGGCAGGCTGGCCACCGGGCAGAGCAGGACATCGTAATCCTTGAAAAATTCATCCCAGACGCGGCGATGGCCGTGACGCCGGGCATTGGCCGACAGCCATTGGCGGTGCATCTGGGTGGCATCGCGGGCGAACTGTCCCAACTCAGTCTCCTCGCTTTCGGTATGTGCCACCTGTTTGAGCAGTTCGATGAGATCGGCCGGCGCGCCGGCGGCGAGCACCGGGCTGAGCAGCCGCATGAAGGTTCGGAAGGCATCATTCGGATCGATAGCGGGCCGCGCGGTTTCGTCCACGCGGGCGCCGGCGTGCCTCAAAGCGGCGACCATCTGCGCCAGGCATGCCTTGACCGAATCGTCCACCGGCATGGCGGCATCATCGAGCCATGCGGCGATGCGGTATTCTTTCAGCGTTTTTGCGCGGGGCGCGGGCAGCGACAGCCGGTAGGCCGTGGCATTCCATTGACCCGGTCCGGCGAGCAGGTCCAGGGCCAGCTGCAGGTCGTCGGCACTGCGGGCCAGCGGACCAGCCACGGAGAGATCCGCCTCGGAAAGGATGCCCGGCGGCGGTGGCACATGGCCGCGGAACGGCACGATGCCGTGGGTCGGCCGGTGACCGTAAACGCCGGTCCAAGCAGCGGGCACACGGATCGAGCCGGCGATATCGCTGCCGATTTCCAATCCGCACAACCCGGCGGCCAGGGCCGCCACCGCCCCACCCGATGACCCGCCCGGCGTACGTTGCAAATCCCATGGATTGTTGGTCGTGCCGAAGATGGTGTTGTAGCTCTGCGAGTCGGCGCAAAACTTGGGCACATTGGTCTTGCCCATGATCACCGCGCCGGCGTCGACATAGCGCTGAACCGCGTCGGCATGGGTTCTGGGAATATGGTTTTCATAGATCGTGGCACCGGATGTGGTTCGCATCCCGGCGGTCTCGAAGCCGTCCTTGATCGTCACCGGCACGCCGTGCAGCGGACCGATAAAGTCTCCATTAGTGGCCAGTTCGTCCATTTTTTGTGCCTGAAGACGGGCCCCCTCGACATCCATCGTCACCACGGCGTTGATCCGCGGATTGTAGGTTTCGATGCGTTGAAGGTAGATGTCGAGCAGTTCCCTGCTCGACATCTTGCCGTTGCGGATCATTTGCGCCAGTTCAGTGGCCGAACGGAAAGCGATGTCGTTCACAATGTATCTCCTTTTCAGTTTTGACCTGATTAGCAGCACCGTGGGCCTTTTTCAAGTCGCAGATTCCTCCAAAAAATATGGGCAATTTGCATTTCTCATAGTGTGGATAAAATATTTCGTTCATTTTTTTAATAGCGCTAAATTAATGTTGACTAAAGCATCAATTCCTTTTATCCAAAAAAGACACGCCACGAAGTATTTTATCATCGGCGAGATACATCCCAGGCAGCAAATATCCCTATAACGCACCCGATTCATCCGCCTTTCTGTTTCTCGTACGGCGGCCCAAAGGAGGGTGATTTGGCCAAGGGCAGGAAGACCGGCCCACGCCGGGAACAGATTCTCAGGGCAGCGGAGCAGGTCTTTGCGCAGAAGGGATTCCACACCGCCACAATGGCCGAGATCGCCAAGAGTGCCGGACTTTCGGAACCCACCCTCTACGAGTATTTTACTTCCAAAGAAGATATCCTGTTCACCATACCTCTGGAAACTTCCCAAAAAATCGGTGAGTTGATCGATTTCCACCTGGCCATGGCCAAAGGAACGGTCAACAAGCTTCGGGCCATCATCTATATTCTGCTTTGGATACACCAGACCAACCCCAATTATGCCGCAGTCAGCTATCTTATCCTCAAACAGAACAGCCGATTTATGGAAGCCGAAGGATACCATGTGTTGCGGCAGCGCATGCGCCCCCTGTTCGACGTGATCCATTCCGGCATCGCCTCGGGCGAAATCAAATCCGGATTTACGCCCTATTTGATTCGTTCTGTGCTGTTGGGGGCGATCGAGCATCTCACCATTCGCAAGCTTTTATATCGAACCGATGACAATCTTCTCGATTATGTAGACCCGTTGGTTGAACTGGTGATGGGGGGGATAGAGGCGGATCGGTCCCAGAACCTGTTCGCGTTCAAGGTGAACGTCGAACCGGTGGATCCGCGATCACAGCCCGTGGCGTCAAGTGCGCCGACGTCTTCTAAAAAGGAAAAACAGACCGTTACAAAGGCAAAAAGGACGTAAGTCCGTCGATCAGGGATAATCAAGGCCGTCGGGATTGACGGCAACGGCGTTAACTCTTTCCAAAGCCACGTCTATCAAGGAGGCTTCAATGAACAGAAAAAAGAGTGGGGTGGTCGTATCCGTTGTCCTGTTTTTTGTCTTGGCATGTTCAACCGGCGCGATGGCCCAGACCAGCGCACCGATCAAAATCGGATTCATGGGCAATCTGTCGGCGGCGTTTTCCCTCAGTGCCAAAGGCGCTGCCCAGATGGCCGTTGACGAGATGAACAGCGCCGGTGGCATTGCCGGACGGCCTTTGGAACTTATCGTCGAGGATACCAAGGGGGAGATCCCCAAGGCGGTGGAACTCTACAAAAAACTGGTCATGACCGACAAGGTGAGCGCGGTGGTCATCGGTGAAAAGGTCGAAATGGCCGTGGCCGGCATGGAAATCGGCGCCGAGCTGTTCAGAGAGTTTCCCCATATCATGTTTTCCACCATCGGATCGGGTGATGTGATCTGGCACCACGTGCGCGACAACTACGAGAAGTATAAATTCGGATTTCAAACCTACTATTCCGTGTCGACCAACTACCTCAACATCTGGGGGCCTCTCAACGCCCAGGTGTTCAAGGAACTGGCCGGTGCCAAAAAGGTGGCGCTGGTCTATGAGGACATGGAGTGGACCAAGCCGCTGCGTAAAGGACTCAAGGATGTGTCGCCGCCGTTGAAGGAGGTCTATGCCCAGAACGGCCTGAAAGTGGTTTACGAGACCACTCTCTCCACCGACCAGAAGATGTTCACATCGGTTTTCGAAGAGATCGCCGCCATGGAGGCGGATGTGATCGACGCCACGGTCGGCTATATCGACGAAGGCGCGTTGATCAAACAGTGGGAGCAGTCCAGCGCCAGGGATTTACCGCTCTATATCTGGGGCGGATTGGCCGGCATGCCGCCGGCATGGAAAGTGACCGAAGGCAAGTGCCTCGGCGTGCTGGTGGGCTCTTCCATGATCCGCGTGCCCATTACCGAAAAGACGATTCCGTTCATGGACAATCTGATGGGCAAATACAAGGTCGGACCCATCTTCGGGTCCCATACCACCTACGACACGCTTTACGGTTTCAAGAAGGCGGCCGAAAACGCGGGTGGCGTCGGTAATATCGAAGCCCTGATCAAGAGCCTGGAAAACGTGGAGGAGGTCGCGGTGCTCGGCACCATCGGTTGGGATGCGAAACTGCACTACAACTTGCCCTATCCCAAATATGTCACGCCGATCGTGCAGTGGCAGAAAGAGGGCGACCAGGGGGCCATGAAGGTGATTTTTCCGGCGGAATACGCCAACGCCAAGTATATGCCACCCGCGGAGCTGAGAAAGTAACACCATAGAAGAGAATAGAAGGGCGTGCGGCCCTTGCGGATCTTTATGAACCGTTGCGGGGAGGCCGCACGCCAGGGCTCGAGGAGTGTCTGTCCATGCTTGCATACAAACTGCAATCCGTCCTGGTGTACGCCTTTGTCTGGGGATCGATCTATTTGTTGATTTCCTTGGGGTTTTCCCTGATCTGCGGCGTGCTGCGGATTTTCCATCTTGGCTATGGCGTCACCTTTGTGTTGGCGGCCTACGGGACCTGGGCGTTGATGCACGAGTTGCAATTAGGCTTGTGGCCGGCCATCGGTCTGATGTTCGTCGTGCAGATCGCCTTTGCGCTGTTGGTCTTTTACAAAGGGATATTTCAGCGTTATCTCGAGCAGGAGGAGATTTTACTGACCCTGTCGATGCTGGTGTTCCTGGCCGTGACCCATCTGGCCAACTACAGCTATCCGGTAACCGCCGGTGTCTCCATTCCCACGACGATCATCGACGGCACGTTTAAAATCGGCAAGGTCCGGCTCTCCTACCAAATGCTCTTCGCCGCCCTCACGGGTATCGGGGTTACCCTGGTGTTCGTCTGGATGTTTCTCAAGACCCGCGTCGGATTGATCATACGGGCCATGAGTCAGGATATCCAGGCCTCCAGGCTTATGGGGGCCGATGTCAGCAGGATGTATTTCCTGGCCATGGCGTTGTCGGTCATTCCACCGACCATCTGCGTATTGATGATCGCGCCGTTTTGGAGCGTCGATCCCCTCATGGGGGCCCCCCTGCTCACCACGGCCATGCTGGTTTCGATTCTGGGCGGCCTGGGCAACCTCAAGGGCAGCATCGTGGCCTCCTATCTGATTGGGTTCATACACGCCTTTATCAGCTTCTTCTATGTGTCGCGATTCATGGGGTTCGCCGCTTTGGTCATCACCTTGCTGGTCATGATTTTCAAGCGGGGCGGCCTCTATCCCGGAGAAACCATATGGTAAAGTTCGAGCTCAAACGTGACCGCATCATCGCCCGTTGGCGGGACCGGAAGTACGAATATATCATCGAGCCGCGCTACTGGCGCAATCCCTGGATCGGTGTCCTGCTTCTGGTTCTTCTGCCGCTGGCCATTTTCCGATATCCGGCCTTTCTCACCATGTTCACCACAGCCAACCTGCTGGCGGCCATTACCATCCCGCTGGGGCTCCAGATGGTCGGCACCGCGCGTGTCAATTTCGGGCCCCAGCTCTACCTCGGCATCGGTGGCTATACGGCTGCCCTGCTCAATCTGCACCTGGGCTGGCACCCCTTTCTGACGTTTCTGGCCACCATCGTCATGTGCGCCGCCATCGCCTTGATGCTCAGTCCCATTACCTGGATCGCCAAGGGGCTCTACTTTTCACTGATCACTCTGATCCTCCCCCTGGCATTTCTGGACCTGACATTTATTTACGGCGATCTGTTCCGCGGCGAAGTCGGCCTGGTCGGCATGAGCCCCCTGCTCGATCTCGGGCGCGTCACCTGGAACTATGTTTCCTATTATTACCTTTCGTTGGCGTTGATGCTCTTCTATCTTTTAGTTGCGGACAAAATCGGTCGATCGCGTTACGGCGTCACGCTGGCCGCCATCAACGAAGATGAGGACGTGGCCCGGATGATGGGGGTCAATGTCAGTCGGAACAAGGTTTTTTATTACGTTTTCCCTTCGGTGCTGACCGGCATCGTCGGCTGGTTCATTGTCCATACCTTCCGCACCTTTGCCGGAGTCACCTATTTGCCGCTGGACTATATGCTCAAGATCCTGATCATCATTCTGATCGGCGGCCGAGCCTATTCCTACGGTGCGGTCTGGGGGGCCTATTTCGTCGCCATCCTGGAAGATGTGATCCGACCGTTGGGGCCAATCAATTACGTCGTTTTTCCATTGGTGCTCATTGCGGCCATCGTTTTCCTGCCGCGCGGCGAAGGCATCTTCGGTCTCTACCACAAACGACACCACCGGGATTATTTCCCGCAGCTCAAGGTAAGGAGAAATTAAGTCGTGCTCGAAATACAGGGGCTGCACAAATCGTTCGGGGGGCTGCAAGCCGTCAGCGATGTCGGCTTTTCGGTCCAAGAGGGAGAGATCGTGGGGTTGATCGGCCCCAACGGCGCCGGCAAGACCACGGTCATGAACCTTGTTTCCGGCACCTTCAAAGCCGACCGGGGATCCATCCGTTTTATGGGAGAAGAGATCAGCGGTCTTCCGTCCAACAAGATTTGTCATCGGGGGATTTGCCGCACCTATCAGATCCCAAGGCCGTTTTACGCCATGACGGCCCTGGCGTCGGTGACGGTCAGCGTCCTCAACGGCGGGCATCGGCCGAATATGAGCCTTTTCGATGCCTCTTTCGAAGCCTCATACTACCTGGAGTTCGTCGGTCTGTTCGCCAAACGTGATACCCTGGCGCGCGATCTGAACCTTTATGAACTGCGCATGCTCGAATTGGCCAGGGCACTGGCCACCGTGCCCAAATTGTTGCTGCTCGACGAAGCCATGGCCGGCTTGAACCCCGGAGAGGCCTCTCGTGCCCTGGACATGATCTGGAGCGCCCAAGAGCAGTTTGGCATCACCATCCTGTGGATCGAACATGTGATGAAGGTGATCATGGCGGCCGCCCAGCGCATCGTGGTGCTCCAGCACGGCCAGAAACTGGTGGAGGGGACACCCAAGGAGGTGATCAACGACGAGCGGGTCATCAAAGCCTATCTGGGAGGTCGCCATGTTGTCCATTAACCGATTGAATGTCTCTTACGGCGTTATCCCGGTGCTTCACGATCTGGGCCTGGAGGTTCGGCAGGGTGAGATCGTGGCCCTGGTAGGCTCCAACGGCGCGGGCAAGACCACGTTGCTCAATACCATTTCAGGGATGCAATCAGCTACTTCCGGCGAGATTGTGTTTGAAAGCCGTCGTATCGACCAACTGGCGCCGCACCACATTGTGGCCGCCGGTATTTCCCATATCCCCGAGGGCCGCAAGATATTCCCCTATCTGTCAGTGCGCGAGAATCTGATGATGGGGGCCTGCCAGCGCGAGGCGTGGTCCGGGCGACAGGAGATGATGCGCAAGGCCGCCGACATGTTCCCGATCCTGGGTGAAAGATCCCAGCAGCGCGCCAGTCTGATGAGCGGCGGCGAGCAGCAAATGCTGGTTATCGCCAGGGGGTTGATGTCGCGGCCCAGGTTGCTGCTCATCGACGAGCCCTCGCTAGGGCTCAGTCCGGTGGTGATGGCCAACATATACGATATTATCCAGACGTTTCCCAAGATGGGCATCACCGTGTTGCTCTCGGAGCAAAATGCCCAGATGGCCTTGGAGATCGCCGACAGGGGTTACGTGCTTCAGGACGGCCAGATCGTCCTTGAAGGGCCCGCCGGCGAACTCCTCGACAGCGAGATGGTGAAAAAGGCCTATATCGGCGGATAAGTGAACAGGAGCAAGTTTATGCATGATGATTACTTCGCCTTCACCGAGAAGCTTTTCGCATCCCAGGAGGCCGCCGACAAGCCCGAAGCATTGAAGGGCATCCGCGTGCTCGACTTGTCGCACATGATTTTCGGTCCCACGGCCGCACGGGTACTGGCCCAGTATGGTGCCGAGGTGATCAAGGTCGAGCTGCCGTATACCGGGGATTATTGGCGATCTTCGACCTATTGGGGAAAATACTGGAAACACTCCAACCCGCTCTGGCATTTCATCAACCACAGCAAATACTTCGTGGCCATTGATGTCAAGGAGAAGCAGGGGCTTGAGTTGATCCTGCGGCTGGCCGAACAGTCGGACGTGGTCATCGAAAATTTCTCCCCGGGCACGGTGGAGGCGTGGGGCATCGGCTACAGCAGTCTGCGGAAAAAGAATTCCAAGATCATTTATGCCAGCTGCAGCACCTTCGGCCAATATGGCCCGCAGCGGTTTTTGCCGGGTTGGGACCTGCTGGCCCAGGGCGCTTCGGGGATGCTCAGCGCCACTGGTTATCCAGACACGGAGAAGTATTTCAAGGTGCCAGATTTTTACGGCGACTTCTGTCCGGGGATCTATGCGGCCATGATGATCCTCATGGGGCTCAACTATCGGGAGCGGACCGGCAAGGGGCAGTTTATGGATATCTGTCAGGCCGAAATTCTCATGCGCGCCCTGCCGCATTTTTCTTACTTTTGCGACCAGGGGGTAGAGATCGGGACCACCGGCAGTCAGGATCCGAGCATGTCGCCCTCGGGTATCTATAAAACCAGGGACGATACGTTTATCGCCGTGGCCATTGCGTCCGATGAGCAGTTTACCGGACTTTGCCAGGCCATGGGAGAGCCCCAACTGGCTGAGGATCCGCGATTTGCCAAGGCCCTGGACCGGCTGCAAAAGGAAAATGCCAGCCAGATCAGCCGAAAGACCGCCGAGTGGGTGGCACGCCAGACCACGGGCGCCATTATGGCACTGGCCGAACAATATCGTTTTCCGGCCTCGCCGGTATGCGACGATTTGATGATATCGGAAGACGCTTGGCGTCAGGAGCGGGGTAACGTTGTGGACTACGACGACACCATGTACGGACGCCTCAAACTGGAGCGCGGCACGGTGCGGTTGAGCGAAACGCCGGGCCGCATCAAATGGCTGACCCGGCCGTTAGGGTATCACAACCGATACATATTCAAGACCCTTCTGGGCCTTCGAGAGGATCAGATCAAGGCGCTGGAGGCGGCACGGGTCGTCGGCTATTGGGACTACCGGGTCGGGCAGCGTCCCCCGGTCTACTACGACATCGACAATGATCCGATATTCAACTACCGGAATGAATCGCATGGCTGACAAGGAAAAAGTATATTCGCGGTATGTGCGCAAGGCCGAGGCCTCCGAACGAATTGCCGATTGGAGCCGTCTCCTGGCCGGAATGACATCGGCCGAAGGCAAGCCGGAAGCACTGGACGACACACTCGTGATCGATTTGAGCTACGCCAATTTTGCCGGTTTGACCGCGGCTGGGTTGCTGGCCGAAGCCGGTGCCGAAGTGATCAAGGTGGAACCGCCGGGCGGCGACCCCTCCCGGGTGGTCACCCCCTTTGGCGCTCACCGACGGGGGACCGGCCTGGGTTACTTGATCGAGTCGCGCAACAAGCGTCACGTGATGCTCGATTTCGACCAGGAGGCGGATCGTGACAAGCTTAAGAAATTGATGGCCCGGGCGGACATCGTGATCGAAACTTATGCCCCCGGGGAGTTGGATGACATCGGTCTGGGGTATCGGCAGCTTCGCGAACTCAATCCAGGTCTGATTTATGTGGCTATTACCCCTTACGGTCACACCGGTGAGCGCGCCAGGACCCATGGCCATATTCCCTGGTCGGATCTGACCAGCCAGGCGGAATCCGGGTTGGCCGCCATCCTGGGGGATTTGCCCGATGCGCCCGAACCTCAAAACTGGCCGACCCGGGCCGGCTTTCACGCCGCAGGCTACGCCGTTGCGGTGGAGGCCGTGGCCGGTGCCCTGGCCGCCTTGTTTTTCAAGCGGTTAAGCGGGAAAGGGCAGATGATCGATGTGGCTGCAGCCGACGCCTACTCCTCATGCGTGGGATTTCCTCCCACCATCGGTCATTTGTGGAAACGCCCCCGTCCACGCTACGGAACTTTGGATTACGGACTTTGCCCGTATGGATTCTTCAAGTGCAAGGATGGCTATGTGGCCATTGCCTGTTTCCGCGACCAGGATTTTCGGGCCGCCTTGAAAATTTTGAACAAATGGAACCTGGAAGAGGAGTGGCGCTACCTGATCGACCGCATCACCGACAATGTCGATAAGGTCCGGGAACTCAACGAAGACATCGAAAAAGCGGTGCGCAATTTCACCTACGACGAAATCTTCAGCAAATTTTCCAAATACAGCATCCAGGCCGCCGGATCCAAGTGGCGCGGCGGCGGCATGCCGGTCACCACCAAGATGTTGTCACCCTCAGAGGTATTGAAGGTGGACCACTGGCAGAAGCGCCGCACCTTCGTGGAAATCGAAGCGTCCAACTTCGGGGTCCTGACGCTTCCCGTCGCAGGGAATATGTCTGAAACGCCGTTGCGGGTGAAATGGGTGAAAGCCGCTTTGGGGGAGGATAACGATTACGTATTCGAAAAGTATTTGAAGGGTTGAGAGGGCCCCATACACTGGTTTTGTCCGTATGATACCGACTCTGGTGCTCCGTCCTGAAACCTCTCCAGGCGCTTGCAATGCCGGGGATGCTGCTTAGCATAAAGTCAACATCCCAAACCAGCGGCCACCAAGATGGCCGGAAAAGGAGGCGGTCATGGTCGAACTAAGAACCCTTTCGCCGGAATCCGTTCCCTCAGCATTGGAGATGGCCAAACGATATCGCATGCTCAATGAGCCCCATGAAGCCGAAAGCATCTGCCTGGATATCCTGGCGGTGACGCCCGATCATCAAGATGCTTTGATTACGCTGTTGTTGGCCCTCACCGACAATTTCGCCAACGAACTGAATCCCTCTTACCAGATGGCCCTGGAGGTGGCCCAGCGCCTTTCGGACCAATACTGCAAGGCCTATTACACCGGTATTATCTACGAACGCCGGGCCAAGGCGCACTTGGGCCAGGGCGGTCCCGGTTCGGGTACTGTTGCCTACAGCTGGTTCGCCAAGGCTTTGGAGTCTTTCGATCAGGCGCTGAAGGGGTGCGATCCGGGCAATCAGGATGCGGTGCTGCGCTGGAATTCGTGCGCACGCATCCTCAACAGCCGTAAGGATGTAAAGCCCAGCGACGACGAACCCTCCGAAATGTTCATGGACAGCTACGAAACGCCCCATTGACGGGTCGCATCTTGATATGGGGGCGGGGGGTCAGTGCGCCTCGCTGCCTCCGGCCTTGTGCTTTTCGATCATCTTCTTGGTCTGGTTGATGCGTTTGGTGATGAGGATCGACCTGGGGCAGCAGCGCGTGCATTCGAAGTGGTTTTCGCAGGCCCACACCCCCTCGGGTCGGTCCAGGGCCGGCAGCCGGTTTTCAAACCCGCGGTCGCGGCTGTCGGCCAGGAAGCGGAAGGCCTGGGCGATGGCCGCCGGCCCGATGAAGGCGGGCAGTTTAGCGGGTATGGGGCAGGCCGAATAACAGGCGCCGCACAGGATGCAGTTGGTGGTGTCGTCGAAGCGCATGCGCTCCTCCTGGCTCTGGATGCGCTCCTTTTCCGCCGCCGGTTCCGTGTTGATCAGAAACGGTTTGATCGCTTTGTATTTGTCGAAAAAGTCTTTTTGATCCACGATCAGATCGCGCTGGACCGGCAGGTAGCGCAGCGGTTCCACCGTGATGGTGTCCCCTTCCTTTTGCGCCACGTCCTTGATGAGTGTCTTGCAGGCCAGTCCGTCCTTGCCGTTGATCCGCATGGCATCCGAACCGCAGACCCCGTGGGCGCAGCTTTTGCGAAATCCCAGGGTGCCGTCCTGAAAACGTTTGACGTGCATCAGGGCATCCAGCAATCGGGCGTTGGGATCGGCCTCCAGGGTGTACTCCTGTTCGTAAGGCCGATCGTCGGTTTCTGGATTATAGCGTTTGACTCTGAGGGTGATCTTCATATGTCACTCCTTATGCCTCTTTTCATCCGCGGGGCAAACGGCATCAATAGGTGCGCGGTTTGGGTTTCCAGAGGGAGGTGTCCACCGGCTTGTAGCCGATGCGCACCGCATCGCCCTCCAGGAACGCGAGGGTGTGCTTGAGCCACCCTGCGTCGTCCCGCTCCGGAAAGTCTTCCCGGCTGTGGGCCCCGCGGCTCTCCTGGCGGTTGAGGGCCGCAGCCGCCGTGACCAGGGAGAGATCCAGCAGATTGCCCAACTCGATCACTTCGAGCAGATCGGTGTTGAAACACTTGCCGGTGTCCTGAACGCGCACCGTCCGATAGCGCTCCCGCAAGGCTTGAAGGGTGCCCACGGCGGTCTGCATGTCGCCGGCGTTGCGGTAGATGCCCACCTTTTCCATCATGAGGGTCTGCATCTCCTCCATGATGTGCCCGTCGTGCGGTCCGGACTTGCCGTCGGTCAGACGCTCGATCCAGGCCCGTGCCGGTCCGGCGTCCGTTTCGCTCACCCGCGGCGCATCCGCCTGTCGGATGTAGTCGCCGATGTGCCGCCCGGCCCGCCGACCGAAGACCACCAGGTCGAGCAGGCTGTTGGTGCCCAGGCGGTTGGCGCCGTGAACCGACACGCAGGCGCATTCACCGGCCGCATAGAGGCCGTCGATCACCGTTCCTTTGTCATCACAGACCACCCGGCCGTGGACATCGGTGGGAATCCCGCCCATGGCATAGTGGGCCGTGGGCAGCACCGGTATGGGCGCATCCGCCGGGTCGATACCCAGGTAGGTTTTGCAGAAGCTGGTGATATCGGGCAGTTTGCCGAGCAGGGTCTCTTTGCCCAGATGGGTGGCATCCAGGTGCACATAGTCGTCGATCTTGCGATCCCCGCGAATGCCTCTACCGGCGCGCACTTCGGTGAGAATGGCGCGCGAGACGATGTCCCGGGGGGCCAGATCGAGCAGGGTGGGGGTATAGCGCTCCATGAAGCGTTCGCCGTCGCGGTTGCGCAGGATGCCGCCTTCGCCGCGCACCGCCTCGGAGATCAGAATGCCCAGCCCCATGATACCGGTGGGATGGAACTGGAAGAACTCCATGTCCTGGAGCGGGATACCTCTGCGGGCGCACACGGCCGGGCCGTCGCCGGTGTTGGCGAAGGCGTTGGAGGTGATCTTGAACATGCGTCCGAAGCCGCCGGTGGCAAAGAGCACGGCCTTGGCTGCCAGGATGTGCAGTTCGCCCGTGGAAAGTTGGACGGCCACTACCCCGCGGCAGGTATGGTTGTCCAGGATCAGGTCGACGACCTGGTATTCGTCGAAAAAGACGACCTCGTTCTTGATGCACTGTTGATAGAGGGTCTGCAGGATCATGTGTCCGGTGCGGTCGGCCGCATAGCAGGCGCGTTTGACCGGCGCCTCGCCGAAATTGCGGGTGTGGCCGCCGAAGCGGCGCTGATCGATGCGTCCCTCGGGGGTGCGGTTGAACGGCAGGCCGCGGTTTTCCAGATCGTAGACCGCCTGGACCGCCTCTTCGGCCAGAATCCTGGCCGCCTGTTGATCGACCAGATAGTCGCCGCCTTTGACCGTGTCGAAGGCGTGCCATTCGGGTTTATCTTCTTCGACATTGCCCAGCGCGGCGCTGATGCCCCCCTGGGCCGCACCGGTATGGCTGCGGATGGGATAGAGCTTGGACAAGACCGCCGTTCGGGATCGCCGGCTGGCCTCCAACGCTGCATAAAGGCCGGCGCCGCCGGATCCGACGATAACGGTGTCGAATTGATGCATCACGAGTCACCTCCTTGGAAAAAGGAATGGTTCGGGAAATGGGCGCCGGCTGAGCCGGACCGTGCCGCAGTCGCATCGCAGGAATGGGAACCAGGGGGAGAGGCCGCTTATCGAACGCCATTGTCGGCGATACGGAGTCCGTTGTCAATCCCGGCGCTCAGTCCCGGCGTTCAGTCAATCGTTGTGCAGGACAACGGGATTGGGTGGACATGGGAGTGCTTTTCGGCTAAATTCTAAAAGCGTTTTCAATCATAATCCCATTCGTAAGGCTGCGACGGCAGCACACTGACGTGCCTTCATCACAGAAAAAGGAGCACTGCATGGCGGAGATCAGATTTGATGGCAGAGTTGCGATTGTCACGGGGGCCGGACAGGGCATCGGCCGGATGTATGCATTGGAGTTGGCCGCCCGGGGTGCCAAGGTGGTGGTCAACGATCTGGGCGGGGCGCGTGACGGCGCCGGTGCCGACCAGTCCGCGGCCGACCGGGTGGTGGCGGAGATCAAGGCCGCCGGCGGCAAAGCGGTGGCCAATTACGATTCGGTGGCGACCATGGAGGGCGGCGCCAACATCGTGCAGACTGCGGTGGACGCATTCGGCAAGGTGGATATCCTGGTCAACAACGCCGGCATTCTTCGTGACAAATCCTTTCTGAAAATGTCGGAAGCGGAGTGGGACCTGGTGATCGCGGTTCATCTCAAGGGCGCTTTCTGCGTCACCCAGCCGGCGGTGAAGCTGATGAAGGCGGCCAACTACGGCAGGGTGATCTTTACCTCTTCCACTTCCGGCCTGTACGGCAACTTCGGCCAATGCAATTACGGCGCCGCCAAGATGGGCCTGGTGGGCATCATGAATACGCTCAAACTCGAAATCGCCAACTACAATATCAAGGTCAACACCATCGCCCCCACCGCCTATTCGCGCATGACGAGCGATATCTTTCCGCCCGAGTTCGAAAAGAAACTCAACCCCCAGTTCAATGCCCCCATGGTGCTCTATCTGGCTTCCGAAGAGAACGACGTCAGCGGCATGATTTATGTCATGGGCGCCGGGTGGTACGGCCGCACGGCCGTGGTCTCGGGCAAGGGCGTTTGCATCGGCGACGGGATCCGTGAGATCCAGCCCGAAGAGATCCATGACCATTTCGAACAGATCAACAGCCTGGCCGAAACCAAACCCCATGCAAGCGGGGCGAATATCTTCGAGTATATGACACCGTTGGCGGCCAAGTAGTACCCATCCACAAATGGCCAATTGACCTGTTTCCGGATGGACACGAAGTACTAAAAGAAGGGACAGAATGGCGATGGTGAAAGAGTGGATCATAGAAAGCAGGCAAGGGGCGAAACGGTACGTACGCGAATGGCCCAATGAAACGGCCGGCTGGATCGCATTGCTGTGCCACGGGTATGGCGAGCACATCGGCCGTTACGACCAACTGGCCGACGCCCTGCGCACGGCCGGTGCGACCGTCGTGGGGCTGGACCACGAGGGCCACGGCCGGTCCGACGGCGAGCGGGCCCTGATCACCGATTTCGAAGCGGTGGTCGACGATCTGCACCAGGTGGCCGTCAAGAGCGTCCAGACCCGGCCGGGATTGCCCATGATTCTTATCGGACACTCCATGGGCGGTATGATCGCCGCGCGCTATGCCCAGCATCACGGCAAGGAATTGGCCGCGCTGGTGCTATCCGGCCCCATGTTCGGCACGCGCGAGGCACTCAAGCAGCTCCTGGCCTTGGACCCCATCCCGGAGATCCCCTTGGACCCCGCCATGCTCTCCCGCGATCCGGCCGTGGGCGCGGCCTATGCCCGGGATGCCCTGGTGTATCATGGCGCCTTCCAGCGCCAAACGCTGTCGGCGATGATCGCAACCATGGCGGCCGTCGAAACGGGTCCCGCGCTGGGGGAACTGCCCATGTTCTGGGTTCACGGCGAGTCGGACCTGCTGGTGCCCATGCCCGATACGCGTCCCATGATCCAACACTTGCGGGGAAGCATTTACGAAGAGAAGATCTATCCGGGTGCCATGCATGAGGTCTTTAACGAGACCAACCGGGAAGAGGTGATCGGCGACGTGATCCGGTTTTTAAAGCGTTTCGTCTGATCGGACAGATCATCTCGAACAGATCATCAAGATTGAAGTTCGGTGGTAAAGAGGTCCTGAAGCATCAACCTGTTCGAAAACCGCTAATGGTGTCTACAGGAGGACCGTTCATGAAACCGCTTCCAAGAGAAAACGATGTTATCGTGGTAGGCACCGGACCCGGTGGCGCCACCGTCGCCCGGGAGTTGACGAGAAATAGGAAAAGGCAAAGGACGAATTGGGCGGCCGGCTCACCGACACGGGCGGCGTGCGGAAGATCCTCGGCAAAAACGAAAAAAAGAAGCTGCAACGGGGGTATGATCGGGCCAGGGCGATTTTGAAGCGGGCCGGGGCCCGGGAGATTTTCAGAACCCAGTATCTGGCCGCCCATCCCGGCGGCACGGTCAAGATCGGGGACCTCGTGGATTCGAACCTGATGACCGCCTATGACAACCTTTTCGTCTGCGACTGTTCGGTGATCCCGGAAGCCTGGGGAATGCCGCCGTCCATGACCCTGATGGGGCTTGGAAAACGCCTCGCAACCCATCTGGTGGCATAGTCCCATAGTCCGGCCGCATCTCCCACATCTTCTATTGATCGCTGAATTGTCGGCGATGCCCGAGCCTGACGATCTGCTGCGTCTCGTATTCGAGATAGTCTTTGAGTTCCTTGAAGGTATAATTGGTCAGCCTTTTGATGCCGATGAGCGTCTGGTCCGGAATTTGACCGAATTTCCGGGCGGTCTCCAGGGCCGCCATTTCGAGATCCGCCGGCGGAACCACCCGGTCGGCAATTCGGTTTTCCAGGGCTTCAGCGGCCGTAATCCGCTGTTTGAGCAACAGCAGCGCCTTGGCCCTGTTCGGCCTGTTGATTTTGCTGAGGAAGAAAGGCGCTCCGCCTTTGGGCAGCATGCCGATTTCCTGGAAGATATTGTGGAAGACCGTGTCCGAGGAGATGATCCGGTAATCACAGGCCAGGGAGATGTTCATGAAAAGAGACAACACGTCTCCGCCGCAGATATGGATAACCGGTTTGTCCAGAGCGACGATCTGCAGGAGCGTCTGGTCGATGAAGTTGCAGAAACGATGCAACTCGTAACGGTCCATGGTGTTGGAAAACCCGAAATGCCCGAGATTCCGTTCGGGACACTCCATAAGGAAAAATCGCAGGTACTCGTCGCTGCCCGATTCCTGAAATTCCGACCAGAGAGCATCCTCGCGGAATTCGGAGACAAAAAAGCCGGGATAGGAGACAATGAGTTCGCTGTCATGCATGGGGCACCTCACATGTAACCGATCACAGGATCCGGAT
>DHGT01000062.1:37824-45127 GCA_002402905.1 Desulfatitalea sp. UBA4791 | reverse complement strand
AGAAGTGTTTCAGCGGCCGAGGAACGAACCGTTTTTTTACTGGATAACGACTTGAATGTGATTTGAAAGGAGCAATCATGACACCCAAAGACGTACTTAAGATGGTCAAGGACACCGGCGCGAAGATGATCGATATGCGCTTTATGGATTTCCCCGGGTTGTGGCAGCATTTTTCGGTGCCGTCTTCACAACTGGACGAAGGCAGCTTCGAAGAGGGCTTCGGCTTCGACGGTTCCAGCATTCGCGGCTGGCAGCCGATCAACGCCAGCGACATGCTGGTGATCCCGGTGCCGGAAACCGCCAAGATGGACCCTTTTTTCAAGGATCCGACCCTGGTGATGATCTGCAATATCGCCGATCCCATCACCCGCGAGCCTTACAGCCGCGATCCGCGCCACATCGCCGCCAAGGCCGAAGCGCACTTGAAGAGCAGCGGCATCGGCGACACCGCCTTTATCGGTCCGGAAGCGGAATTCTTCATCTTCGATGACATTCGTTTCGATTCGGGGCGCAACCACGCCTTCTACGAAATCGATTCCATCGAGGGCGTCTGGAATACCGGCCGTGACGAAGGTCCCAACCTGGGCTACAAACCACGCCAGAAAGAGGGCTACTTCCCGGTGCCGCCCATGGACAAGTTCCAGGATCTGCGTGCCGAAATGGCCCTGACCCTTATTGATTTAGGCATCGACATCGAGGCCCAGCATCACGAGGTGGCCACCGCCGGCCAGTGCGAAATCGACATGCGCTTCAAACCCCTGTTGCAGATGGCCGATCAGTTGCAGTGGTTCAAGTATGTGCTCAAGAACGTCGCCTATCGCAACGGCCACACGGTCACCTTCATGCCCAAGCCGCTCTTCGAGGACAACGGCACCGGCATGCACACCCACATCAGCATCTGGCGGGACGGCAACCCCCTGTTCGCCGGCGACAAGTATGCCGGGTTGAGCGAGATGGGCCTGCACGCCATCGGCGGCATCCTCAAGCACGCCCGCGCGATCTGCGCCTTCAGCAACCCGACCACCAACTCCTACAAACGGCTCGTGCCCGGCTTCGAGGCACCGGTGAACCTGGCCTACTCCAGCCGCAACCGCAGCGCGGCCGTGCGCATCCCCATGTACTCCTCTTCGCCCAAGGCCAAACGCCTCGAGTTCCGCACCCCGGATCCCTCGTGCAACGGCTACCTGGCCTTCTCGGCCCTGCTGATGGCGGTGATCGACGGCATCGAGAACAAAATCGATCCGGGCGATCCGCTGGACAAGGACATCTACGGCCTGCCGCCCGAGGAACTGGCCTTGATTCCCAACGCTCCCGGCTCCCTGGAAGAGGCCCTGCAGGCCCTGGCCGATGACAAGGAGTTCCTCACCAAGGGCGACGTCTTCACCGAGGATGCCCTGGACATGTGGGTCAAGTACAAGACAGAAAAAGAGGTCAATCCGGTCAAACTGCGCCCGCATCCGCACGAGTTCGCCCTTTACTTCGACATATAGTACCGCCGCCGAAAATTTCGGTGGGCACCCGTGCTTTTCCTGGCCGGGCCCGGCATCGTGCCGGCCCGGCCTTTCTCTTCAGGGGGAGGGGCTTCTGGTCCGCCCGCCGTGCATTTTAGCGACACTTGACCGCTTGGCGTTTGGCATCGGCCGCCTGCCCCTCCCATGCCGGGTGTGATGAATAGCATGCAGTTGGAATCCCTGTTCTTCCCATTCCCATGTTGCGTTTGACTGGGAAAAATGGCACCTTACCCTGTAATTGTGACTCAAATGGTGGTTGTGATCGACATCGTCCAGAGGTGATTCATGTGTGGCATTGCCGGCATCGTCAATTTGAAAGTGCACGAAGATCAGGTGCCCCTGCTCGATCGCATGCTGCGCACCATGTCCCATCGGGGGCCGGATGCCACCGGGCTCTACCTGGCCGACAATATCGGCCTGGGGCATGCGCGCCTGAGCATCATCGACCTGAGCGGCGGGTACCAGCCGATCCATAACGAGGATCGCTCCGCCTGGGTGATCTTCAACGGCGAGATCTTCAACTACCCCGAGCTGCGCGCAGAGCTGGTCAAAAAGGGTCACCACTTCTACACCCAGAGCGACACGGAAACCATCGTCCATCTCTACGAAGCGTACGGCGCCGATCTTTTTACCCATCTCAACGGCCAGTTTGCCATCGCCCTGTGGGACCAGCGCCGCCAAACCTTGCTGCTCGGGCGCGATCGCATGGGCATCCGGCCGCTGTTTTACCACCAGCAGGGCGACCGGCTGATATTCGCCTCGGAAATCAAGGCGTTGTTGGCCGATGCCCGTACCCCGCGCCGTCTCGACTCCCAGACCCTGTCGGACGTCTTCACCTGTTGGACCCCGGTGGATCCCCTCACCGCTTTCGACGAGGTGTATCAGTTGCCGCCGGGCCATCTGGCCCTGTTCGATGCCGACGGCCTGAAGATCCGGCGCTACTGGCAGTTGCGGTTTGACGATGCCCATCCCGATGCGCGTCCCGAGGCGGAGTGGGCCGAAGAGATGAAGGCGCTGCTGCTTGACGCGGCCCGCATCCGCCTGCGGGCCGACGTGCCGGTGGGCGCCTACCTGAGCGGCGGGATCGATTCCACCTATATCAGCACCCTGGTGCGCAACAACTTCAACAACATGCTCAACACCTTTTCGGTGCAGTTCGCCGACACCCGCTTCGATGAATCGCGCTTTCAGCAGACCGCCCTGTCGGCCATTCAGACCCGGCATCATGCCATCCAGTGTTCGGATCGGGATATCGGCCAGCTGTTTCCCCATGTGGTGTGGCATGCCGAAGTTCCCATGATCCGTACCGCGCCGGCGCCGCTGATGATGCTCGCCGGGCTTGTGCGGCAGAGCGACTTCAAGGTGGTGCTCACTGGTGAAGGGGCCGACGAGATTTTCGGCGGCTACAACATTTTCAAGGAGGCCAAGATCCGCCGCTTCTGGGCGCGCCACCCGGATTCGGCCTGCCGGCCCCATCTGCTCCGCAAGCTCTATCCTTACATTTTCAACGCCGACACCGGCCAACCCAACGCCTTTCTCTTCGGATTCTTCAAAAAGAACCTGACCGACGTGGGGTCTCCGGTCTATTCCCACATGGTGCGCTGGCTCAACACCAGCCAGTTGAAAGGTTTTTTCATGCCCGGCCGGCTGCCCGAAGAGGCAAAAGAGCTCTCCGCCTTCGTGGCGCGCATCACCGACCGCCTGCCCGAAGGTTTCGATCGCTGGTCGCCGCTATCCAAGGCCCAATACCTGGAAAGCACGTTGTTTCTGTCCAACTACCTGCTCTCCTCTCAGGGCGACCGCATGGCCATGGCCCACTCGGTGGAGGGCCGCTTTCCGTTTCTCGACCACCGCGTGGTCGAACTGGCCGCCCGCATGCCAACCAAGCTGCGTCTCAACGGCTTGACCGAGAAGTACTTGCTCAAGCAGATCGCCCGGCAGCAGGTGCCAACCGAACTCATCGACCGGGCCAAGCAGCCCTATCGCGCGCCCATCAGCCGGTGTTTCATGGGCGACGATCCGCCCGAGTACGTCTCCGACCTGCTGTCGGAAAACGGCATCAAGGCGGCCGGGTATTTTGATTCGCAAAAAGTCCAGCGCCTGACGGCCAAGTGTCGGCAGCAGGAGGGGCGCCTGGCCAGCGAGCGGGAGAATATGGCCCTGGTGGCCATCTTGTCGACCCAACTGCTCGATCATCACTTCATCCGCCATTTTCCGAGCTACCCGGACGAACCCCTGGCCCACACCCTGATCGAACGACAGGCCGGGATATGATGCGCGGCGGCGCTTTGCGGACCATCAGGCCGTAAGAAAGGCGGCTTTCGACACCGATGCCCCACTCGATCACCCGCGCGGTCCGCCAGACCCTATCCCACCTGTGGCATATGGTTTTTCGTGAACCTGCTCCGGAGGCGGTGTTGGGGCATATCGAGCGATTCCTGTTCTTCGGCATCGGCATGGTGGCTGTCAAACTCGTTTCGGCGGGCGCCCAGGTTTTCGTGGGACGGGTCCTGGGGCCGGCCGGTTACGGCCAGCTGACCGTAGTGCTGCTGCTTGCCGGCTATTTCGCCGTTCCCATTGTCGGCGGCTGGGGATTGGCCTTCACCCGCATCGCCGCCCAGGAAACCGAACCCAAGGCCCGTCTGGCCGCCCTCAATTCCCTGTTGATCGTTTCGCTCGTCCTGTGTGTTCTGGTGTGCGGTATATTGATCGTCCTGCGCCGCTACCTGGTCATCTGGTTGAGCCTCGACCTGCGTCTCGTGCACTGGACCATCGCCACCACGTTGCTCTACGCCTGGTGGGTGCTGGCCCGGCAGATCGCCCAGGCGTTCCAGGCGTGGCGGACCTACCTGGCCGTAGAGATGATCCTCTCCGTGAGTCTCCTGGTCGTTGTGCTTGTCCTGGTCTGGGGAGATCGCGCCGGCCTTTTCCCCGTGCTCACCGCCTTCTGGGCCGCCTATGCGCTGGCCGGCCTGGGTGCAGCCGGCTTCATGGCCAGGGCCGTCCGCCTGGGCGCGGTGCTGACCCACATCAAACCCATCTTGCGTCACGGCGGGTTCATGCTGCTCACCGGCCTGGTGACCCTGTCGACCTACAGCCTGGACCGCATCATCCTCCACAAGCGCCTCGGTCCGGAGAGCGTGGGCTTGTACCAGGCGCACTTCATGGCCACCTTCGGCATCGTCAG
Source organism: Desulfatitalea sp. UBA4791 (assembly GCA_002402905.1). Taxonomy (GTDB): domain Bacteria; phylum Desulfobacterota; class Desulfobacteria; order Desulfobacterales; family Desulfosarcinaceae; genus Desulfatitalea. Next base: position 40,429 of record DHGT01000062.1, on the reverse strand, counting down.
CGCCCTGCTGGCCATTGTGCTCACCTATCTTTTTCCCCTCTTTTGTCGTGATGGCAGCGGCGGATGGCGGCGCAGCGTGGAGCGGCTCAGCCTGCTGCAATATCCGGTCACCGTGGCCCTCTCCCTCATCGTTGGTCGATTCGCCATGTGGTTGTATGATTATCCATTGTCGGTGCCGCTGTTCGTCAAGGAGCCGGGCAGCATGAGCGCCGACGATGTGCGTGTCTATCTCCAGGACAAGCTGGCCAAATACAAAATCCCAGAACGGGTGGATTTCATGGACGCCTTTCCGCGAAATCCCACCGGCAAGATTTTAAAGCATCAGCTCAAAAAAATGGGGCTGTGATCGTCCCTTGCAAGATCAATCGAAGGAGTACTCAGATGGACTTTGATCCGTTCGGCGACCGTCTCGCGCGGGATCTGCGCAACTGCCTCTCCACGGCTTTCGTCGCCCAGTTGACCGGGGAAAACCCGGACGCCCTGGCCCTGGAGGTCGGCCGATGGCAGGCCCAGGATCTGGCGCCGGTCTATGACAACTACTTGAAAGAGCGTCAGGCGGCCTATTTCAGGACGCTCGACGACATCGACAAGAGCGGTTACACCGACCCCAGACACCAGGCGGTTCTCTTGTGGAACGCCGGCCTGCTGTTCGAACTGCACGAACTGCTGGAGACCATCTGGCCAAAGGCCAGGGAGCCCGAACACACCGCTCTGAAGGGGTGGATCCAGGCTGCCGGGGCCTTTGTCCATTACTTTCGCGGCAAACCCGATGCGGCCCGCGGCCTGGCGGAAAAAGCCCGGCAGAATCTGCGGGCCGGCGCCGAGGCATTGGGCTACCTCGTCAACCTGGATCAATTGATCCAGGACCTGCACGATTTGCCTGAGGTGCCGACGCGGTTGCAGCTTGACGTGGCCCCATCGACTCGGGTTAAGTAGTGACCATCCACAAATGGCCAATTGGCCTTTTTCTGGATGGACGCTGAGCAATACGAAAACCAAATCCAACATCAGGAGGTGGAACATGGCGCAAAAGGTCGTCATTTACGGAAAGGCCGGGTGACCCCACACGTCTCAAGCCCGTGAGGCGTTCAAGGATCACGACTATGTCGATGTAAAGCTGGATTCCGGCAAGATGGAAGAGATGCTCAAGCTCTCCAAGGGGCAGCGCAAGGTGCCGGTCATCGTGCAGGGCGGGGATGTGACCGTCGGTTTCGGCGGCCGTACCTGAGGGGTTTAGCGCCGACCCGTTGGGTCGGTATCGTATTTGGCGTAGGATGCGTCGTGGGAACTGCGAGGGATTTGCCGGTTGCGGAAAGGGAAACGGCCTTCGGCACGGTCCAGGAAGTAGCATCGCAGCGTCTTTTCGATGGCGCGGAAAGCGACGGCGTCCCAGGGCACATCCTTTTCGGCGAACAGGGCCACCTCCGAGCTTTCGTGGGTGGGATGGAAGTTGGGGGATTCTAATTGCCCCAGAAACATCAAGTAGATTTGACAAATGTGAACGATATCGAGGAGCAGATAGGTGTGCAGTGAATTGACCACGGCCCCGGACTCCTCCAGGGTTTCACGAATGGCCCCTTCCTTGACCGTTTCGCCGTTTTCCAGGTAGCCGGCCGGCAATGTCCACAATCCCTTCTGCGGTTCGATGTTTCGCCGGCAAAGCAGGATCTTGTCCGCCCACAGGGGGATGCAGCCCACCACGACCTTGGGATTTTCATAATGAACGCGGCCGCAGGCACTGCAGCGGTATCTCGGACGGTCGTCGCCTTCGGGGATTTGAAGCACCAGCGGGGCGCCACAGTGGGGGCAGAAATTCATCGGTCATATCTCCATGCGTGTGATCGAAATCCGGCCGCCGAAACAGATATCCACGTCGCTGCCCGGTGTTCGCGGCCGGTCGTGGATGACGCCTTCGTAGTGGTAGGCATCTCCCGCCTGGCGGTAACGGTACTTGTGCGGGTTTTTGTCCAGCGGGCCGCAGCCGTGCGCGACCGGGGAATCCATGGTAATGGGGCTGGGCAGGTTGATGTTCCAGAACTGCCCCCGCCTCAGCGGTTCGCCCATGACCATGGGCAGGATTTCGGCCAGTTGGCGGGCGGCCGCCGGCCAGTCCACGGCCCAGCCGGGTGCGATGTACTGGGAGACGGCGATGGCTCTGACGCCCAGAATGGCGGCTTCGCGGACCGCGGCGATGGTGCCGGACTGGTAGACGTCCGATCCCAGGTTGGCCCCGGGATTGATGCCGGCCAGGACCCAGTCCGCATCCGGTACCAGGGCCTTCAGGGCCAGACGGGTGCAATCGGCCGGCGCCCCGTGAACCACGTAATGCCCCTCGCGCCGGCCCCGGGTCACCCGGATCGGCGTTTTCATGTTGACCTGGTGTCCCAGACCGGATTGGGGGGCGGAAGGCGCTACGACCGTGGGCCGGCCCATGGGCCGGATCACGTCGCTCAGGGTTTCCAGCCCTGGTTCGCCGTAGCCGTCGTCATTGGTTAGAACGATTCGCACTGTCAGTCCGTTCCCGGGTTGCTCAAAAAAGGAAACGGCGATGGAACGCCGCATCCACTAATATTCTTTATAAAACATGAGGTCCCATGAATGCAAC
>DHGT01000062.1:0-37793 GCA_002402905.1 Desulfatitalea sp. UBA4791 | reverse complement strand
CGCGTGCCGGATCGGGTGGTGTTCTTTAAGCGTTTGTGATAACAGTTCAAAAGCTCGATTTGCGACCGACAGTCGCTGGTGGATTAAATACAATACTGTAAAAAATAAATTATAAACGACAAAAATGACATCGAGGTTGACGCTGTGGCCGAGATCAAGAGCACCTTGGATCTGGTAATGGAAAAGACCCGTAACCTGACCTTCAGCGCCGAGGAGAAGCGCGCTGCACGGCTCGACGAGGCTCAGAAGATCTTCAACGGCCTGTTGCAGAAGCATCTGGACCAAGAGTTGACGCTCGAAGCGTTGCAGGAGGGGCTGGCCGATGTCGCCCGCAAACATGATCTCGACGATGCGGGCGCGCTGCGCAAGGTGGTTCTCGATCGTCTCGACCTGGAATCGCTCCAGGCGCCGTTGCTCGACGTGCTCGAACGGGCGTTCGGCTGCAATATCGAGCCATTGAGGGTCCTGGCCAGGGATTATCAGGCCGAAATGACCCAGCGGGCGGATGACCGACGCCGGGAGCTCGCCGCATTCTTGAAGACGCAGCGGGAGGTTTGGGGATCGGCGGTCACCCCCAATCTGGAGAGCGACGCCAAGTGGCGGGACGAAGCCGCCACCATGCAGGAATTGTTCACCATGAAGCTGGAAAAAGAGAAACAGCGGCTATAGATAGCTCAGGTAGGCGCTGTCCAGGCGCTGAAAATTGCGTTGCACCTCCTGCGTGCCGGAGATCGTGTCGCCATGGCCGGTCAGGAGATGGTCGACCTCAAGACCCGCCACCCTCTGGATGCTGTTTTTCAACTGCCGGCCGTCGCCGCCCGGCAGATCCGTGCGTCCGACACCCGCCTTGAATACCAGGTCCCCGGTCACCAGGACCTTCCCAAGAGGCCAATAAAAGCAGACCGAACCGGGCGAATGACCGGGGGTGTGATAGACCATCAACTGGGTATCGCCGATGTTCAACTCGCCCTCCTGGAGCAGCAGGTCGGGCGTCAGGGCGTCGAGCGAGAAGCCGCCGGCCGCCTGGAGATGCGGCGCCATCTGGCGGACCAGTTCCCAATCCGCCGCGTGCAGCCCGAACAGGGCGCCGGCGCCTTTGAATCGCTGCACGGCCTCGATGTGATCCGGATGGGCATGGGTGCACAGGACCACGTCGATATCGGCAACGGTCAGGCCGAGCTCCCGCAGTCCGCTTTCCACATGGTCGAAATAGGCGCTGTGGCCCGGATCGATGAGGATGCGCCTGGATCTGTCGATCAGATAGGTGTTGCAGTTGTTGACCGACATGGAGCGCCATATGAATGCGTGCAGTTGCTTGTCCAGTTGCAAGGGTGCCTCCTTGTCCGCGCCGGGAGTTGGATTTTCCCGGTGGTTTTTCAATGCCTATAGCGCATCTGTGTCCGGGCTGGCAAGGGGATGGGGATTCCCGCCTTGACAAATACCGCCGAACCACTAGAGTTTTTCTAAAGACGACACGGCGCCTGAAAAGGGGCCGCCCTGAAGATCGGCACACGTTCCCCGTTCTGACTTCCGTTTCTTCCATCCAGGTCCGCCAGGCCAGCCCCACGTGATTTTCTTTCAGGCGAAACGATTCGGGCTTGCATCGGTGCCGTGCGTAGCAAGGCGTGACACGCGCATGATGGTCCGACGATCAGGTTCAGAGAGGAGGCACCATGAGTTCATCGACTTACGACATCCCAGAAGATATGCGCTGTGAAGAGGTGTGCGCATTGGAGTGGGTGCGCTGCGTCGAGGAGGAAGGCGGCGCAGCCATATGCAAAACCCGAGAGCGCAATTGTTTCAACGAATGCAGCTGATCGCCGATCGGATCGGGCCTGTGGCGACGGGCATCCCCCTCGCCGAACAGGCACTCATCGAATCGAGGCGACGGCGACACGTATAAAAGGAGATCCATCATGAAAAAGATGCCATCAAGAGATACCAGTGGAAAGTGTAAAGGGGAATGCCGGGACCGTGTTTTCGAAGGCGAACACGAACGGCAGCGCACCATCAATAAATCGAACATGGCCTACAGTTCACCGGCCGAAAAGAGTCCTTCCTGGACATTCAGACGCAATGACCCACCGGGGGGCCTCGGCGGCCGTATCTGATGCGACGGTCGTCCATGACATTCTAAAGTGATCATCCATCGTGGCGGAGATTCGCTCTCCGCCACTTTTTTCTTTCCTCCACACCCACCGGGAGGCGGGCCGCAGCTTCAAAACAGACCGAAAACAGGGCGATTGCCGACCGGATGACCGGCGGCCTGGGCCATAACCCGACCCATAACCCGACCCATAAATCGATCCTTGCCGCCGAATCGAGAGGGTGGCGCGCGTCCGGAGGCGTCCCTTGGCTGAAACGGATGCTGGCCCTGAAACAGGGCGAGGCGGCGGCGCTGATCTGGTCATTCCTCTATTTTTTCTGTCTGTTATGCGGCTATTACATCATCCGGCCCATGAGAGACGAGATGGGCATTGCCGGTGGGGTGGACAAACTGCAATGGCTCTTCAGCGGAACCTTTGCCGCCATGCTTGCGGCGGTTCCCCTGTTCGGCTGGCTCACCCGCCGATACGCCCCCCGCCGGTTCCTGATCTTCGTCTACGCTTTTTTCATCTCCAATCTTCTGATATTCTTCGTTCTCTTCAAGTCGGCGTTGACCGATGTCCATGTGGCCCGCATCTTCTTCATCTGGAGCAGCGTCTTCAACCTGTTCATCGTCTCGGTGTTCTGGAGCTTCATGACCGATATCTTCAATGCCGAGCAGGCCAAACGCCTTTTCGGCATCATCGCCGCCGGCGGGACGGCCGGTGCGCTGACCGGCCCGGCCCTGACAGCGGTGCTGGTGATCCATACGGGCCCGACGAACCTGCTGCTGGTCTCGGCCTTTTTTTTGACGGTGGCGGCCCTGTGCGTCCAGCGCCTGGTGGCTTGGCGCCATGCGAGGGACAAGGAGAGGGATGGTTCCTTTGGGGCCGGACGCGACGATGCTCATGGCCTTGGGGAAGCGGACCGATCCATTGATTCGGGAAACGATTCGGCCAAAGAGTCGGTCAAAGATGAGGCCATCGGCGGCGGGGTGCTGGCCGGCATACGGCTGGTCTTTACTTCCACTTATCTGTCCGGCATCTGCTTGATGATCTTTCTCTTCTCTTCGCTGGCGACCTTTCTCTATTTTCAACAGGCGCACATCATCCGGGATCGGTTCGATGATCCGGCCGTCCGCACCGCCCTGTTCGCCGGCATCGATTTCGCGGTCAATGCGCTGACCCTGATCCTGCAACTCTTTTTGACCGGCCGCATCATCGATCGCCTGGGACTCGGGCGGGCCCTGGCCCTGATCCCGGTGCTGCTCGGTGCAGGTTTCATGGTCATGGGGGTTGCGCCGCTGCTCGGCGTGCTGGTGGTCGTCCAGGTGCTGCGCCGGGCCGGCAACTACGCCATCACGCGGCCGGGCCGTGAAATGCTTTATGTCGTACTGACCAAAGAAGAGAAGTACAAGGCCAAGAACTTCATCGACACCGTGGTCTATCGCGGCGGAGACGCCTTGAGTGCCTGGCTCTATGCCGCCTTGCAAAGCATCGGGTTGACGCTGTCGGCCATCGCCTTTCTCGCCGTACCCATCGCCTGTCTATGGGCTCGGGTCTCCTATCGCCTGGGCCGTCGGCAGGGCGAACTGGCGTCGGACGAAGGGGGAGGTCGGGCACGCAAGCCGATGTAGAAGGGAGGATTCTATGACGACAACCATAACAAAGCCGATCAGATTGAGCCGCCGCGCCTTTATGGGCTCATTGGGATTGATGACCCTCGGCGTGGCGTTTACCCCCAGGGATATCCTGGCGATGGTTTCCGAACCCCTTAAACGCGCCATACCGTCCAGCGGCGAACGGATTCCGGTCATCGGCATGGGCACCTCGCGCACCTTCAATGTGGGCAGCCATCCGGACGAGATAGAGCGGTTGGCCGATGTGCTCGCGATCTTTTTCCAACAGGGCGGCACGGTCATCGATTCATCGCCCATGTACGGTTCGGCGGAAATGGTGGTAGGCCGCTTGTTGAGTCAACTGAACCCGGATGGCCTGTTTGCCGCCACCAAGGTGTGGATCGACGGCCGCCAGGCCGGCGAGGACCAGATGCGGCGATCCATGCGCCTGATGGGCGTCGAAGTGATGGACCTGATGCAGATTCACAATCTGCGCGATTGGCGGACCCACCTGGAGACCTTGCAGCAGTGGCGCTCGGAGGGGAAAATCCGTTACATCGGCATCACCACCTCGCACGGCCGTGATCACCGGGAGCTGGAAGAGGTCATGCGAACCGAACGGCTCGATTTCGTGCAGTTTTCCTACAACATCGAAGACCGCGTCGCCGAGGAACGGCTGTTGCCGCTGGCGGCCGACCGGGGGATCGCCACCCTGATCAACCGTCCGTTTCAGCGCGGCGGACTCTTCGCCAGGGTCAAGGGGCAGGCGCTGCCCGAATGGGCCGGTGAATTCGATGCCCGCAGCTGGGGCCAGTTTTTCCTGAAATTCATCCTGGCCCATCCGGCGGTCACCTGCATCATACCGGCCACATCCAAAGCCCATCACATGAAGGACAACATGGGCGCCAATTTCGGCCGAATACCCGATTCAATCGAGCGCAAAAAGATGATACAGTACGTCCAATCGATTTAATTTACACCGAACCACGGCGGACCCATGTCAGAAGCGCAGCAGGATCACTATCGCGAGCAGGCCGAGATGCTGGCCAACAAGGTCAAAAAACGCTATCGCCATCTGCGCAAGCGTTTCGAACGGGAGCACATCGAGGTTTTCAGGCTTTACGACTGGGACATTCCCGAGATTCGGGCGGTGGTGGATTGGTATGCCGGGCATCTGGTGATCGGCGAGTACACCCGCAAGCAGTCCACACCGCAGTGGTTGCCGATGATGGGGGCGGCCGTCGGTGAGGCCCTGGGCGTGCCGCCAGAAAACATCCACCTGAAGGCGCGCTACTACGGCAAAGCCGAAGGACGGCGATACGAGCGTATCGACCACACCGACCGCACGATCACCGTTTCGGAACGAGACTTCAAATTTATCGTCAATCCCTGGGATTACGTGGATACCGGGCTGTTCGGCGACCATCGCAACACGCGCCAGATGGTTCGCGAGATGGCCGCCGGCAAGGAATTCCTGAACCTGTTTTGCTACACCGGCACCTTCTCGTGCTATGCGGCCCGGGGCGGCGCCCGTTCGACCGTTTCCGTGGATCGATCCAAGAGCGCCATTCAATGGGCCCGCCGGAATTTCGCCCTCAATGAGGTACCGGAAAAGGAGAACCGGCTGATCCAGGCCCACGCCTTCGAGTTTCTATCGGCGGCCAGGGGCAAACCCCAGCGCTTTGACCTGGCTGTGGTCGATCCCCCCTCTTTTTACACGATCGAGAAGGAAGGCGAATCCTTCGACATCGTCGCGGACCACCTGCGGTTGCTGACCGATGTCGCGGCCCTCATGCGGCCGGGCGGTACGATCTTCTTTTCAACCAACCACCAGAGCTTTACCGATCAACTGGCGCTGTTGAAAGCGTCCGAGGTCGAGGAGATCACTGCCCGCACCATTCCCGAAGACTTCCTTCACAAACGCAAGCGCATTCACCGCTGCTGGCGCATCGTGGTCTGAGGCCGCGCCAAACGCTGCCCGGGCCATAGAATCCCTCGAGGCTACATCGAGCCGGCGCGGACGATGACGGCCTGCATATTTTCCTTTTCCTTGAAATCGGCCAGGGTTTCGGAGGCCTCCTGGTGGCCTTCGAACTGCCCGAACCGCACCATGTAAAACGAACGCTTGCGCGCATCGGTCACTTCAAACAGATAGGCCGCATAGCCCCGCTGTTGCAGGTCGGCCATTTTGGCGTCGGCATTCTCCTTGTTCCGATAGGCCCCCACTTGGATGGTATATCCTTGGAAAGTGGATACTTGGGTCGGAACCGGCGCCTTTTCGTCTGTTTCGGCAGGGGCGGCCGCTGCGGGTTCGGCTTCGTCCTTTTCGCCGGCCGGGGTGGAATCATCGGCCGATCTCGCCGGGCGCTCCCGGGACGGGGTGGCCTCTTCGGCCGCCGTTGCGTCTTCGGTCGGAGCGGCGCTCTCGGATGAGGCCGGTGCAGCCGGGGCATCCGGCGATGTTCCCGGTTCTGAGGGTTTCGAGGGGGCGACGGCGGCCAGTGGTGGTTTAGCCTCGTCATTTACATTCGAATCGGCTGAATCGGCGCCGGCATCGGGCTTCTGGGTCGACGCTGCCGGATTGGCGGCGTCCGAAGCGGCGTCGTCTTGCACGGTATCGGGTGCCGCGCTCTCTTTGGCTATGTCGCCGGCCTCTGTGGCCTGGGCCGTATCTCCTGCCGTCGCATCGGCCGGCGGTTGCGGCGGGGGCTCCGGCGCCGGCGGTATCTTGGCCCGCACGATGGGCGGAGGCGCCGTGTGGGGCGTCGGCTTGGGCAGCATCAGCAACGTGACTCCGGCCGCCACGATCAAGAGGGCCAGGCCAATCAACCATCCCCATGGGATGGTACCTCGTATCTCTTGGGGAATCGTTTTTTTCTTCAACGCAGCTAACCTCCACGCTTGGCAAATAAAAGAAACGATTGTATTTGGACTTGCGGCATCGCAAACGCAGAATATATCCTTTTTCAAAGGGATGTAAAACCCATATTGTGGATGGCGGCAATTCTGACTGAATGTTATGCCGATGCATTAAACCCGGCCCGGGTGGGACAGGTGGCCGATGCCACACGCCAAGCGGTCAAGTGTCGCTAAAATGCACGGCGGGCGGCCCATAAACTCCCCCGGCCTGCGCCGGGGTCGAACAGTCTGGGCCGCTTTTCCGCCGTTTGCATTAAAGCGACAATAACCCGCCTGGCTGACGTGGCCCTGGCCACCCGCCCCACCCGGGCCTGGCCGCCCTTCCCCTTTCGGACCACACAAGATTTGATTTCAATCAAGTTCACTGAGATACCTGCGGTTAGGGAATTGAATTTCACTCGACATAGGCCTGATCGGTGCAAAGGCTATCATATTTGCAGTGAGTGACATGGCGGGCCTGATTTATCAGGCGGAGTTTCAAAATAAAAAAAATCAATTATTACATTGACATAACAAAGATGTGGCGATAATTTGCAAGTTGTACCTACTCAAAATGCAATCAGCGTGGATATAACGGCATGACCATGTTTTCGCGTGTGCCCATTGCCTTTGCCAAAGGCGACTTCTGGTGCTTCTCCAATTTATCAGCAGTTGCATTTCCAGCATTCCCTACCGGCTGGTAATGCAGAACGTTGTGTTTAAAGAATGAGGTAAACGATGGTATTTGGTCGCAAGTTAACAATCTATCTTTCGGATGGCGAACCCTCAGGAATCAGACACGTTGAGATTGCGAACTGGTCTGGGCAAGCAATTGCCAGTCCGAGAAGTCGTCTTAACGAACTCAAGGATTGGGCTGAAGCCCAACGTCCTGGTGTCTACTTTTTACTCGAAAAACAAACTGCGCGCAGATAAAGACGCAATGGAAGAATTTATCCACAATTTGCGAATTGTTTTAGGCACTCTCGGACACAGAGTTCTCGATCCCGTGAAAGTCGTCAAACAGCAGGTCACCGATGCCACTTCGAAACCTAACCTTTCAGAGTTTACATTTAGATTTTCTATTCGTGGTCTTCATGCTACGGGGCAGCAAACGGATGACGGTTTTGTTCTCTTCAAGGGCTCCGATGTTTCCGGTAAAACCAGCAAGAGTATGCCTGGTAAAACACTTGCGATCCAGGAAAAGTGGATCGCTGATGGCACGCTGCAATCCGAGGGAGATAACTACCGATTGACCAAAGACAGCATTCTCAGTTCTTCATCATACGCTGCGGTTATAGTTGCAGGCACCAGCAGGTCAGGCCCGCAAAGCTGGATTGACGAGCAGGGGCGGTCATTGAAAGCGGTGGAGGAAATCTTACTTGCAGAAACATAGCAACTCACTTGTGCGGTCGCAAAAGCCATCGCCGCAGAGGGATATAGTATATAACGCCCTTAAATTTATACAGTAGCCCGTTTATATTGTGGAACTAAATTGTAACCACAGGAATATAAAGGACCCCCCCGGCGAACCCCTAACCGCTTTCAGAGAGAATCAATGAATAAATCCGACCAGGAAAAAATAATCAATATTTGCCGTAAAAACGATGTTTCTATGATTGGGGTTTTTGGGTCAACGGCCAGGGGGGAGGCCGCAGAATCAAGTGATTTAGATCTGCTGGTAAGGCTATCAAAACCTAAGAGCCTTCTTTCATTGGTGAAACTCGAACGAAATCTTTCAGAAGCAATAGGGAAAAGGGTGGATTTATTAACAGAAGGCGCTATCAGCCCATACTTGAAGGAACGGATTCTCAGGGAACTTAAGGTGATTTATGAAGCGGGATGATACGGTCTATCTGAGCCATATTCGCGATGCATGTGATCGTATTGCGCTGTATTTAGAAGACGTCGACTCCGAAAGGTTCAATCACACCTCCCTATTGCAAGATGGTGTCATTCGGCAGATCGAAATCATTGGTGAGGCGGCAAATCGAATCTCTAAAGAGATGCATTCCCTATATCCCGAGGTTCCGTGGAGCGATATCGCTGGAATGAGAAACAAATTGATTCATGACTATTTTGGCGTCGACATCAATACGGTATGGCTAACAGCAAAAGACGACATCCCTGTTTTAAGGGAGCATGTGATTAAAATACTGCAAGATATTGGAAAATGATGTCCGTCAACTGGGTTTTCAGCGGGTCGAGAAAACCATTCGTCCGCTGAATAGCACTGTTGTCTAAGGGAAACATATGGCTTGGGTCATTCTGGTTGTTGCGGGGCTGTTTGAGACCGGCTGGGCGATCGGGTTGAAGTACACCGACGGATTTACCCGGCTGTGGCCCACGGTCTGGACCGTCGTGGCGATGATGATCAGTCTATGGTTGCTGGGCCTGGCCATGAAGTCGCTGCCGGTGGGCACCGCCTATGCCGTTTGGGTCGGCGTCGGTGCTGTGGGCACCGTCTTGCTGGGAATCGTTCTGCTGGGGGAACCTGCCAATGCCGCCCGGCTGATCAGCGTTGGGTTGATCATTGCGGGGATCGTCGGGCTGAAGCTTGCTTCACCGGGGTGATGGTAAGCGCGATGACGGTAAAATGTGGATTTCTGGCTTTTTTTCGATTCTATCAGACATGAACAGCGAAACAGACGAAAAGAATGCGATCATCATCAACGAGGTGCAGCTCGTTCTGGCTGAAAAGCGCACCTCTCTGGCGGTCCTGCGCACAGGCATAGCGGTTTTGGCCCTTCCGCTGTCAGTAATGAGTGTATTGGTTGCCACGTCGAAATATTACGATGTGCTTCACGTCCTCCATTTGCTCATCCCTCTGGGCGCGTTGTGCGCGGCCCTGGTCGCTTTCAGCGCCTACCTGATCATCCGCTCGATGCTCAGGATGCTGCGCTATGATCGTCTGATCAATGAAATCAAGCTGCAGCACAATGATCTGGGGAGATTTATCGCGTGACGGGACAGGCCGGCCGGAGATGGCATCGGGTCAAAAATAGGGGTTGATCTCCATTTGGGTTGCCTTTTATAGTGCCCGAACCGCCCGGCAAGTGTGAGGCCGGGAATAATCGTTGCGGAAACAGATCGACACGAACCGTGCAGGTGGATCGCAGATCCGCCTTGAATGAGGAACGCCTTGCAAAAGAGACCGTTGACACCCGGGTACCTGTTTTTTTACCTGATTTTTTTGCCGGACACCTGGCAGATCCTCATCGCCTTCATCACCGCGGTGATCGTCACCCCCCGGATCCTGACGCCGGATGTGGGCGCGGTAGGGTCGGCCATCGTGCATGTGATGGTGGCCGGCAATGTCTATGTGATTACCCGACCCATCGGAAGGCGCATTAGCGCCTTTTTGAAAAAGCTCGTTCTGAAACGCCAGGGCTCCCGGTGAAGGTGCGCCGGTGTGTAACGGCGGCGTTGCAATAGAACGAACGTTCGTTTTTATGCGTTGACGCCTTCCCGCCGAACTGGTAAATTCTATCCACTGAACACCGTTCAAAAGATACCCCTGCAACCGGTTCAAACCACCCGTTGGATCAATTGCCGGTCGTTTCCCCTGTTGGTTGCGCGCCGTCCCATCGGCACAGGACGCCAGGGGCGACCGAATCCTCGAAAGGCAGATGCTTTGGAACCTTCAGAATTGATTGCCCGTTGCCGCAACGAAAATCGACGCTCTCTCGATGAGGCGGAATCCAAACAGATCCTCGGCCATTACGGAATTCCCGTGGTGCCGGAGGTGATCGTCACCCGTGAGACCCAGCTCGTTTCCGCCGCCCAATCCGTGGGCTACCCCGTGGTGCTCAAGGGCCTGGGCAGCAAGCTGACCCACAAGACCGAATTGGGCCTCGTCAAGATCAACCTGCAGACGCCGGATCAGCTCAGGGCCGCCTTTGACGACATCCGGTCGGCCGCCGGGGACGCCTGGGAGGGGTGCCTCGTGCAGCCGATGATCGCCGGCCGGCGCGAGTTCGTCGCCGGGTTGACCCGCGATCCCCAGTTCGGGCCGGTGGTGATGTTCGGCCTGGGCGGCGTTTTTGCCGAGGCGCTCGGCGATGTGGTGTTTCGCATCGCGCCCATCGATGAACGGCAGGCCCTGGCCATGATGGACGAGCTGGCCGCGCACGCGCTCCTGGGGGATTTCCGGGGCGAAGCGGCCGCTGACCGGACGGCGCTGGCTGCCGCCCTGGCGGGGTTGTCCCGGCTCGGGTTGGATTATCCCCAGATTGCGGAGGTGGACATCAATCCCCTGATCGTCTCCGTCGACGGTACGGTCACGGCGGTGGATGCCCTGGTGGTCCTGGCCGAACCGGACGCCGCCGACGCTGCGGCCCTCGATGCGGCGCAAGACGAGGAGCGCGTCGCCCGTCTCAACGCCGCCCTGGAGGTGATGGCCCATCCCCGATCCATTGCCGTGGTGGGGGTGGCGCGCACCCAGATCGGGGGATTTCCCGGCATTTACCGCTGCATCCGCAATTTCGGCTTCGAGGGGCGGCTCTATCCCATCAATCCGCGGGCCGACGAGATCGAAGGCATCAAGGCCTATCCCACGCTGACCGCCTTGCCCGAACCCGCGGACCTGGTCGTGATCTCCGTGCCGGCCCCGGCCGTGCCGGCGGCCCTCGAGGATTGCATCGCCGCGGGCTGCCGGAACGTCCACATCTTCTCTTCTGGATTCAAGGAGACCGATGAACCCGAAGGCATCCGCCTCCAGGCCGAGGTACGACGAATCGCCGAAGACGGCGGTTTGAATCTCATCGGTCCCAACTGCATGGGACTCTACGTGCCCGCTTCGCGTCTGGTTACCTGGGTGTCGGCCCCCGCACCCAGCGGGCCGGTGGCCATGGTGAGCCAGAGCGGCGGCAATGCCCAGGATTTTACCAACTACGCGGCCGATACCTACGGACTTCATTTCAGCAAGGTGTTCAGTTACGGCAATGCCGTGGTGCTGGACAGCACCGATTTTGTGGCCTACCTGGCCGAGGACACGGACACCCGCATCATCGCCATGTACCTGGAAGGGGTGAAAAACGGCCGCCGGCTGCTCGGGCAGGTGCGCGAGATCAACCGCCACAAGCCGGTGGTGATGGTAAAAGGCGGCGTGACCGAATCCGGCGCCCGCACCGTGGCCTCGCACACCGGCTCTCTGGCCGGCGGGGTCAAGATCTGGCAGGCCTTTTTCAAACAGACCGGCGCCATCCAGGCGGACTCGCTGGAAGAGATGGCCGATGTGGTCCTGGCCCTGCACCACCTGCCGCCCTGGCAGGGCCGCGGGCTGGCGATCCTGGGCACCGGTGGCGGCATCGGCGTGGCGGCGGCCGACAGCTGCGCCAAGGCGGGGCTGGAGATGCCGGCCCTGACGCCGGCCCTCATGGCCCGGCTCAGGGAGATCATCCCGCCGGCCGGCAACATGATCCGCAATCCCATTGACGCCCACCTTCTGCTGACCGATCTCGATCTGCTCGGGCCCACCCTCGGGCACCTGGCGGCCGAACCGAACCTGCACCTGTTCGTCATCTCGCTGCACCTGGACTGGCTCTTCGGCCTGGAGCAGGGTGCGCATGTCGAACGCATCGGCCATTACATCGCCGGGGAGGCGCGCCGTCACACCAACGGCAAACCCCTGGTCGTGGTGTGGCGTCAGTATCAGCCCCAGGCGGCGATTCAACAGACGCGGATGCGACTGGAAAATATTTTTCGCGACGCCGGTGTGCCCTTCTACCACGGGCTGGACCGGGCCGTGACGGCCCTGTCCAAAGTGGCAGCCTATCACCAGTTTCAGGGGAGCGCCTAAATCCAGCCCATGGCCAGCACGGCCCGCCATGTCCAGAAACAGGCCATGCCACCCACGATGGTCAGCAACAGATGCCGGCTCAGCCAGCCGATGGCCAGGGTCGCACCGGCGCCGACCAGATAGGGATTGGCGAGGGAAAAGTCCATCTGCTGGCCGTCGGGAAACAGGGCGAAGGGGACCACGATGGCCGTGAGAACGGCCGGCGGCACGTAACGCAGCGCCCGCCGGAGGCCGTCGGACAACTCGACGCGCCCCGAAAGCGGCAGCAGCAAATACCGGATGAGAAAGGTGACCAGCGCCATGGCGCCCACCAGATAGAATGTCTCCACGTCACGCCTCCGGGCTTGGGGTGCCATTCGCCGTCGAAGCCCACCGTTCGGCCAGCAGGCCGGCGCCCACCCCGATCAGCGAAGCGGCCAGCAATCCCAATTTATGCGGCAGGCTTTGAAAGACGATGGCGCTCGCCCCGGCGGCCAGCATGGCCGCGTAATTGGGGCGGTCCTTGAGATAGGGGATCAGCATGCCGATGAAGGCCGCCAGCATGGCGAAATCGAGTCCCCAGTCGGCGATACCGGCCAGTAGCCGCCCGGCCACCAATCCCACGATCGTGCACAGATTCCAATTGACGTACATGAAGAGCATGGACCCCAGCTGGTACCAGTGGTCGTCCGGTCGGGTCCCGGGTGCCTGCCAGCGTTGCACCGCCACGGCAAAGGTTTCGTCGGTCAGGCCGAAGGCCAGCGCGGCCTGCCACCTGCGGGGCAGGCGCTGCAGGTAAGGCAGCAAGGTGGCGGTGTAGAGCAGGTGACGGAAATTGACCACCAGGGTGGTGAGGGCGATCAACGGCCAGGCCGCGCCGTTGGCCAGCATGCCCAGGGCCACGAACTGGGCCGACCCGGCGAACACGAACAGCGACATGCCCAGGGCGCCGGCCGCGGAAAGACCGGCGCCGCCCGACAGGGTGCCGAAGATGATGCCGAACGGGATGGCGCCGATGATCAGCGGCAGCGTGTCGCGCATGCCTTCGTAAAAGGATCGGCGCCGGCTAGGGCTGATGGTTGCCATGGGCCTCTGTGAATTCTCGGATTTCGCATGCGCTAGCGGCTCGATCGCCTGGCACGCGACCGGTCGTCCCACACCTTGTAGGGGCCGCCGTGCAGTACATACATGTATTCCACGGAATAGAGCAAGGCAAGCGACGAGTAGAAGACCCAGAGCAAAATGATGCACACCGAACTGAGCGACCCGAACAGGACGTTGATGCGGGTGACGTGCTGGATATAGAAGCCGAAGATCACGCGTGCCAGAATCCATGACCCGGCGAAGAGGGAGGCGGCGGCCACGCGGTGATGCATGTTGATGGACGTCGACAGGAACAGCCGGGCCGTGGCGAGGAAAAAGAGGATCAGGATCAGGGCGGACACGATGTTGTACTGGTTGAAGGTGACGTAGTCGATGGCCGTGGCGTAAATATCATGAATGTAAGGGTCCTGGGCCAGATAGTGCTGCAGCGGCCGGACCGTGTCGGCGGCCAGGGTCCAGATCAGGTTGGCCATGAAGAAGAGCAGGATGGCAAAGATGCTCATGGCGGCATAGGCAATGTGGCCCTTGAGCAGATGGCGCCGCTCCAGGTGAAAGATCCGGCGAAACGCCTCTTCCAGGGATTTGAACAACAGACCGCTGACAATGGGCAGCATCAGCAGGTTGATCGTGGTGAACGAGCCGAGTCCGACCGATTCGATGAGGTGGGTTTGAATCCAGCTCCGGGAGACGAAGGGGATGACCTGGGTGATATCCTCCACGAGGATGTCCACCATGTTGTCCGGCAACATGCCCGGCAGAAAGAGATCCTTGAAAAAGTTGAGCAGAAAGAGGAACAGCGCCGAAAAGGGAATGATCGAGAGCAGGAAGACGAACGAGATCGAGGCGGATACGGTCAAACAGTCATCCCACACGAAGTTTCGGGCGGCGATGCCGAAGGCATCGCGATAGAACCGACATTTTCGTTTCAACATGTACACGGCCGCTGTCCCGCTCAGGTCACCACGCAATCGTCTCTATTGTATCGTATCGATCAGGCCCGCCGCCTGTTGTTCGATCCATCCGATCTTATCGGCCGAATAGCGGATTTGATAATGATTTTTTTGTTGCTTGACCACGCGCACCTTTGCACCGGCATGCAGCACGAACAGTTCGGTATCGGTCGGCTGGTGGCCGGAACGCACCGATACGGCTTGGGGCAGGATGACGGCCTGTCGCCGCCGGCCGTCGTCGTATAGGTTGACCGCGGTGGTCAGGATGAGGACGAGGGTGGGGATGGCCACAAGGAGGGCGGCCCGAAAAAACCCTCTTCGCCGGGTCAGCCGCCAGGCGATCATGAGCAGCCAGAAGATCAGGTTGCCGGCCAATGCCGTGACGGCGACGGTGCGTCGGCTCAGCTGGTATTTCCAGAAAAAGAGGATGCGGGCCAGGGATATCGCCGCCTCTTCCGGGCGGTCCCGGGTCAGGGATCGGGCATAATCGAGGTTGAACCGCAGGTCCGGATCGTTGGGCCGCAGCCGGGCGGCCCGCTCATACCAGAGAATGGCCGGGCCCAGCCGGTCGGCCTTCAGGCAGGCGTTGCCCAGGTTGTAAAAGAGCTCCGCGTTCACGATGCCGCTGCGGACGATCTCCTCCCACTGGTCGATGGCTTGCTCGTACCGCCCGGCCTGGTAGGCTTCCAGGCCCGCCAGAAACGGCCGGGCCAATGGCGATGCGGCCGATGCCGCCCACCACAGCGTCAGCGCGGCGGCTGTCCAGGCGAGGATGCGAATCGATCGGATCATGGGATCAGCCTCCGGACCATCTGGCGCGTGCCGGCGAGCAGCCGCTCCCGTTCCTCCCGGGATATCCGGGCGCCGCTGAATTTGCTCGATTCGATTTGGGTGAGCAGTTCGGCCGCCTGACGGGACAGTTCCGGATCCACGCCGTGGTCGCACAGCAGCGTTTCGGCCTCTTTCCATGCCAGGGCTTCGCCGCTGCGGCCGATGCGGGCGAAGATGGCCGAGGTGAGGGCCTGGTACAGGGCGGTCAAAAAGGCCGAGGCGTCGGCGGCCATCTGGGCGCGGGCGGTTTTCATGGCGTGGCGGGTTCGATTGCGCATGCGCGCGACCGGGTGGCGGTCCATGCGCCGGGCCTGCTGGATCAGGACGGTGGCCCCGAAGCCCGCCGCCGGCAGCAGCAGGCCGAGCAGGAGTATGGGCCAGGTGAGGGGGCGATGCGGCGTCAGGGCAGTCAGGTCCTCCCTGGGCGGCAGAATGTCCCGGCCGGTAAAGGTCACCTCCGATTTTTCGGGTTGCGCGGCCGCCGGGCCGGCGGCTGGGGGAACGGCCGGTGCGGCCTCACCCGGCGCCACGGACAGGGCGGGCAGCGGCGCGGTCAGGGTGCGATATGCCTCCTGAACCACGTTGAAATAGACCAGTCGCGCACCGGGCAATGGGACGTCGCCGGCCTGTACCGGCACCAGCGCCGTGCGGAAGCTCCTTTTCCCCTGGTAACCGTCGGCGGTCAGTTCGATCTGTTCGTCGGGTGCGTCGGCGTAGGTCTTGATTGTTTCCGGCATGGCGAGCCGCGGGGGCGCCGCATCGGCGATGTTGCCCCGGCCCTGGATGGAGAGGGTCAGGGTCGTGGAGTCGCCCACCTTGAGCCGGGTGTTGTCGATGGCGGCCGTCATGTCGAACTCGCCGATCAGCCCCGAGAATGGGAGCGGGCCGTCCCAGGGGGGCAGGGGGCGGACGGTCACGGCCAGGGGCTGGCTTTTCAGCACCCGGGGCTCCACGCGGCCGCGAAGAATAAAGGGATCGTCGAAAAAGTCGTCGAACGGGGTACGGCGCCGCTGCCGGTCCGGCCTCACGATGCCCAACTGGAGGGTGGCCGCGCCGATGGTGTGCGCGCCGGGCGCCAGGGGTGCCAGGACATAATAGACTTCGGTGACCACGTACTCCCGGCCGTCGATGGTTTCCCGCCGCGACGCACGGTCTGCGATCTCTTTGGCTATGAAACCGTCGAAGGCCGGCGGTTGGAAGGTGGCGTCGGTCACCCGGACCGATTGATAGAGCGCGAAGCGGTAGGTGATCTGCTGGCCTGCATATGGATTTGGGTCGGAAACGGTCGCCGTCACCCACACCTCCCGGACGGCCGGTTCGGCGGCAAGGGCCGGGGCCACCGATATCAACAGCCACAGCAGGCCTATGATCCATCGCCGGCGCTTCATCACCAATCCTTTTCCACATGGCGCGGCTGATACCGGGGCATCATGGCCCGGCCCGGTTCGTCCTTGAGCCGGTTGAGCATCTGGACGGCGGCCGGGGCGCCGGATTGCCGGTCCTGGCCTTCGGACGCCAGGTTGTTTCCGGCGGAGGGTTGCGCATCTGCCTGGGGCGTTGCCTGGCCAGATTCCGGCGCCTCGGCCCGATCTTGTGCTTTATCCTGCTGTTGGTCCGGGTCTTCGGACCAAGGGCTGCCCTGGGCTGTCGTTTCGTCCGATCCGGTCTGCTTTTCGGGGGGCGGTGCGCCGTCCTGCCCGGAAGAGGCCGCCGGGTCTTCCTGTTTCTCTTCGCCGCCCTCACCGCCGTCCGCTTTTGGCGGTGGTTGCCGTTTCATCTGTTCGCGGACGAAATCCAGGTTGGCCCGGGCCTGTTCGTCGCTGGGATCGATGGCCAGCGCGGCCTGGTAATGGGCGACGGCCTCCTCCAGGGCCTGGCGGCGGTAGGCCGAGTTGCCCAGGTTGTAGCGCAATCTGGGCTGCAGTTCCGGCGGGGCCTGGGAGAGGGCCCGGTTGTAATAGGCTTCGGCGGCATCGTAAGCGCCGGTTTTGTAATAGGCATTGCCGATGTTGTACAGCACCCGGGGATCGTCCGGGCGATGGACCTGCCCTCGCAGAAACTGTTCGAGGGCCTGATCGAATTGTTCCTGCTGATAGGCGTCATACCCCTTTTGCAGGGGGCCGGCTGCCGCCGGGCCGGGTACTGCGCCGATGAGGATCAAGGCGGCGCTCAGTGCGGCCGCCCCGGTTCTGGCTTCGGGGATGGCCCAGGCGGCCAGCAGCAGGATCAACGCCAGGGAGAGGGGCCACTGGAAACGGTCTGCCCACACCTGTTTGCGTCCGCTTTCCAGCGCGGCGTCGGCCATGGTGCCGCGAATCTGTTCGCGATAGATGCGATCCAGGTCCATATCTCCCGCCACCGAACGGACATAGGCGCCGCCGGTGGCCAGGGCCAGGCGGCTGAGCAGCGCCTCGTCCAGGCGGGACATGACGATGCTGCCGGCCGCGTCCTTCTGGAACCCGCCTTTGGGGGCCGGTACCGGGACGCCCGCATCGGCGCCCACGCCGATACAGAACAGCTTGACACCCGCCTTTTGGGCCGCCAGGGCCGCGGCCCGGGGATCGGTCCGGCCCGTGTGTTCGCCGTCGGTGATGAGGATAACGGCCTTATCGGCCGGGCCTTGGGGATCAAAGGCGTCGAGCGCGGTTTGGATAGCCGCACTTAGATCGGTGCCGCCCACGGGCAGGTAGTCGGGGGTCAGAACATCGAGGAAGAGGTCGAAGGCGGCATAGTCCAGGGTGAGCGGGCACTGCAGAAAGGCGGTCCCGCCGAATGCCACCAGCCCCACGCGGTCGCCGCGCAGCATGGCCAGCAGATCGATGATTTCCCGCTTGGCCCGGTCCAGCCGAGTGGGTTGAATATCCTGGGCCAGCATGCTGCGCGAACAGTCCAGGGCCACGATCAGGTCCGCGCCCCGGCGTTCGACCGTTTGCCAGCGAAAACCATACTGGGGTCCGGCCATGGCCAGGACCAGCAGCAGCGCGGCCGTCACAATCAATCCGGCCTGCAGCCGGCGCCGCCGGTCCATGCCCTGGGGCACGATCGTCTGCAGCGTGCCGGGGTCGCCGAAACGCGCCATGATCCGTTTGCGTCGCCGCCAGCCATAGGCATAGACCAGCAGCAGCAAAGGGATGGTCCACAACAGGAACAGCATGTCGATGTGCGTGAATGTCATCGTTCAATTGCCCGATTACGGAATATCCAGATACCGCGTATGTTTTAGCACAATCCACAGTGCCAGCAAAGCCAATGCCGGGACGAGCAGATAGCGGTACAGCTCGTTGTATTCGGCGAAGCGCGCCACCTTGGCCTCCGTCTTTTCCAGGGCGTCGATGGTGGCGTAGATCTTTTCCAGTGCCGCCGTATCCTGGGCTCGGAAATAAGATCCACCGGTGACCTCGGCGATCTGCACGAGCGTCGCCTCGTCCAGATCCACATTCTGATAGACGTAGCGCTGCCCGAAGATGGGATCGCCGACCAGAAAGGGGGCCCGCCCCTCGCCGCCGACGCCGATGGTGTAGATTTTAATCCCCTTCTGGCGCGCGATATCGGCCGCGGTCTGCGGCATCAGCTCGCCGCTGTTGCTCCGGCCGTCGGTGAGCAGGATGATGATGTGGGTGCGGCTTTCGATATCGGCCAGCCGCTTGATGGAGATGCCGATGGCATCGCCGATCGCTGTGGCCCGGCCGGCAGCCCCGATCTCCAGCCGATCGAGCATGGCGGCGATCGTCTGGTAGTCGCGGGTCAGCGGCAGTTGGGTATAGGCCTGGCTGCCGAACACCACCAGGCCGATGCGATCGCCGTCGCGGCGGGCGATGAAATCGTTGACCACGCGCTTGACGGTTTCCAGGCGGTTGACGATGCGGCCCTCCTGTTTGAAGTCGAGGGCGGCCATGCTCTCGGACAGGTCCACGGCCAGGATGATATTGATGCCCGTTTCACTGACCGCGGCGCGCTCGGTGCCGTACTGGGGGCGGGCCAGGGCGGCGATCAGCAGGAGCAGGGCCAGATAAAAGAGCAGGGGCAGCAGGCGATGCACCCGCAGGCCGGCACTGGGCGGCAGGTCGCCCACCGGATCCACACCCGAATGCCCCAAGGCCGGTGCCGGGTGCCTGCGGCGATATGCGGCCACCAGGGGGATCAGGATGAGCAGGAGCAATGCATAAGGGGTTGCGAAACGGAACATGGTCGTTTACCCCGATTTCCCGTTTGGCGCCGCTTCCACGGCCGCCGGCGTGGTGCGCTTCACGAACGCCTTGGCAAACACCAGGTCCCGCGCCATGTCATCTTCCCGGACCGGCGCGTCGGCAAACTTGATCGGCTCGCAGCGTCGGCACAGCGCCTTGAACCCTTCGCGCAGTTCCGGGTCCACGGGCAGCCGATCCACGCCGGGCAGCAGCTCTTCGAGGGTCATCTCTTCGGCCGGCAGGGTGAACCGCCGTTCCACGTAGCGGCGTACGATGGCCGAGAGTCTGAAATAGAACGGCTTGCCGCCGATACCGATCTCGGCCGCGAGCCGGTCCAATTCGGCCAGCGCCTCTATTTCCGGACAGATGGCCGGTGCCGAATCCGGCGCCCCATCGGCTTTCCGGCGGCGGCGCCACCACCGCCATGCCAGCAGAACGGCCGCCACCACGCCGAGCGCAATCAGGCCCCAGACCCACCAGCGCCAATCCGGCCCCATTTCAAGGGCGGGTTTGATGTCATAAATATCCTTCATCGCCGGCGTCTTTCCCGAACGCGGAAATAGCGCGCCAGCGCATCGGCGGTCGAAGTTGCGGTGCTGATGTCGATGCAATCCATGTTGGCGGCTTTGAGTTCGTTTTTGACGTGTCGATGGGCCTCCGCGCGCCGCTCTTCGTATCTGCGGCGGGTGGGGCCATGGGAAGCGTCCAGGCGCACCAGGCGGCCGTTTTCCAGGTCTCTCACCGTCACGATGCCGCCTTCCGGCAGGGTGAATTCGCCCGGATCGCTGATCAGGATATGGATCAACTCATGCCGGCGGTTGATCGAGCGCATCTGCCGGTCCACCACCGCGGTGCCGCCGGCGAGCAGAAAGTCGGAAATCACGAAGGCCACCGAGCGCTTGCGGCACACGCGGCCCAGAAAGCCGATGGCTCCTGAGATGTCGGTGCCGACGTGCTGCGGCGCGTGGGTGAAGATCTCCTTGATTACCCGCCACACATGGCCGCTGCCCTTCTGGGGTGGAATGTAGCGCTCCACCTGGTCGGTGAAGAGAATGGCCCCCACCTTGTCGTTGTTGCGGATGGCGTTAAACGCCAGGATGGCCGCCGTTTCGGCTGCGGCCATCTGCTTGGGGGTGGCCCGGGTACCGAAGCGGCCCGATGCGCTCAGATCCACCACCAGCATGACGATCATCTCCCGCTCTTCGCGGTAACGCTTGACGAACGGCCGTCCGAGTCGGGCCGACACCTTCCAGTCGATGCTCTTGACGTCGTCTCCGGGGGCGTATTCGCGCACCTCCTCGAACTCGATGCCCGCACCGCGAAAGGCCGATTTGTACTGGCCGGCCATGAGGGTATTGACCGTCCGCCCGGTGCGGATGTGAACCTTTTTGATCTTTTTAATGATGTCGGCTGGCACCATGTCGTCGATCCGTGGTTGCGGGTCTGGGAATCTCGCCGGTCGGCCCTACGGGACCGGCACGGCTTCGAAGATGCGGGCGATGATCTGGTCGGTGGTGATGTCCTCGGCTTCGGCCTCGTAGGTTGGAATGATCCGGTGCCGGAGCACCGACGGGGCGATGGTTTTCACATCCTGGGGGGTGACATAGGCGCGGCCGTGCAGAAAGGCGTAGGCGCGGGCGGCCAGGCTGAGGAAAATGGTGGCCCGCGGGGAAGCGCCGTACTGGATATAGGACTGGATATCGATGCCGAGCCGTTCGGGTTGGCGGGTGGCGAACACCAGGGCCACGATGTAGTCGCGCAGTTTGTCATCCATGTAAACGGCAAGAATCAATTGACGGATGGTCTCGATCTGGTCGGGTGTCAGCACGGCCGATACCTGGGCCGGCGATTCGAAGCCTACCCGCTGCATGATCTGTTTCTCCTCGGCCGGGTCCGGGTAGTCGATGAGCAGCTTGAGCATGAAACGGTCCACCTGGGCCTCGGGCAGGGGGTAGGTGCCCTCCTGTTCGATGGGATTCTGGGTGGCCAGCACGAGGAACGGATCGGCCAGCTTGAAGGTGGTCTCACCGATGGTCACCTGGCGCTCCTGCATGGCTTCGAGCAGCGCCGATTGCACCTTGGACGGCGCGCGGTTGATTTCATCGGCCAGGATGATGTTGTTGAACAGCGGGCCTTTTTTGATCACGAAATCGCCGGTCTTGGGGCGATAGACCTCGGTGCCGATCAGGTCGGCCGGCAGCAGGTCCGGGGTGAACTGGATGCGCTTGAAATCCACCTGCACCGTATCGGCCAGGGCCTTGACCGCGCTGGTCTTGGCCAACCCGGGCACCCCTTCGATGAGGATGTGCCCCTTGGTGAACAGACCGATCAGCAAGCCTTCGATCAAGGCCTGCTGGCCGATGAGGACTTTGCCGATTTCATTGCGGATTTGATGGATCAAGGCATGTTGCGCTTCGATGCGGCGGGTCAACTCTTCCACGATCATAATGCTCCTTGTGTCAAGTGCCGTGACGCTGCGGCTCAGCAACTTGGTGGGTGATGGTGCGGCTAAGTTAGAAAGATCGCCCGACCTTGTCAAGTGATTCACCTTTGTCTCTGAATTGAGACATCTCTTTCCTTTGTCTCGCAAAAGATGAAACATATAGCGCACTTTTGCCTTGTGTTGGGTGCCGTCTTTCCAGTATGTTGCCCATCGTTTGATGGAAGGTATCCCATCACCGGACCGATTCCATTATCAAGGAGTGCTCCTTTCGTGACACCACGCTTTCACAACGTTGCCGAACAGCAGGACCTGGCCGTCGACCTCTCCGCTCCCCTGGATCTCATCCTGCAGCTGCAGCAACCCGATGGCGCCATTCCATGGTCGATCGGAGACAAAGTCGATCCCTGGGATCACGTGGAATCGGCCATGGGGCTGACCATCTGCGGCGCCCTGGACGCTTCCCGCCGGGCCTTCGATTGGCTGCGCGACGCTCAACTGGCCGATGGCAGCTGGTACGCCGCTTACACCAACGGCCAGCCTTCGGACCGCACGCGCGAGACCAACCATGCGGCGTATGTCGCGGTGGGTGTCTACCATTACTATCTGTGCACCGCCGACCTCGACTTCGTGCGCCGGATGTGGCCCACGGTCCGACGGGCCATCGATTTCGTGCTGCACTACCAGATGCCTTCCGGCGAGATCTATTGGGCGATCAGCCCCGAGGGGCGGGTCGATCGCATGGCACTGGTCACCGGATGCAGTTCCATTTACTTCAGCCTCAAATGCGCGCTGGTCCTGGCCCGCCTGGTGGATGTCGATCAACCCCGGTGGCGTAAGGCCCTGGCGCTGCTTCTGCAATGCCTGAAAGAGAAGCCTCACCGATTCAATACGACCAAGGCCCGATTCTCCATGGACTGGTTCTACCCGATTCTCAGCGGCGTGCTGACCGGTCCGGCTGCCCAGCAGCGCGTCGACAAATACTGGAAGAAGTTCGTGGTCCAGGATTTAGGGGTGCGTTGCGTCTCGGACCGTCCCTGGGTGACCATCGCCGAAACCTGTGAACTGGTGCTGGCCCTCGAGGCCATGGGCAATCATCAACAGGCCGACATCCTGTTCCGCTGGATTTGCGACCACACCTTCGACGACGGCACCTTCTGGTGCGGGTTCACCTTTCCCGATATGGTGATCTGGCCCGAAGAGAAGATCTCCTGGACCAATGCGGTGGTCATCATGGCCGCGGACGCGCTTTATCGTTTGACCCCCGGTGCCGACATCTTCTCTCATGACCACTGGCGCGATATGGATGTTTAGTTGCCGTGCGCAAAGATTATCGACCATACGCCCTCAAAAAAGGGTGGCTGAAGTTTCAGAAATTCTACACCCACCATTTTCTTGAGCCTCAATTCAATTCGCTGGGCAAGGGATTCGCGTTTCTCGGACCGTGGCATGTGCAGTTGTTCGGCGGCCCGATTGACGTGGGGGCCTATTCGACCTTCATCGCTACGGCCGATCGAAAGGTGCGGCTGTCGGTCTGGCCTGAAAGCTACGACAAACAGGGGCACATCCGCATCGGCGATTATGTGCTGATTTGCCCGGGCGTGCGGATCAGTGCCGCCCAGGAGATCATCATCGAGGACAATTGTATGCTGGCCAGCGGCGCCTATCTGACCGACAGCGACTGGCACGGCATCTATGACCGCGTCACGGTGGGTCCGGCCCAGCCGGTGCGGTTGTGCAAGAATGTCTGGATCGGCGACAGCGCCATCGTCTGCAAGGGCGTGACCATCGGCGAAAACAGCATCGTCGGGGCCGGCGCTATCGTGGTTTCCTCCATTCCTCCCAACAGCGTGGCGGCGGGCAATCCGGCCCGGGTGGTCAAAACCCTGGATCCCAACGAAAGGTTTAAAACACGCCAGGACTGGTACGCCGATCCGGCCCGGCTGGCCCGCGAGTTTGTCAAATGGGAGCAGGCCGTTCTCAAGGGCAACACCTTTTTCGGCTGGCTGCGGCACCTGGTGTTCCCCCGGCGGGATGGATGACGCAGCCGGTCATCTTTAAACCACTCCAACTCCGCTACAACACCTTGAGATCAAATCGTATCCTTTCCGTGTTGCTCCAATGCAAGGCATCTTGATCGCCGGTTCTTTACGGGCTTGGGGCATCACCTTCTGCACGCCCAAAAAAAAGATACCAAAAAAAAATTGACATATCCGCCGATACGTATCTATGAGATTTATTGGTGTTTACCCACAATGGTCATCCTTGGATAGGCGCTTAATCGACGGTCCGCCGGCAAATCCGTCCAGGGCAGGTTACCTGGAACTGCCGACCCTCCGCCTCTCATTTAGGGATTCATCTTTGGTGTTCGAATTGGCTTTCACAGTCGCTTCACGTCAACCTCAAAGAAAGGAGTGTCCATGGGTGCCTTATTCATCATGGTTCTAGCCTTCGGCGGGTACATTCTCATGTATCAGCTGTATGGCAAGTTCATTGGAAGCAGGATTTTTGCCTTGTCCGGTGCCTGCAAAACCCCGTCCTGTGAATACGAGGACGGGATCGATTATGTGCCGACGCGAAAAGAGATCATTTTCGGTCACCACTTCACATCGATTGCAGGCACCGGGCCCATTGTCGGACCGGCGCTGGCCGTGATCTGGGGATGGGTACCGGCCATGATCTGGGTGTTTGTCGGCAGCATCGTCATGGGGGCCGTGCACGATTTCGGGGCGCTGATTATCTCCATGCGCAATCAAGGCAAATCCATCTCCGATTACACCGCCAAGTATGTCAACAGCCGCACCAAGTTCTTTTTTTTCCTCATCGTTTTCCTTGAGTTGTGGATCGTGATTGCCATTTTCGGCCTGGTGATCGCCGTGGTCTTCGCCATGTACCCGCAGTCCGTGATTCCAGTCTGGCTGGAGATTCCCATCGCCATCTACCTGGGGTACCTGATTTACAAGCGAGGGGCCAACGTCACCCTGTGGTCGATTCTGGCCGTGGTCGTCATGTACATCACGGTGGCCATCGGTGCCTATGTGCCGATTAAAATGCCGGCGATCGCAGGCATTCCGCCGACCGGCGTGTGGACGATCATCCTGCTGGCCTACGCCTTCATCGCATCGGTGCTGCCCGTGACCACCCTGTTGCAGCCCCGCGATTTCATCAACTCCCACCAGTTGATGGTGGCCATGACGTTGCTGATTCTGGGCGTATTGTTTGCCTCCTTCAGCGGTCGTCTCGACATCGTGGCCCCCGCGGTGCAGCTTTCACCGGAAAAATCACCTCCCATGTGGCCTTTCCTGTTTATCACGATCGCCTGCGGTGCGATTTCCGGATTCCATTCCCTGGTGTCCTCCGGAACGTCTGCCAAACAGGTGCGCACCGAGCAGGATTCTCTTTTCGTAGGGTACGGCTCCATGCTGATGGAGGGGGCATTGGCCACCCTGGTGATTATTGCCGTTTCGGCCGGCATCGGCATGGGCTATACGGCCAAGTCCGGTGAAACGCTGACCGGCGTGGCCGCCTGGACCACCCACTACGCTTCCTGGGCTTCAGCGGACGGTATCGGTAACGCCGCCCGGGCCTTTATCGACGGGTCTGCCAATATGATCGCCGCGCTGGGTATTCCCAAATCGTTCGGCATCGTGATCATGGGCGTTTTCCTGGCCTCTTTCGCCGGCACCACCCTGGATACGGCCACCCGCATCCAGCGATATGTGCTCGCCGAGCTTTTCGGAGGTTTGAAACTCAACTTCCTGGCCAATCGATACACCGCCACCGCGGTGGCCGTCGGCACCGCCCTGTTGCTTGCCTTTGCCTCGGGGCCAGGTGGAAATGGCGCTTTGAAATTGTGGCCGCTGTTTGGCGCCGTCAACCAGACCCTGGCCGCTCTGGCCTTGATCATCATCACCCTGTACCTGAAGCGCCGCGGCGGCCTGAAATGGCTGGTGGCCGGTCTTCCGGCGGTGTTCATGGCGGCCATGACCGTATGGGCCGTGGTTCTGAACCAGATCAATTTCGGCGCCGCTCACAACACCCTGCTGCGGGTGGTCAATCTGTGTATTTTGCTTCTGGCGTGCTGGATCGTGGTGGAAGGGGTCATCAAGTTCTTTTTCACCCAGGAAGAGCCCGAGCCCGTACTGAAAACGGAAACCGCCTGATGTGATATGCGGAAGTATCGTCGTTGGGCGATACTTCCGCTTTTTCCAGACATGGATACCACTCACGGCGAACCGAATGGCGGTTGCGCCAGAACTCTCCACCATCTCTCTATCGCGCCTATGGTGACATCATTACAGCGCCTGTATGTCCTTCTTCTTGCACCTGCAATCGCAGGATGCATCGCCGTTTTTCTCCTTGAAAAGGCTCATGGCCCGGTGTTCGTATCCCCCCCTTATCCCGAGGTGATCGTTCCCCTGGTTTTCATTTTTTCTGTGGTCTTTGCCGTGGCGCTGCCGATATTGTGCCGCAGCCTGTTCGCGAATAAGATGCGCGGCCGCCAGTATACTTCTGCGGGAGAATGGCTCAGGTTCGAACGCATCCTGCTGTGTGTCGCCATGGTCACCCCATTTTTTGCGTTGGCCGCGCATATCCTGCGGTTGCCCCGGTTTCATTACGCCGGCACGGCCATCATGGCCCTCTATGCGGTCTACTATTACTATCCGTCAAAACGGCGGATCGCTTTTGATAAAAGAATATTTCGAGTGAGAGAGTGATGCCATCGATTTTTTCACGCCTCAAGGAACAAATGGTCGAATATTTCAAAACCGCCGATGGCATCATGCGCTACAAGGCCGTGGAAACCATCGAGTACGAAGTCGAGGAGTTGGAGAATATATTTGGCGTGCTGGTGTTAGGTGCCTTTATCGGGATTCCGTCGCCGCCAATTCACATCACCATGGCGTTGCTGCCAGTCATGGAAAAGGAGTTCGATATTATGCTCGACAAGGTGACAACGGCCCATGACCCCTTGGGAGAACTGTTTTCGGTTTTGGGGATCGAATGATGTCGCGGCCTCAACTGCTATTTTTTATTGGTAAAGGCGGGGTCGGTAAATCCACCACATCGGCACTCTCCTCGGTGCGCCTGGCCGATGCCGGCCACCAGACATTGCTGGTCTCGATGGACCCGGCCCATAACCAAAGAGACCTATTCGAGCAGGACTTCGGCGAAAAGCCCAAAAAAATCGACGCGCATTTGATGGTCAAGGAGGTCGATTCGGATTTCTGGATTGAAAAATATCTGAAGGACGCACAGACGCAAATCACCAAAACCTATCAATACGAAAGCGCTTTCAATCTGCAGAACTATTTTAACGTGCTACAGTTTTCGCCGGGGCTGGAAGAGTATGCACTGCTGCTGGCGTTTGAACATATCGTTCATAGATTTGAGAATCACGAGTACATTGTTTTCGACATGGCCCCCACGGCGCTCACCTTGAGGTTTTTTTCATTGCCCTTTATCACGCTGATCTGGCTGGAAGAGTTGTTGAAATTGCGGACCCGGATTTATGAGAAAAAAGAGATCATCTCCAAAATTAAAATCGGGAAGATCGAGATCGAACAAGACAAGGTGAAGGACAAACTGGGTGCTTTGATCCAGAACTACAATCATCTGGGGCAGCACTTTTTGTCGGATGCCGTTCAAATTTGCCTGGTCATGAACAACGATACACTGTCTTTGTCCGAAGCGCGCCGCATTCGTGAAAAACTATCCGCCATCGGCATCACCATAAAGAAGGTGGTCGTCAACAAACTGTGCCAGGATGAGGAAACGAGCGCCATAGACAAGGTGTTCGGCGATCAGGAAATTTTTCGCCTGCCGTTGGTCCCCGGGGGATTGGTGGGACATGCGCGGCTGAAAGAATACCTGGACCTTATTTCAGAAGATTTTTTGGATCTGTGAATGGGGCATGCTCCTGCCTGCGACGCCGCACGATTTCGTATGCAGCGAAAATCAAACCACCCACCAGAGCGGCCACCCCGCTGAGTGCAAAGAGACCCTGGGCGCCGAGGGTCTTGTACAAGGCTCCACTGAGAAAGAATCCCGCCATCAGGCCGAGGCCGTAAGTGACGGCATTGTTGACCGCCTGTCCCAACGTCTTCGCATCATCGGGCGCGAGCGAGTCGATATGCAGCACGCTGGCCATGTGAAAGGCGCCGTAGGTGACGGCATGGAGCAGTTGCAGGGCCAGAATGGCGACCATGGATTCAGCTTCCCACAACCCGAACCACCGGATGACCGCCGCGACAAAAGAGACGAGCAGCACCGTTTCATAGCGAAACCGTCTGAATAGACGTTCGGAGAAGAGCATGGCCAGAATCTCGGCGGCCACCGCGACCGCCCAGGCCACGCCGATGAAGAAGCTGCCGTAGGTCAATTCGGCCAGGTGGATGGAGAAAAAATTGTAGTATGCGCCGTGGCTGAGCAGCATCAAAAAGGCGCATACCATAAAAACGCCCACATGATGGTTGAGCAGGTGGCGCCAGTTGCCTCCCCCCGGGTGCGGACGCTCTGCCTTGGTTTTCGGAAACCCCAGGGCGACCAGGGCTTGCAGCCAGGAGCCGGCCAGGATCAAGGCGAGAATGATTTTGACGCCATATTCGTCGATGATCCTGCCGAGGATCAGGACAATGATGATGAAGGCGATCGATCCCCACATTCGCATGCGGCCGTAGCGCTGCTTTTTGCGGCCCAGCACATCCATGGCGAACGCTTCGAGGAAGGCGATGAGGGGGGCGTAGAAGATCCCGTACAGGACCGTGATGGCCAGCATCCACCAGAAATCGGTGGTCATGAGAAAGAAACCCCATGCGGCGGCGCTGACGAAGTTGCACCCGATGTAGATCCGGCGCCGGGCATGGAGGCGGTCGGCCAGAACGCTCCAGAAAAGCGAGAAGACGATCAAAGTCACCGATCGCATGCCCGAAAGGCTTCCGATCTGAAAGCCGCTGAAACCGAGCTGGTAGCAATAGAGATTGAAAAAGGGCAGGTGCATGCCCATGGTGCCGAAGTATAAAAAGTATTGGGAGGCCAATATGCCGCGGCCGTTTCCGTGTTTTTCCATGGGGCGCATGATAAGCAAACCGAGCTGAAAGTGCAACAGTGGATCAACGGCACCAGGGACGCTTAATGGATGGGGATTTTATGCGAAGCAGGTCATCAGGACGGGCGATGTCCAGGCTGGACCCCACCTGGACCGCCGGACACCCTCATTGGAGGAGAGGTGCCCGGCGGTGGACGATCCGGCGATCAGGCGATTAATCGATACTGACGCTGATTTTCTTTGATTTTTCTTCTTCGGGCTTGGGGATTTGAATGGTCAATACACCGCTTTTGAACGATGCCTTGATGTTTTCCGGCGCCACCGGGTAGCGCAAGTTGAACGAACGCAGAAAGGTGCCGCACGTCCTTTCACGGCGATAATATTTTTCCTCGCTGACGGTGGGCTCGACCTGCCTCAGGCCCTGGATGGTGAGCAGGTTGTTCTTGACCTCCACGGTCACATCGTCTTTTTTGACGCCCGGCAGGTCCACCTGGATCGCAACGCCATCGTCGGTCTCAAAGATATCCACCAATGGCCGCCAGGCGCAGACCGACAGATCTTCCTGATCGGCATTTTGGGGAAAGGCATCCTCGAAAAGCCGATTGATGCGATCTTGTAATGTGGACATGTTTCTGAAAGGATCCCACCGTATCACCGTCATGACCCCACCTCCTTGTTTGTGTCGCCATAGGCTTGAACATGGGTCCATTTTAATCACATCGATCCGGTTGTCAACACGTCCCTGAGACAGCGCAACTACCGGTCATTTCGGGGGATTACCTTTACAAAGCAGCGCGGCGATGTTATTTTACGGTCGTTTTCGTCGATTGTCTAAATGTACAAGCGTTTCGAGTCCTCAGCAACCAGGTCGCGGTCCGCAGCCAGGGCGTGTGAATGCGCTGCCGGGCGAGGCCGACACCTGCACCGTTCACGGAAGGAGTCAACCATGGACTATGTCAAAATCCGATTTGGTGATGAGTTCAACCGCATCGGGTCACAGCTTGAAAGGACGCTGCAGGATATCTTCAGGACCCGCTCGGTGGGCCCCATGTTTGCCTGCAAAGACTGTGGTTGGGTGCCCCAGGTGGATATTTACGAAACCGGGAAAGAGGTCTTTATCCGGGCGGAATTGGCCGGTGTGGAGAAAGAGGACCTCGAGGTGGAAGTCAACAGCAAGGCCGTGCGCATCTCGGGTCGGCGCAAGGAGTTGGCCAAGGCGGCCGACGGGGCCTATCGCCTGGCCGAAATTCGTTATGGAAAATTCGAACGCATCCTGTACCTGCCTTCCCCGGTGGATACCGAAGTCGTCTCTTCGCATTTCTCCAACGGTTTTCTGAATGTGCGCATGCTCAAGATTCAAACGAACAAGACGCATAAGATTCCGATCAGCGACGGATGATCACAATGAAGTGTCACTAGCAAGGCGGGCCGGCAGGTTCGGTCCATGTCCAGCGGAAAGCAGGTGAACATATGAAAGCACGCGCACCCCACACCGACGATAAGGAGGTTTTGATGGCCGAAAATAAGACCCCCGTTGACTATAGCGCAGACAACCTACCTACCACTTTACCTATATTGCCGCTTTACGATGCCGCCTTGTTTCCCAAGATGGTATTGCCGCTGGTGGTGATGCAGGGGGAATCGATCAAGCTGGTGGATGAAGCCATGTCGCGCGACCGCATCATCGGATTGGTCGTCTCCGCCAAGAAAGAACAGGCCCGTCCCGACAGCGAGGAGGACCTGGCCGGGATCGGTTGCAGTGCCTTGATTCTGAAAATGGCCAAGACCGAAGACAACCGCGCCCAGATGCTGGTGCAAGGCTTGAGCCGCTTCCGGATAAAATCCTATATCAAAGAGAAGGTCTATCTGCAGGCCGAGGTGGAGCACTTCGACGACATCGAGCACAAGGACGATGAATCCCAGGCGCTCATGGCCAACGTGGTGAAACAGTTCGCCCGCATCGTGGAGCTTTCGCCGGGACTGCCGGCCGAAATCGCCCAGATGGCCAACACCATCAAAGAGCCGGGGACATTGGCCGACATGATCGCCTCGACCATCAATGCCGCCGCCGACGAAAAACAGCGGGTGCTCGAACTGCAGGACGCCACCCGGCGTCTGAAGCTGGTGACCAAACTGGTCAATCACCAGCTGAACATTCTGGAATTGGGAAACAAGATCCAGTCCCAGGTCAAGGGCGACATGGACAAGCGCCAGCGCGAGTACTACCTGCGTCAGCAGCTCAAGGCAATCAAGGAAGAGCTCGGAGAAACCGAAGAGAGCGGCGTGGAGGTCGAGGAGTACCGCACCAAGATCCAGGAGCGCGGGCTGCCTGAGGTTGCGGTCAAAGAGGCGGAGCGCGAACTGGACCGTTTGGCCAAGATGCACCCCTCATCGGCCGAGTATACCGTCTCCTCCACCTATCTGGATTGGCTCACCGAGTTGCCCTGGAACACGAGCACCGAGGACAATCTGGATATCAAAAAAGCGCGCAAGGTGCTGGACGACGATCACTACGGTCTGGAAAAACCCAAGCGGCGCATCATCGAATACCTGGCGGTGCGCAAGCTCAAACCGGACTCCAAGGGGCCCATTCTCTGCTTCGCCGGCCCTCCGGGCACGGGCAAGACCTCCCTGGGCGCCTCCATCGCCAGGGCCCTGGGACGCAAGTTTCATCGCATCTCTTTAGGCGGCGTGCGCGACGAGGCCGAAATTCGCGGGCATCGGCGCACCTATGTGGGCGCCCTGCCCGGGCGCATCATCCAGGGATTGCGGCGCGTGGGTTCCAACAATCCTGTTTTCATGCTCGATGAAATCGACAAGGTGGGCAGTGACTTTCGCGGCGATCCCTCATCGGCCCTGCTCGAGGTGCTCGATCCGGAACAGAACTTCTCTTTTTCGGACCACTACCTGGATGTGCCCTTCGATCTGTCCAAGGTGATGTTCATCTGTACGGCCAATGTGCTCGACACCATTCCTTCGGCCTTGCGCGACCGCATGGAGGTGATCCGGCTGCTCGGTTACACCGAGGATGAAAAGGTCAAGATCGCCCAGCGTTATCTGGTCCCGCGCCAGCGCCAAGCGAATGGGCTCAAGGCCAACCAGGTCACCTTTGCCGTGGGGGCGATCCGCAACATCATCTCCGGATACACCCGGGAGGCGGGACTGCGCAACCTCGAGCGCGAAATCGGTACGGTCTGCCGGGGCGTGGCCACCAAGGTGGCGGAGGGCAGCATCAAAAAAGCCTCGATCAAGGCTTCGGACCTGGCCGAATACCTCGGGCCGGTAAAATTCACCTCCGAGGTCAAGGCACGCATGAGCACGCCCGGAGTGGCCATGGGACTTGCCTGGACGCCGGTCGGCGGCGACCTGCTCTTTATCGAGGCCACGGCCATGAAAGGCAAGAAGGGCCTCACGCTGACCGGCCAGTTGGGCGAGGTCATGAAAGAGTCGGCCACGGCCGCACTGAGCTTCATCCGCTCCCGTGCCAAGGAGCTGAAGATCGAAGAGGATTTTTTCGACAATCATGACATCCATATCCACGTGCCGGCCGGTGCGATTCCCAAGGATGGCCCCTCCGCCGGCGTGACCATGCTGACCGCATTGGTTTCCCTGCTGACCAACAGGAAGATTCGCAAAGACCTGGCCATGACCGGCGAGATCACCCTGCGCGGCCAGGTGTTGCCGGTGGGCGGCATCAAGGAAAAAGTTTTGGCCGCACACCGCGCCGGCATCAAAACGATCATCATGTGCAAGGAGAACGAGAGAGACCTGGTGGATATTTCGGAGAAGGTGAAAAACGATATCACCTTCCACTTTGTGGGGAAAATGATGGATGTGCTGAAGATTGCTTTGGAAGAATGACATGAAGAGAGTTTTAAGTGTAAAGTTTTAAGTTTAAAGTGAAGGAATGATAGCGATTGGATGACTTGAGTTGCTTTGAGCGGCGTGACATCGATTTAGGCAAGGTGTATTCGCGGTTTTGCAGGCATTCGCGCCGTGCCGTTTTAATCCTGGCGTTGATATTGTCTCTGGGACTGCAGGCGTGTTCCACTTTGCCGTCGCCGTCCCGGACACGTCCGCCGGAGGTGCCCGGCCAGCCCAAGCCGTATCGGGTCTACGGCGAGTGGTACCAGCCGCTTTCCCACGCCCGCGGCTTTGAGCAGGAGGGGGTGGCCTCCTGGTACGGTCACGAGTTCCATGGCCGCAAGACTTCCAACGGCGAGATCTACGACATGCACGCCATGACGGCGGCGCACAAGACTTTGCCCCTGGGAACCTTCGTGCGCGTGGTCAACCTCAACAACAATCGCACCCTGGATGTGCGCATCAACGACCGGGGGCCGTTCGTGCGCGGGCGCATCATCGATCTCTCCTATGCGGCCGCGAGCGAGCTCGGCGTGGTGGGGCCGGGAACAGCGCCGGTCAAGATCGTCGCGCTGGGCGCGCCGGTCGAATCATCGGCTGCGGGGCAAGCGACCGCCTACCGGCCCATGGATTACTATTCCGGTAATTTTACCTTTCAGGTGGGCGCCTTTGCCGAGCGGACCAATGCCGAACGCCTGGTCCAGCGGCTGGACCAGATTTACAAAAATGCCCACATGGTGCCCTATGACGATGGCGTGCGCACCTTTTACCGGGTCCGGGTGGGCCTGAGCACCGAACTGGCCGAGGCCGAGCAATACGAACAGCTGTTGCGGCAAAACGGGTTTCCCGAAACCTTTATCGTCGCGGAGTAGGAGGTTGGCGATCGCCGCTCAGCTCAAAAAGGTGGTTTTCCTGGACCGCGACGGGGTGATCAATCGCGATTCACCCGACTACATCAAAAACTGGAACGAGTTCGAATTCCTGCCGGGCAGCCTGGAGGCCTTGCGCCTGTTGAGCCAAGCCGGCTTCCATTTGATCGTCATCACCAACCAGTCGATGATTGGTCGCGGCATGGTGCCCCTCAAGTTGCTGGAGGAGACCCATCGTAAGTTGAAAGATGCTGTGGCCGCCACGGGCGGCGACATTTTCGATATTTTCTTCTGTCCCCACCGGCCCGATGAGGCTTGTGATTGCCGCAAACCCTCGCCCGGCCTGATTCAACAGGCCTGCCGGCGATACGGTATCGACCCGGCCGACAGCGTCATGATCGGGGACAGCGCCAAGGATGTGCTTTGCGGTCGCAATGCCGGCTGCGGCACCACCATTCTGGTACGCACCGGCAATGGCATCCGGGCCGAAAAGGAGCTGGCCGACCTGAAGCTCCGTCCGGACTTGGTGGTGGCCGATCTGCTGGATGCGGCCCGATACCTTCTTGGCCGTGCCGGTTCGCCGGGCGATCGGCGCTGACCATGCCAACCCCAACCGCCACCCATCTGGAAGGCCAGATCGAGCGCGTCACCTTCCGCAATCCCGATACCCATTACATGATCGCCCGGTTTCGTCCTTCGGACCATAGCAACCTGTTGACCATCCTGGGCCACCTGCCCGAACCCAGGCCGGGCGAAACCCTGCGACTCACCGGTACCTGGCGGCAACATCCGCGTTACGGTGAGCAATTCAGCGTCTCACAATTCGAAGTGCTGCTGCCTTCGGGGGTTGAGGAGATCCGGCGCTACCTTTCATCCGGGCTGATCCAGGGCATCGGTCCCAAGACCGCGGAACGTCTGCTGAACCACTTCCAGGCCGATACGCTGACCGTGATCGAAAACGATCCCGACCGACTGGCCGAGGTGCGCGGCATCGGACCGGAGACCGCCCGCCGCATCGGCGAGGCCTGGCGCGCCCACCATCATGTGCGGACCTTGATGGCATTTTTACAAACCCACGGCGTCAGGCCGGCCTACGGCGCCCGCATCTACAAGACCTATGGCCAGGAGGCGCTATCCATCCTGCAGTCCGAACCCTACCGGTTGGCCGTCGATTTGCCGCGCATCGGGTTTTACATCGCCGATGCCATCGTGCGCGGTTCCGATCTGCCGGTGGACGAAGCCGAGCGGGCCAGGGCCTGTCTCAATTTTCTGATCGAGGAGGCGGCCGAAGAGGGCCACATGTTCGTCCCGCGCCAGGCGTTGGTCGAACGGTGTGGTACCGCTTTCGACCTCGATTTTCACGCAGTAACGTCCGCCTTGACCGATCTGGCGGCCGACGAACGCATAGTGGTCTGCACCGACGCGCCGGATGAACCGGTGTACCTGGCCCCGCTTTATGACGCCGAGGTGCAGATCGCCCGCCGGATTCTGACCAGGCGCGACATACCAGTACCCCCGCCGCCCGTGAATGCCGACCAGATCATGGAGACCGTCGTCCGTCGGATGGCCATCCAGTTGTCCGACACCCAGTTGTCCGTGCTGCAAAGCGTCATGAACCAGCCCACGGTGATCATCACCGGCGGTCCGGGAACCGGCAAAACTACGTTGATACGCGCCATTGCTGCGGTTTTCGAAGCCGTTGGCCGGGATTATCTCCTGGCCGCGCCCACCGGTCGGGCGGCGCGCCGCATGGCCGAGGTGACGGGACGTCCTGCCGCCACCCTGCATAAACTGCTCGGTTTCAATTTGAGCGAGGGGGGATTCGAGCGCGACCAGGACGATCCCCTCGACACCGAGGCCCTGATCGTCGATGAGGCCTCCATGGTGGACGCCCTTTTGATGGGGCACCTGCTCAAGGCGTTGCCCCTGCAGGCCCGTCTCATCCTCGTGGGCGATGTGTTCCAGCTGCCTTCGGTGGGGCCGGGGACGGTCCTGGCCGACCTGATCCATGCCCAGGCGGCCGCCACCTACGAGTTGAAAAGCGTGTTCCGGCAGTCCGCGGAAAGTCCGATCGTCGCCGGCGCCCACCAGGTGCGCCAGGGCTGTATTCCCCGATGGGACCCGGCGGCCTCGGAAGCCGCCCTTCAGCCGTTTACCTTTATCGAAAGAGGCACACCCGAGGAGACCGCCCGGACCATCGTCGATTTGTGCGCCCGCCATATTCCGTCTCAAACCGGACTGGACGGTGTGCGCCAGGTGCAGGTATTGACCCCCATGCACAAGGGCGTGGCGGGCACCTTGCATTTGAATCAGTTGTTACAGGCGGCGCTCAATCCGGGTGCGGCCCAAGGGCAACCCATGGGCGGTCGTTTCTACCTGCGCGACAAGGTGATGCATCTGCGCAACAACTATCAGAAGGAGGTGTTCAACGGCGAGATCGGCACCATTTGCCGGATCGATACAGAATCGCGGCGGTTGACCGTCGAATATGACGGCCGCGAGGTGGATTACGATGAGACCGACCTGGATGAGCTTTCCCTGGCCTATGCCATCTCGGTGCACAAATCCCAGGGGTCTGAATATCCGGCCATCGTGGTGCCGCTGGTGACCCAACATTATGTCATGCTGCAGCGCAATCTGCTCTATACCGCCCTGACCCGGGCGCGGCAGATGGTGGTGCTGGTCGGTTCGCCTAAGGCCGTGCGGGTTGCCGTCGAAGCCGACCAGCCGCGCAGGCGGCAGAGTCTTCTGTCATGGCGGCTGGGCGCTATGGGAAATTCAATCGGATTCTGATTCGGAAGATGACGGGGGTGCAGGTTTTTCTTCGCCGGCTGGGAATTTTAAGAACTGGACACCTTCCTGGCGCAATGTTTCCTCTTCCTGGCTGGTGCTGACACCGCGGATGTTGCGTGGCTCGGTGACGCCATAATGGATTTTGAGCGCCTCCTTCGCGAAATCGGTACCCACGTTGTCGAAGTTTTTTTCCACGTAGTCTGAAATGGCGCGCATGATGATTTCGGCCTCGGCCGGCGTCTTGGGTTTGAAGGTCGTCGGTTGCGAGCTTTTGATGCCTTTGATGGCGAAGGTCGACGGCAGGCGGGTGACGGCCGTATCGTTGCAAATCGGGCAGGCGATCAAGGCCTGCTTGTTCTGTTTTTCAAAGGTTTTGGCATCTTCAAACCAGCCTTCGAATCGATGGCCGTTTGAACATTGCAAATCGTAGGCGATCATCCAGGTTCCCTTTTATACTGAAATTTAAAATAAATTAGCATAATATGGGCGTTAATCAAAGAAATTATTGACAGAAGCTCAATTTTCATCAAAGAATACGGACCATTCCGGCCCTCGCCGACCACCAGCCGAAAAGGGGCGACATGGATGCTATCCGCGGCTAAAAAACCCCAGGGGAGTATGATTCAATGAATCGATCGATGAAAGTAGGCCTTTGCGTCGTGCTTTGCGCGCTGCTGAGTGCATCCTTCGTTTTTGCAGAAAACCGGTATGTGTCCGAGGAATTTGAAATCACCCTGCGTACAGGGCCGGCCACGGATCGCAAGATCATCGCCCTGGTGCCCACAGGTACGCTCGTGGAGCTTCTGGATAAGGGCGAGGAGTGGTCCCAGATCCGGTTGGCCAACGGCAAAGAGGGCTGGGTGCAGAACCGCTTCCTGACGTCGACCCCCCCCGCGGCGCTTCGATTGGAGCGCCTGCAGCTCAAACATGACGAAGTGATCGCCCAGAACAAGGCGCTCGAACAGAAAATCGCCGATTTAAGCTCCGGAAACCGCACGGTCGGAGATGAGCTCAAGCAGACCCGGGACGAATTAAACAAGGTGCAAAATGCCTACGATGCATTGAAGCGCGAATCGGCCGAATTTCTTAAATTCAAAGCCACCTATGAAAAAAACGTGAAGGAGCTTCAAGAAGCGCGCGCCAAAGCCGAAAAATTTGAGAGCGAATTCAACAAATTGGCCAACAACAAGATTTATGAGGGATTGCTTTATGGCGGTGGTTTGGTGTTTCTGGGAATGATCGTCGGATTCATTTTGAAAAAACCCAAACGCCGGACGGGGTTGTTGTAGGAACGGATAGTTTTCAAGTTTAAAGTTTAAAGATTAAAGTT
>DHGT01000049.1:13389-18630 GCA_002402905.1 Desulfatitalea sp. UBA4791 | reverse complement strand
AAGTTTGAAGTGTTAAGTTTTAATTGAAGGCATGCTGTCGATTGATTGACTCGAATATGGGGAGGTCTTTCGAATATATGAATGGGCTGCACGAGCATATCCAATCCTCGGAACGAAGCGGACAAATCGCTTTTTCCATCATAGAAAGAAGTAGCGTGTGTGTCATCAGCCGGATGCCTGTTCAGAAGGGCATCCTGAACCCGTTCGGCGTGGTTCAAGCCGGCGCCATGGTGTGGCTGGCCGATGTCACGGCCTCCGTTTTAGTGTTGGAGGCGCACTCGGCGGAAGCGTCCGGCAAGGGGTTCCCTCTCGCCATCGATCTGCATATCTCCCTATTTGCAAACCAGAAAGACGGCGAAATCAAGGCCGAAGCCCGCTTTGTGCGCCAAGGGCGCAAGGTCTCGGTGGTGCGAACGCGCCTGACGGGCAACGGCGATAGATTATTGGCCGAGGTGACCAGCACCCATGTTCCGGCAGGATAGGAGGATGTTCTTTAAAATCGACAGAATTCCACCACTTTAAACTTAAAACTTTACACTTTAAACTTCTTAAACTTCTTTTCTCTCCTATCCCCTTACTTATTGCCACCACCCGCAGCTTTACCCTTCCCCTTCCCCCTCCCCGGTATCCCGGCCAACGCCTTGGCCAGTTTGATCTTCTCGGCCAATCGGCCCTCCCTGAAGATCATGATGCGCTGGGCCTGGGGCGATCCGGCGCCGTGCATGGACTCGACCATGGCGGTGCCGCCGGTCATGGCCTCGATCAGGCGGCCGATCTTGATGCGCTCCTTTACCGGAATTTCGGAGACCCCGCTGAAATACTTCTCCACCAGGTGCCCCACCGCCTCACTTTCCAAGTCATACTCGCTGGGCATGGTGGCGATGAAGCCCCCGGCGATGTCGGTGGCCAGGCGGGCGACTTCGAAGTGAAAGCGAGTGACGTTCTGCTTGCAGACGTTGGCGAGCATGGTGTCGACGAGGTAGGCGCCCGAGGGAGTGGGTTGTCCTTCCGCCGAGCAGGCAATGGACGAACTGTAAAGCGTCTCGCTCAGGTGGATCATCTCGGTGACCTTGTCCCTGATGTGAGACCCCTTGGCCGTACCCTGAATCTGGGCCAGGTAGCTGACCGCGCCGGTGAGCACGTCCATCAGTCCTGTTTTGCAGGCGCCGTAGTTGGCCCGGTGGTGGGCGGCAAAACGGTAGACCAGGGACCCGGCATAATCCGTCTCACCGTTCATAAATATTCGTTCGTTGGGGACAAAAACGTCCTCGAAAGCGATGACCGCCTCACCGCCGACCACGCCGAAACGCGGCTTGCCCACATCGATGCGCTCCAGGTGATCCCGACGATCGTCGCCGGCCTGACGCCCGAAAATCAGCGTAATCCCAGGCGCGTCGATGGGAATGGCGCACACGATGGCATAATCACGGGAACGCTCGTCCAACGCCGTGGTGGGCATGATCAGAATCTCGTGGGAGTTGACCGCCCCGGTCATGTGCAGTTTGGCGCCCCGGATCACCACGCCATCCTCCCGGCGCTCGACGACCCGGACATACTGGTCGGGATCGCTCTGATCGGCAGGTCCCTTGGAGCGATCGCCCTTTGGATCGGTCATGGCCCCGACGACCATCAGATTTTCATCCTGGATCCGGGTCAGCCACTGTTTGAAGCGCTCCATATAGTCGGTGCCATATTTCTTATCGACCTCATAAGCTACCGAATACACGGCATTGATACCGTCAAACCCCACACATCGCTGAAAGCAGGTGCCGGTCTTCTGCCCGAGTACCCGCAAC
The DNA here is from genome assembly GCA_002402905.1 of Desulfatitalea sp. UBA4791. Taxonomy (GTDB): domain Bacteria; phylum Desulfobacterota; class Desulfobacteria; order Desulfobacterales; family Desulfosarcinaceae; genus Desulfatitalea. Next base: position 16,834 of record DHGT01000049.1, on the reverse strand, counting down.
AATTTGATCTTTTTGATCAGGTCTTCGATGTTCTGGTGAATGTGAGTAAACCGGCTGATGGTCCGTCCGGTCAAATGGGAGGTGGCGGTGGCCAGATCCTTGAACTTCGCCTTACTGGCCAGCGCATAGGTCATGGCCGCCGCCCGGACATGCGGCGCGGTGGCCGGATGGCGGGTCACATCTTCTATCATCTGGCCTTTATAGTAGATTCTGGGGTGTAATTGCCGCAGACTTTCGATATACTCGGCACCGTTGCGCAGCTTCATTATTCACTCCTTTTTCGGGAAGTTGGAGGCGACCTCTCGACCCATCGCCAATCATCGTTTGCATCCACGGTTTTAGAGGCCGCTTCAGTTTTCCAGAGCAGCAACCTAAAGTCTATGGTCGTTCAGATGGCGCAAGGCGTCAAGTATGGATTGCATGTCGACCGGCAAAGGCGCTTCAAAAGTCAGCGATTCTCCGCTGATCGGATGGGTCAATCCAAGGCGACATGCATGGAGCATCTGGCGCTGGGGCCGCTGGAGAATCTCGCACAGAACCGGTGCATTCTGGAGTCGACGCAGCACGCTGCGGCGTTGACCATAGACGGGGTCACCGACGATGGGGTGCCCCATGGCCGTGCAATGAACCCGAATCTGGTGGGTTCGCCCGGTCTTCAGGGCTATCCGTAGCAGGGTCGCTCCGCCGAAACGTTCCTGCACCTGCCAGAGGGTAAGCGCCGCCCTTCCTCCACGGTCCACCACGGCCATCTTTTTGCGTTCGCCCGTATCCCGGCCCAGCGGCAAATCAATCACACCACTCTCGCTGGAAGGATCGCCGGCCACCAGGGCCATGTAGATCTTGCCGATCCGGCGTGCCTTGAATTGGGCCGATAGGCCTTGGTGGGCGGCGCTGCTCTTGGCCACCACCAGAATCCCGGTCGTATCTTTGTCCAGACGATGCACAATGCCGGGCCGCCTCTCGGCACCGATGCCTTCCAGATCCGGGCAATGATAGAGCAACGCATTGACCAACGTTCCGGAGGCATGGCCCGCCGACGGGTGGACGACCACACCGGCCGCCTTGTTGAGTACCAGCAGATGTCGATCTTCGTAAAGGATTTCCAACGGTATCTGTTCGGCTGCGATATCAACGGGTTCCGGTTCGGGCACCCACCCCGTCACCGTGTCGTTGGGTTTCACTTTGTAGGCCGATTTTCGCACGACGCCATCTACGAGGACGAAGCCCTTCTGAATGAGGTCGGCCGCCCTGGAACGCGAGCAGTCGCACAGGTGAAGGGACAGATAGGCGTCCAGGCGCATCCCATTTCCAGCGGTATCGACTGTCAGCGTGAAATTGCCCGGCTGAGGCATGGCAGGTTGTGGATCAGGCCTTGTCGTCGTTGGAGAACAAGGCTTCTATTTCGGAGGCCACGGTCTTTTCGTCGGAATTTTTGGCGGTGGAAAGTTCTTTGATCAACAGGTTATGGGCAGTGTCGTAAAGCTTGCGTTCGCCAAAAGAGAGGTCCTTGTTCAATTTCAGCAGGGACAGATCTCGAAACACCTCGGCCACTTCGTAGAGAGACCCGGTCTTGATCTTATCCATGTATTCGCGGTAGCGACGATTCCACGTCTGATTATCTATGGCCAGGTCCCGCTTGGAGGTCATCACCCCCATAATCTTGGGAACCTCTTTTTCACCGATCACGTCGCGCAACCCCACGGATTCGACATTCCATGTGGGGATCATGATGACCATGTTGTTTTCGAGAATTTTCATGATATAGAAATCATGCTTCTCGCCATTGACCACGCGTGTCTCGATCGCTTCGATCCGACCGACACCATGGGCAGGATACACGGCCAGATCGCCGATACCAAATCGCTTGGTTTTCGCTTTCGGGCCGTCTTTATTTTCTTCTACCGAGTTGGTCATTCACACACCGGGAACGCACGTACGGCGTTCGTTAAGGTTAGAGTCAGGTAGCAAACATAGCATTTTGCCCTTTTTCTTGCAACAAAAAAGGATCGGCACAAAAGTGCCGATCCTTATCATTCTTCAGCCGACTAAAAGGCTGTTTTGGCGATTACAGCAGGAACGGAACCATCAACAGCGCCACCACGTTGAGGATCTTGATCATGGGGTTGACTGCCGGGCCGGCCGTATCTTTGTACGGGTCGCCGACGGTATCGCCGGTAACGGCTGCTTTATGGGCATCGCTGCCCTTGCCGCCCAGGTGGCCGTCTTCGATATATTTCTTGGCATTGTCCCAGGCCGCGCCGCCGGTGGTCATGGAGATGGCCACGAACAGACCGGTCACGATGGAACCGATCAACAGACCGCCCAGGGCCTCTTTGCCCAACAGGAAGCCGATAACGATGGGAGCCACAACCGGCAGCAGGGCCGGCACTATCATTTCGCCCAGGGCGAACTTGGTGACGATATCCACGCACTTGGCATAGTCGGGTTTGGCTGTGCCTTCCATGATGCCCGGAATTTCGCGGAACTGACGGCGCACTTCCTCGACCACGGCGCCACCGGCTTTACCGACCGCTTTCATGGCAATGGAGGCGAACAGGTAGGGCAACAGGCCGCCGATGAACAGGCCGATGATGACGTTGGGATCGACCAGGTCGAACCGGATGACTTTGTCGCCGCCATGCAGGGTGAACTCGAATATGAAGCAGGCGAACAGAACCAGGGCGGCCAGACCGGCGGAACCGATGGCGTAACCCTTGGTCACGGCCTTGGTGGTGTTGCCCACGGCATCCAGCGGATCGGTGACGGCGCGCACGCTGTCATCCATCTCCGCCATCTCGGCGATACCACCGGCATTGTCGGTGATCGGGCCGTAAGCGTCGATGGCGATGACCATACCGGTCATGGAGAGCATGGCCATGGCGGCGATGGCAATGCCGTAGAGGCCGGCCATGTTGTAAGCGATGAAGATGCCGATGCAGATGGAGATGACCGGCAGGGCGGTGGACTGCATGGAGACGGCCAGACCGGCGATGATGTTGGTGCCGTGGCCGGTGGTGGAGGCCTCGGCAACGCTCTTCACCGGCTGACGGATGCCGGTGTAGTACTCGGTGATGATGACGATCACGACGGTCAGGACGATGCCGACCAGGGATGCATAAAAGATATTGATGGCCGGAATGGTCTTGGCGACGCCGGTGGCCAGCAGTTTCACTTCCAGAACGGGCATCATCTTGGTGATGGCGAAGTAGAAACCGATGATGGCCAGGATGGCGGAACCGAACATCCCTTTGTACAGGGCGCCCATGATGTAGCCGCTGCTGCCCAGACGGACAAAGAAGGCGGCGATGATCGAGGCGATAATCGAAATGGCGCCCAACACCAGGGGCAATTCGGTGGCGATGGAGATTTTGGGGAACATCAGGCTGCCGAACAGCATGGCGGCCACGGCGGTGACGGCATAGGTCTCGAACAGGTCGGCGGCCAT
>DHGT01000049.1:0-13367 GCA_002402905.1 Desulfatitalea sp. UBA4791 | reverse complement strand
ACCTTGCCCACCAGGTCGGCGCCCACGTCGGCGCCCTTGGTGAAGATACCGCCGCCCAGACGGGCGAAGATGGAGATCAAGCTGCCGCCGAAGCCCAGGGCGACCAGGGCCACGACGTCACGGGTCACGGTGTAGAAACCGGCCACCGCGGTCAGGGCCAGTCCTGCCACGATCATACCGGTCACCGAGCCGCCCTTGAAGGCCATGGAAAGACCGGCGGCCAACCCTTTTTTGGCTGCCTCGGCGGTGCGCACGTTGGCGATAACCGACACGCGCATGCCAATGTAACCGGCGGCGTAGGAAGCCACGGCACCGATCAGGAAGCCCAGGGCGGTGGTAATGCCCACGTTCATGCCTTTGGTGGAGCCATAACCGATCAGGATGATCGCAAAAATGACTACCCCGGCGATGGCCACGCTCTTGAGCTGACGATTGAGATAGGCGATGGCGCCCTCTTTAATGGCACCGGCGATCTCGTTCATGCGCTCGTTTCCAGCAGGCGCGCTCTTGACGATACCGGCGATGATAATCGAGTAGATTACACCGACGATACCAATCATCGTACAATACAACGGAAGATTGTTCATTACAGCGTCCATTCTCTCCTCCCTACCTAAAATGGTTAACTTGACTTCTGGTTATATCGGTTCATCGCTATCTTCGTACCTTCGGTCAGGATCGTCACGATCGCTTCACACGCCCTCTGGAGAAAGTCGCTCAGTACGGTGCGCTCATCGGCGCTGAACGTGCCCAGTACATGACCGACGACATTGGCGGCCCGGTCGGATCTGCCTACCCCCAGCCGCACCCTTGTAAAATCGCCATTCCCAAAGGCTTCAATGATCGATCGGATCCCCTTGTGTCCGCCATCGCCCCCTTTCTCTTTGATTTTTAATCTTGTAAAGGCCAGGTCGATGTCATCATGGACTATGACCATCGCCTCGCGTTGAATCCCAAAATAATCGGCTATGCGCTGCAGCGGCGGTCCGCTGCGGTTCATGTAAGCCTGGGGTTTGACCAGCAGGGCGTCCACCCCCTTGATGCGCCCCCGGCCAAACAAATTGTCGAACTTTTTACGCTGGACGTCGATCTTGAAAGCCTCGGCCAGTTGATCAATCACCAAGAAACCGGCATTGTGGCGGGTCACTGCATATTCGGACCCGGGGTTCCCGAGCCCGGCGATCAAATAAGCCCCGTTCTGCGGCTTCATCCTCAAAGCGCCTCAATCGCCTGGGCCAATCGATCTATTCTTCTTCCCCGGCGGCTACGGCAGCCTCCCCTTCAGCACCCTCGCCTTCGCCCTCATCCGCCTCGGCGCCTTCGCGCTTGGTGGAAACCACGGTCAACACCGTGAAATTCACATCGTGCGGAATTTCGACATTCTCCGGTGTCGCGATGTCGGCCACATGCACGGCATCACCGACATCCAGATCCGAAATATCAATCGTAATCGAAGCGGGAATCGCGTCGGGACGACAGGCGACTTCCAGTTCGCGGCGAATGATTTGAAGCATACCGCCATTTTCCACACCAATGGATTTTCCGGTGGTCACCACGGGAACTAAAACCCAGACCTTCCGATCCATCGAAACCTCGTAGAAATCGACGTGCAACACCTCCCTGGAAACCGGATGCGACTGGAGCTCCTTGATCATGACCATGGTCTCCTTTTTTCCGTCGTCCAAGCTCAAATTGAAGATGGATCGCCCCAGTCCGCCTCGTTTGATGATTGTCTCCACCTCGTTCGCATCGATGGAAATCATGGTGGGTTCCGTATTCGGACCGTACAATACAGCCGGCACTTTGCCTTCCCGACGCAGTGCCCGGGCAGGGCTGTTTCCCTTGGTTGTACGGATTTTGGCATTAAGCGCTATTTTATCCAAAGAAAAATTCCTCCTTACACAACAAAAAATGGGTTATACAAACAACGACGTCACCGAATCTCCCCGATAGCTCCGCAAAATGGCCTCTCCAACCAGTTCTGAAATGGAGAGCACCTTGATCTTTTCACAAGCAGCGGCCCCAGGGGAAAGGGGAATCGTATCGGTGACGACGAGACTTTTCAAATCACTGGCCTTGATGCGATCGAGCGCCGGACCGGACAGCACCGAATGGGCGCAGCAGGCGTGCACCTCGGTGGCGCCGTTTTCCAGTAAAACGCCGACGGCCTGCGTCAATGTACCGGCCGTGTCGACCATATCGTCCAAAATGATGGCAATTTTGTCCTTCACATTGCCGATGACCGCCATGGCCTTGGCGACATTGGGGGCCGTGCGGCGTTTGTCCACGATGGCCAGGCCGGCATCCAACCGCTTGGCAAAGGCCCTGGCGCGCTCGACACCGCCGGCATCAGGCGATACGACGACGATGTTCTCACGCAGATTTCTACGGATGTAATTCAAAAGCACCGGTGCGGCGAACAGGTTGTCGACCGGGATATTGAAAAATCCCTGAATCTGACCGGCGTGCAGATCCAATGTGATCAGACGGTCGGCGCCTGCAGTGGTCAACAGGTCGGCGACCAACTTGGCGCTGATGGGAACGCGCGGGGCCACTTTCTTGTCCTGGCGCGCATATCCGTAATACGGCATGACCGCAGTGATGCTTCTGGCCGATGAACGTTTCACGGCGTCGATCATCAGAAGGAGTTCAACCAGATGATGGTTTACCGGAGAACTGGTGGATTGGATGATGAATACATCCTTGGTGCGAACGTTGTCTTCGATTTCGATCTGGATCTCACCGTCGCTGAAGGTGGTCACCTTCGCGCCGCCCATCGGCATCTTCAGGTATTCACAGATTCGTTTTGCAAGGGCCTGATTGGAGTTGCCTGAAAAGATCCAGAAATCATTGAGTGTTCTGCTTGCCACGATGTATTTGCCCCCCTGTTAACCCCTCGGCCATGCCATCAAAGAAATTGGCTGGGGCGGGAGGATTCGAACCTCCGAATNNTTACCGCTTGACGACGCCCCAGCAGAATTGGAATTGACTTACGGTACCCTTTCCGACCGCCGATCCAATATATCCGTCATATATATCAGTCATACCAGCAATCGGGTGGCGAATACCTGCCATGCATCCGGACGATCGAGGCGCTTCGCTGCGCGCCCGGCCGCTTCCTGGTCCTCAAACAGCCCGAACACCGTCGATCCGCTACCGCTCATCAATGAACCGATAGCGCCTTGATCTAGAAGCATTTTCTTGATTTTTTCAATCACTGGAAAACGGCGGATCACACCGGCTTCCAAATCGTTGTGCAAGTGATCCGTTGCACTGAAGTTTCCGTTTTTAAAAGGCTTGTACCTAAGTTTTTTTTTCGATTTTGTCAATCCAAAATTGAGGCTTCCAAAGACCTGCGCAGTAGAGATGCCAAAGTCAGGGCAGACCAGAACGACCCCGAATGCAGGCAATCCATGGTAGGGCGTCAGGCGCTCTCCGATGCCCTCGGCCAGGGCAGGACGCTGATCGATGAAAAAGGGCACATCTGCTCCGAGACGCACGGCGAGAGCCAGAAGCCGCTGGCGGTCAAAAGGCGCACCGTAATGATCATTGAGCCCCTTGAGCATGGCGGCGGCGTCGCTGCTGCCGCCGCCGAGGCCGCCGCCGGCCGGAATATGCTTGGTCAATCGGATAGATACAGGTTGGGGGCGAATACCGATGTCACGATCAAGGGTCTGATTGAAGAGCAATGCCGCTTTGAGTGCAAGGTTGCTCTCATCAGCGGGCACACCTGGATGGTCGCATTGAATTGTGTTTTCAGCGGCGCCGATACCGAGCACCAGGTGGTCATAGAGCGCCACACCGCACATGAGCGAGAACAGTTCGTGATATCCGTCCGGTCGCCTCCCAATGACATGCAGGCAGAGGTTGATTTTGGCCGGAGCACGCAACACCATTTCCTGCACCGGTCCGTTGATCGGTTGCTCTGCCGTGTGCGCCAACATGATAATTCCCCCGATCGGGTGCCAAGGCCCACCAGGTTCGCTGTCGTGTCACCCTATGCGTTAAGCTTTTTCTTTGACATAGAGCATACGCAGCTCATAGAGGAGATTCTTGAGAATGTTATCCTCATCGCGGGTCAGATTGCCTCTGGTTTTGTCCTCCAGCATGGCCAACAGATCGATGGTCTGTTTCGCCAGTGGAAGATTCTTCGTCTTCTGACCCGAGGCAGGGTCCTCGATGAGCCCGAGCTGTACCAGAGCAGAGGAGTTCAGCGATAAAATAAAGGTGGAAAAATCAATTTTGGGTAATGTGTAACTCTTTGTCTGGCTCTCCGACTGGCTTTTTTTCTCTTCTTTACGGTCGTCGGACATAGTTCCCTCACCTCCTTAAGCATCCTCTTGCTCTTTTGTCTTCGGTTTGGTTCAACACCCCACGGTCGCAGCCCATTGCTGTGAAGGGCCGGGTAGATGCATCGCATTCAGTTGGAACACCTGCCCATCCGAGGCCAAGCTCGCTAAAATTCCAAGGGCGTCACATTCTTTACGGTCTTGAGACCGCGCAGTTCCGCCACGACGTCGCTGGGAATGGGCGTATCCGTGCAGAGGAAAATAATGTTACGGTCCCCACCTTCTTCTTGCCCTACCTGCATTCGGGCGATGTTGATATTGTGTTTACCCAGACAGGTGCCGATTTCGCCGATGGAACCGGGAATATCCTGATTGTAGATCAACGCCATATGGCCCAGCGGAATCATTTCCAGACGGAAGGTGTTGATGCGCACCACCCGGGTATCTTCTTTTCCGAAGATCGTTCCCGAGACCACGTTTTCGCCCTCGGTGGTCACCAGTTTGGCGGTGATCAGATAGGTGTACTCCTTGTGAGCCGCAACGGTGGTTTCGGTCACCTTGATGCCGCGTTGATTGGCCAGGACATGGGCATTGACGAAATTCACCACCTCCTTGACCATGGGGGCCAACAGCCCCTTCAACAGCGCCGTTGTCACCGGCGACAGATCGACCCCCTTGAAGTCGCCGTAATATTCGATGATCATCTCCCTGGGGGCACCCTTGATCAATTGGGCCTGCAACGCACCCAACTGTTCGGCCAGTTTCAGATAGGGACCGACCTTCTCCAACACTTCACCTGTCACCGAAGGAACATTCACGGCATTGACGATGGTGCCGGTCGTCAGATAGTCGATGATCTGCTGGGCGACCATGACGGCCACATTGGTCTGGGCTTCCATGGTAGAGGCACCCAGGTGGGGCGTACAAATCACCTTGTCGAGTTCGAGCAGGGGAATTTGACCCGGCGGTTCGGTTTCGAACACGTCCAGGGCCGCACCGCCGACTTTACCGGCGACGATGGCTTCGTACAAGTCGGCCTCGTTGACGATACCGCCACGGGCGCAATTGATAATCATCACGCCGTTCTTCATCTGCTCGAAAGCATCCTTGTTCAGCAATCCGGCCGTGGTTTTCATTTTTGGCACATGGACCGTAATATAGTCCGCCTGTTTGTAGAGCTCGTCCAGGGTCAAGGGCTCGAACCCATCGTTCTGGATCTTTTCCGGTGTGACATAAGGATCGTAAACCACCACGCGCATCTTCAAACCGCGGGCCCGGTCGGCCACGATGGCCCCGATTTTGCCATAGCCGATCAGCCCCAGCGTCTTTTTATAAAGCTCCCGGCCGGCCAGGCTCTTTTTCTCCCAGCGGCCCGCCTTGAGCGAAGCGGTGGCCGCCGGAATATGACGCGTCAGGGACATCATCATAGCGATGGCGTGTTCCGCCGTGGTGATCACATTGCCGGTGGGGGTGTTCATCACCACCACGCCACGACTGGTCGCAGCCGGAATGTCTACATTGTCCAGGCCGATACCGGCGCGCCCGACCACCTTGAGATTGACTGCCGCATCGAGCAGATCCTCGGTGACCTTGGTGGCGCTGCGAATCACCAGCGCATCATATTCACCGATGATGGCCTTGAGCTCTTCCGGCGCAAGGCCGGTTTTGACATCCACATCGATGCCTTGGGCCTCCTGAAACATTTTGATCCCGACTTCACCCAGGTTGTCGCTCACGAGTACTTTCATTTTAATTCCCCTCATCCATGAGATAAATTGCGCCATATTAGGCAAAATCCAAATCACATTCAAGACCTATTTAGGGATGGAAATGGATTCGAGGGGTTGCGTGAAAGCGGGTTCATCGCCGCTGTCAGGCTCGCGGGGCAGCTTGATAAATAGAGAGGAGTCTGTTAACCAGCGGTTCGAACAGGTTCAACGCCAAACGAGGGAACATCATGTTGATTACTGAAATCCTGGCCCGCAATGCGCGCATGTACGGCGCAGAAACCGCACTCATCGAACGTGACCCCGCCCAGAACAAACGCACCAGCATCACCTGGCAGAGCTTCGACGACGAGGCCAACCAATTGGCCCGGGCCTTGATGGCCGCCGGCATCGCGCCGGGGGACCGAGTCGTCCATCTGATGACCAACTGCATCGAATGGTTGCCCATCTATTTCGGAATCTTACGCTGCGGCGCCATCGCGGTACCGCTCAACTTCCGCTTCATTGCCGCTACCATCGAACGCTGCGTGCTGCTGGCCGAAGCCAAGCTGATGATCTTCGGGCCCGAATTCATCGAACGAATCGACGACATCCAACCCCGTTTAAATCGATGTGTGCGCTCCTATGTTTTTGTGGGACCGAAGACGCTGTGCCCGGAGTATGCCGTCGACTACCTTGCTTTTTTGCAGGCCCACGCCAGCCGGCCGGTGGACATCCCCTTGGGAATTACCGACGCCGCCGCCCTCTATTTCACCTCCGGAACCACCGGCACCCCCAAGGGCGCCCTGCTGACCCATCGCAATCTCGAGTCGGCCTGCATTATCGAAAACCACCACCACCGCCAGACGCATGACGACAACTTTCTATGTTTGCCCCCCCTCTATCATACGGGCGCCAAAATGCACTGGTTCGGCAACTTCATCGTCGGCGCGCCCGCCGTTATTTTAAAAGGCGTGGAGCCGCGCTGGATACTGGAAGCCATTTCAGAAGAGCGCGTCACGGTGGTCTGGCTGCTGGTTCCCTGGGCCATGGATATCCTGTTCGCCATCGAAAGCGGCGACCTCAAGCTGCGTGATTATCACATCGACCAGTGGCGCCTGATGCATATCGGTGCCCAGCCGGTGCCGCCCAGTCTGATCAAAGAGTGGCAGAGAATTTTTCCCAACCATCAATATGACACCAATTACGGTCTGACCGAGTCCACCGGGCCGGGCTGCGTTCATCTCGGTGTGGAAAACATGCACAAGGTGGGCGCCATCGGTCTTCCCGGATTCGACTGGGAATACCGCATCGTGGACGACCATCTCAATCCCGTCGAACCCGGCACACCGGGCGAATTGATCGTCAAAGGCCCTGGCGTGATGGTCGAATATTATCGCAATCCGGAAGCGACCGCAGATGCCATCAAATCAGGATGGCTCCTGACCGGTGACATTGCCCGCCTGGATGAAGATGGATTTATCTGGCTGGTGGATCGAAAGAAGGATGTGATCATCACCGGTGGCGAAAATGTATTCCCCGTGGAGATCGAGGACTTTCTTCAAAGCCACCCCAAAATCGCGGACGTGGCGGTCATCGGATTGCCCAGCTTACGACTGGGGGAGATTGCCACCGCGATCATCAAGGTCAAGCCGGGCCACACCCTGACCAAGGAAGAGGTGCGCCTCTTCTGTGAACAACTACCCCGTTACAAACGCCCGCGCAAAATCATCTTCGATGACGTACCGCGCAATCCTACCGGAAAAATCGAAAAGCCCAAACTGCGCGAAAAATTCGCCGGCGCCAGGGAGAGCTTCCAGATATAACACCATTAAAAAACCCGCCGCAGCTCTTGCTGCGGCGGGTTTTTAAGACGCTCTATCGAATTAAAAAAGACTACTTCTTATCGTCTTTGACTTCCTCGAAATCGGCATCCACGACGTCATCGTCGTGTGCGGCACCACCGCCACCGGCCTGCTGACCCGCACCAGCGCCGGCCCCGCCGGCGCCGCCTGCGGCCTGTTCGCCCTGAGCGGTCTGCTGCTGATAGATGGCTTCGGCCAGCTTATGGGATGACTGCGTCAGCTGCTCACTGAGACGCTTGATCTCTTCGACATCCTGACCATCCATGGCCTTGCGAAGATCGGCAATGGCCGACTCCACCTTGCCGCGCGTTTCCGCATCGACCTTTTCGCCCAGATCCTTGAGCGATTTTTCAGAGGAATAAATCAGGCTGTCGGCATGATTGCGCGCCTCCACCAGTTCCTTTTTCTTCTTGTCCTCTTCGGCATGCAGTTCGGCATCCTTGACGGCCTGGTTGATCTCCTCTTTGCTCATGCCGCTGGAGGCCGTGATGCTGATCGATTGTTCCTTGTTGGTGGCCAAATCTTTCGCCGACACCTTGACGATGCCGTTGGCGTCGATGTCGAAGGTCACCTCGATCTGCGGGACCCCGCGCGGTGCCGGGGGAATCCCCACCAGCTCGAATCGTCCCAGGGTCTTGTTGTTGGCGGCCATCTCGCGCTCACCCTGAAGCACATGGATCGACACCGCCGGTTGACTGTCCGCGGCCGTCGAAAAGACCTGGCTCTTGCGGGTGGGAATGGTGGTATTTTTCTCGATCAAACGGGTCATCACGCCGCCCAGGGTTTCGATACCCAATGACAGGGGCGTCACGTCGAGCAACAGCACATCTTTCACATCCCCCTTGAGCACGCCGCCCTGGATCGCGGCACCGAGGGCCACGACCTCATCCGGGTTGACACTGCGATTGGGCTCTTTGCCAAATATTCTCTTCACGCGCTCCTGGACGGCCGGCATACGCGTCATACCACCGACCAGGATCACTTCGTTGATCTCCGAATTGCTCAGCCCCGCATCCTTCATGGCTGTCCGGCAGGGGCCTTCTATGTTGTCGAGCAGGTCGGCCACCAGGGACTCGAGCTTGGCCCGGCTGATTTTCATATTGAGATGCTTGGGGCCGCTGGCGTCGGCGGTGATAAACGGCAGGTTCACGTCGGTCTCCATGGAGGTCGACAGCTCCATCTTGGCCTTTTCAGCCGCCTCCTTGAGGCGTTGCAAGGCCATTTTGTCGTTTCGCAGATCGATGCCCTGTTCCTTTTTGAATTCCGTGGCCAGATAATCGATGAGCCGCAGATCGAAATCCTCGCCACCCAGGTGGGTGTCGCCGTTGGTCGCCTTGACCTCGAAGACGCCCTCGCCGATCTCCAGAACCGAGACGTCGAAGGTGCCGCCGCCCAAATCGAAGACCACGATCTTTTCTTCGCGGCGTTTGTCCAAACCATAGGCCAACGACGCCGCCGTGGGCTCGTTGATGATCCGCATCACGTTCAAACCCGCGATCTTCCCGGCGTCTTTGGTGGCTTGCCGCTGACTATCGTTAAAATAGGCCGGCACGGTGATGACGGCATCGGAAACCGGTTCGCCAAGATAATCCTCCGCGTATTTCTTGATGTACGACAGAATGAAAGAAGAAATTTCGGCAGGGCTGTACAGTTTCCCACGAAGCTCAATGCGAACATCGCCGTTTTCAGCCTTTTTGATCCTGTAGGGAAGATTGCTGATATCCTTCTGAACTTCGGCCGAGTCGAATTTACGCCCGATCAGACGCTTGACGCCGAAAACCGTATTTTCCGGGTTGGTGATGGCCTGACGCTTGGCGATCTGCCCCACCAGACGCTCACCACCTTCAGAAATGGCCACAATCGATGGGGTCGTACGCCCACCGTCGGGATTGGTGATGACCTTGCTGTCGCTGCCTTCCATAATCGCCACACAAGAGTTGGTCGTTCCCAAATCAATTCCAATTATCTTGCCCATTTGATCTCCTCCTTGAATATTTCATATATGGACATTCTATAGTTTTCGAAATCACTGGTTGTTTTCTTGATTGACATTGCCGCCGGTTTTCGAAACAGAGACCAGCGCAGGCCTCAATAGTCGGTCATGAATCAGGTACCCTTTCTGCAACTCTTTAACGACGGTGTTGGGAGGTTGGTCTTGCACCTCTTCCTGCATCATGGCTTGATGGAAGCTGGGGTCAAACGGTTCACCCAGGGAAACCACGGGTTTTACCTGGTGTCTTTCCAGAATCTTCAATGTTTCGCTGAGCGTCAGATGAACTCCCTGAATGAGGGGATCGTTCGCGTCATAATGGTTGGATGCCGATTCGATGGCCCGTTCCAGATCGTCCACGACCGTCAGCATCTCTTTCAGGATTTTTTCATTGGCATACTTTACAAGATCCTGCATTTCACGGGCCGTTCGTTTCTTGTAGTTCTCAAAATCGGCGGATATGCGCAGGATTCGTTCATGGTTGTCTTTTGCTTGTCGCTCGGCTTCTTCCAGCTTTTTCTTCACGTCATCTTCTGCAGCTGAAGCTTCCGGTTCCGGCTCGACCTCGATCTCTACCTTGCCGTCCGGACCTCTCGTCGGCGTCTCAACGCCATTTTCGCTGGCCTCTGCCTGTTCCAGGTCGGTCTCCTCCTGGATGTCGATTCTCTTGCTCATGCCTCCTAAAACTCCTTGAAAATGATTTTCCGATTCGCCTTGAAACCAATCTATTCACTTGAAAATGCTCGAAATTCGAACAGCCCTGAAAAGTGATAAAAAAATAAGACGGCTTATGGGGATGTCAAGGCGCCACGGACCTTGGGCATCGGGGATAAGAGACCAAGATTTGGGGGAACGGCCGATGGGTCATTTGTGGATGGGCACTCGGTGAATCGGTTGTGCACCCCCCTTCGAATATGCCCTTGCACATCGCCTTGCAACATGGCCGGGATCGATCCGCGACACAGACTGCATCACTTATCGCTGCTTCCTTCCGGACCTGACGAGGTTCGCGACCGTCTGTTGCGCGGCGGCCGGCCTGCAAAGCAACATGTTTCGAGCATCACCCTAGGGAGGGAATTCAGCCCCGCATAAGCGGATTTCGGGTCGAGGGCACCGCTAGCTCCCCGCCTAGCACAACCAGGGAACCGATTATAATTTGGCGACAACGCATTTTCAAGGTAAAGTTGACAATTATTCATGGCTGCCATAGAACCGAGGCCGTGGCACACAGCACCACGCGCAAAAAAACCCAGACCGACATCCTTGAACGCCGTCCGTTGATGCTTCCCGATGATGAGATGACAAGGTAGCGCATGCCGTCACCACCCGATACCAAAAAGCCGCACCCTCCTTACCAGGAGGCCGATACATCATGCCTTATATTAAAGGTCCAACGATGCATCGATGACTATGGCATGCTCTGCCCCGAGGACCGCGTGCTGGTTGGCGTTTCCGGCGGCCCCGATTCGGTGGCCCTCGTCCATGTCCTGTTCTGGTTACGATGCCGTTATGCCATCGATTTGGGCATCGCTCATCTGGATCACGGCCTGCGCCCCGACACCGCGGCCGAAGAAACCGCATGGGTCAAGCGTCTGGCCGAAGATCTCGATGTGCCCTTTTTCTCATCGCGGCTCGCCACTTTTCCTGGACATGGCTCCCTGGAAGCCTGGCTGCGAACCCAACGCTATGACTTTCTCGAGCAAACGGCGGCACAACAGGGTTTTTCTAAAATCGCCGTCGGTCACCAGGCCAATGACAACGCCGAAGCCGTTCTCCTGCATCTGCTCCGGGGCAGCGGCATGCGGGGCATCGCAGGCATTCCTCCGATTCGAGGCGATCGGATCATCAGGCCCCTGATTCGTGTCACGCGCAAAGAGATACTGACGTGTCTCGATCGACTCGGCATCACCTGGTTGAATGACCCGACCAATATGGATGTGAGGTTTGACCGCAATCGGGTCCGCCACCAACTGATCCCCCATCTGGAAAAAGACTATAATGCCAACCTGGTTCAGATTCTCAACCGGACGGCATCGATCTGTTTCGAAGAGGATCGCTGGATCGACGATCAACTGGCCCCGCTGCTGACGCGATCTGTCGCCGCCCTGGATTCAACATCCTTGAGGTTGCGCGTCGATTCACTCGTCTGCGCGCCTCGCCCCGTCCAGCGCCGCATCATCCGAAACGCACTTCGGATGTGGTTAGGAAATCTCCAGCGCTTCAGCGCCGCGCACATCGAAAACATAGTCGCCCTGCTTCCGGAAGCACAGCAGCATCGCCGTCTGCACCTGCCGCGCCGCATCGGGGCCGAACGAACGGTGACCGGTTTGTGCTTTCGGCGTTTCCAGAGCCCCCCCCGCGGCCGTCCCCAGGCGACATGGCCGGCCGAAGCGGTTGAATTTACGCACGTGATCGACACGGCGGAAGATCTTCCGGCGGCCATCGAGATCCCCGAAGCCGGATTGCGCCTGGTCTTCCAGATCGAGCGCGCCAGCGAGCATGCCTTCGAGCACGAGGTGCGCCGCTCATGTGGCCCCCACCGGGCGTTCTTCGACCTGAAACGGCTCACCTTTCCCCTGGTCATTCGACATCCGAAACCGGGTGACTGGATCTCACCTTTTGGATTGCAGGGCACCCAAAAGCTCAAAAAGCTCTTCATCGATCACAAGATCCCCAAACCCGAAAGGTCACGGGTCCCCCTGGTGATCGGCGGCGATACGGTTCTGTGGGTCGTCGGTGTGCGCCGAAGCGGTCTGGCGGTGGTCGACGAGCAGACATCGAGGGTACTGCACATGGAGGCCGAATCCATCGATAGAATGAACGATATGAAGCAGTTGTAAAGGCGATCGCCCGAATGGAAACCGAAATGATAATAGTTGCGAAAAGGCCCAAAGGGCATTATGGTAGGCAATTCCGGCAGTCGGCGGCACCAAATTACTGAGGAGGTATTCTTTTTGAACCCTTTTTATAAAAACCTGGCGTTATGGTGCGTGATCACCCTGATGATGATCATGCTCTACAAAATGTTCAACGCCCAAAACCTCACCGAAACCCCCTTGGGATACTCCGAATTTTTGGCCATGGTCGACGAAAATCGGGTGAACGAAGTCACCATCCAGGGCCAGGAAATCAGCGCAACCGATATCAGCGGGCAGAAATACCGCATATATACACCGGAAGATCCCGATCTCATTAGAAATTTAAGGTCAAAGAACATCAGCATCAAGGCCAAACCCCCCACCGAATCGCCCTGGTACAATATATTGATATCCTGGTTCCCCATGCTCGTGCTGATCGGTGTGTGGATCTTTTTCATGCGGCAGATGCAATCGGGCGGGGGCAAGGCGCTCTCGTTCGGAAAAAGCAGGGCCAGGCTCATGTCCGACTCCCAGGAGAAGGTCACCTTCGAGGATGTGGCGGGTATCGATGAGGCCAAGGAGGAATTGAGCGAGGTGGTCGATTTCCTGCGCGACCCGAAAAAATTCACCCGCCTGGGCGGACGCATCCCCAAGGGTGT
>DHGT01000039.1 GCA_002402905.1 Desulfatitalea sp. UBA4791 | reverse complement strand
GCACTTTGGATTCGGCGCCGTGCAGTTTGCAGGCCGAGCGGGCCACCAGTCCGCCCATGGAGTGGGTTACCAGGATCACCTGCCGGCAGGGCTGGATCCGGCCCTGTTCATCGATCACCCGGTCGATGTAGTCCGCCAGGGCCCGGCCCGAGGCGTGGTTGGAATCGGTCCAGTTGTAGCCGAAGGCGTACACTGGAAGGTCGAAGCAGACATCTAAAGTCGCGGGCCACTCGTGGCCGGCCAGGGCGCCGAGCAGGCTGCCGTAATGCTGCCAGGCCACGGCGCCCCACCCGCGATCCCGTCCCGCTTCGGGTATTTCGGCGTTGTCCGGGTCGACGGCCAGGAAATCTTCGCTGTAAGTTGTATCCCCGATGAGATACTTTTTGCGATCCTCGGGGGTGATAAAAATGCGCCCATACTTTCTCAGCATGAATGCCTTGGCATCCGGATCCCACACCTTATCCCCACCCGCGGCTTGTTTGAGCCGGCTGCCCATGATGCCGGGGATCAGGATGATGGGCAGCGTCTCCTTGCGGATGGCGATCTGATTGATCAATGGATCGTTTTCCGGGGCGGTCTTGAGCCCCTGGATCGGCTTGAACAGATCCTGCCACCCGATGTCGATGCGGTTGATGCGCTCATGAACCATGGCTTTTATCCTGTGTTTCGATCCCTTGAGATCCCTTGATCGCCTCCGCATCAAGGCAAAACCCATTCAGACGCAGCCCATACTCTCCAGTCGGCACCCCCTGGTTCCAGATGGCATTGAAAGACGAATCGAGCGGCCCGGGTTTGGTCATCCGCGCCGGGCCGTCGATGTCATAGCCTGTTTTCAACCATGCGGACAAATCGATTTTGGAATCGGCCAGGGTTTTGGCATGCAGAAAGTTGGCCGACAAGTTTTCGATCTTGGGGGGGTTCGATTCGTTTTTGCGATTCGGTTCCATCGCCAGATTATCGGGTGACGCTTTCCCGTGTGAAAGCCTTCCCGCGACCGGCGGACAATCGGTTTGGCCGGGCAACGCCCCGATCACCTCCTGGGGCTGTCGCGGGGCCTGGACGATACAGCCGCGGCCCGTGCCTGGGCGGCCACCGCTGTTGAGTTTGATGCGGGGTCCGACCAGCGACACCCCGTCCGCATCGATGGTCATAAATCCGGCGCCGGCTTTGAGGGTCAGGGCCTTGCCGGCCGAAATGACCAGTGCGGTGCCGGCGTCGATATGGATCTGGCGGTCGCTGGCCAGCCCGTAATGGCCGGCGATCTTCTCCTGGCGGTCGCGGCCGACGGTTTGGGACATGCTGCCGTCGACCTGCTGGATGCTGTCCGTGCGGACCGTGAGGTGGTTGCTGCCGGCGATCGCTTCGATCACATCCTTTTCGATGCGGATATGGGCATTGGCGCCCACGCGGGTGCGGCGGTCGTTGTTCACTTGCAGGTCCATGTCCCGCTGGGCATGGACGAAGATGTGTTCATGCGCATGTTGATCCTCGAAACGGATTTCGTTAAAGCCGTCGCCGCCCGGTGTGGAGAGGCTTTTGAACGTAGAGATGCTTTTGTGGGCAGGCAGGTCGTAGGGTGGCGGATTTTCGCCGTGAAAGGCCCGGCCGGTGATCAGGGGACGATCCGGGTCGCCTTCGAGGAAGTCGACCACCACCTCCTGGCCAATGCGCGGGATGAACATGCTGCCCCAGCCGGTGCCGGCCCAGCTCTGGCTCACCCGCAACCAGCAGGAGCTGCGATCGTCGCACCGACCCCGGCGGTCCCAGTGAAAGCGGACCTTTACCCGCCCGTACCGGTCGGTGTAAATTTCTTCGTCTTTCGGTCCGGATACGATGGCGGTCTGAATACCCGGAACCATGGGTTTTTGCATAGGTGCGGGTCGGAAGGGCACGTCGGCGGGCAGGGCCTCGAAGTCGTTGATATATCGGGTACCCCGGCCCTGGGCGCTTCGTTCGGCCAAGACCTGGGGCTGCTCGCCGCGGTGAACGATCGACTGGAGTAGAAAATCTCCTGCACTTTCCCCGCTGTCCAAATGGAACGTAAACCCGGGAACAAAGCGGGCTACCACGCCCTGCCCCTGGATCGTGCGGCGGGTCATCACCGTCTGCTCCAGGCGTACCCGAGCCAGTCGGCGGCCATTTTCGGGCAGCGCATAGATGCCGGGATAATCGTAGCGTTCGAGGCGGGCAAAGCGCTCGCACTGATCGCCGGTGGTGAGGTCAAGGGCCGGCTTTTTGAAGTTGAAATCGCGCTGGGTATAGCGGCCGCTCGTGATGCGTCGCTCGTGCTGGACCGTTAGGAGGGTCTCCCGGTCGGCCGATAGCCCGCATCCAGGGTTCAGCGATATCGGGTCTCCGTCGGGAAGGGGAGGATAACACACCGTGCCGTCGCCAAAGACCATGCGATGGTGATCCCGGGCGTGTTCGAAGAAAAAGAAGATGCCTTCTTCGGCCAGCAGGCGGCGGATGAAATGCAGATCGCTTTCGCGGTATTGTACACAGTAATTCCGCCGGGTATACTTCTCCTGAAGACGGAAGACATAGGCCTCAGGAGTGATGCCGGCCTCCTCGAAGACCTGGGCCACGATGCCGGGCACATCCAGATCCTGGAAGATCCGGCAGTCGTGGCGCAGGTCAAGCAGGGCGGCCTGTGGCATCAGCAGAGCGTCGTAAAGATGGAAACGTCCCGATCGACCGGTGTGCCGGCATTGGTATACGATACCATGGAAAAACCGATCGCCATCGTTGCTGTCGATGGTCAACAGACCGCTATTGCCCAGGACCGCATCCGTTTCAATCGCCTCTTCGGCGGCCAGATTCAACTCCACGCGGTACAACTCGGACAGGCCCTCCCGGGCCTTGAAGGCGGCCACCCGGAAAGAGATGCCGCCGGCCCGGAAGTGAAAGCGGGATTGATTGGATGCCGTGTGACCGGCCATTTTCCCTCCTTGCTTATCCTTTGGGCGACCGCCAGTCGTCCGATCCCGAGGTTCCGGCCGCTTCATGGGTCCAGGTGATGCTTCGGTAGGTGAAAGAGACTTCTTCCAGATGGGTGAAGTGGGCCATGCCCGGGTCCTGGCAGTTGGGCATGTGCGCCGTGATGTCGGTGATGATCGCGTCTTCGAGCTCGATGGTGAAGTAGTGCTCCTGGGTGCCGGACGGATCTGTCCGGAACCATTTGAGCGTGCAGGTGTTGAGTTTTTCGCCCGAGCAGAGCGCCGTGTAGAGCATGGGCGAAGATTTGTCGAACACTTTGGTGACGACCAGGGGCCGGTGCACGCGTTGGCCGGTAGGTTGCCCACTCTGCGGGTCGGTCGGCACGGTCACCTCGTGTTTGAATCCCTGGATCAGGATCTCGTTTTCGTGGCCCTCCTGGTAGACGTTTCCCACACTGGTGCTTGTAAAAGCGCCTTCGGTGATGTGGCCCTGGCTGGCGCCTTGGATGGTCAGGTAAGCGGGGGTCGGCATGGGGATTCCTCCTTTTCTCTTTCTTCTTTTCTTGGGTTGGGGCATCCTTTGCAAAAGGATCAGCCCGGGCAACGTTGGGATGAACCATCGTTTTTCGTCAGAATTCGTCCGCACGCCGGAAGAACATACGCGCCGCGGTCGAGTCTCCGCCGTGACGCAGCAAAACACGACGCAACACAGAATGGGAGATCTTCACGTTTCAGATTGGGTCGATTGGCGTGTGTGACAGCCTGTTCATCTCGCCGCGCGGTCCCATGAGAGATGGGCGGAGGTTCCGAGACATGCTTCAGATATGAGAGCGATCGGACCGATCGGGTCTTAAAGCCAGACGGGCTTTCGGACATACCTGCGCGGCAGGGCAAGACGCGATAATCGCTATCGCGGGGCTCAAGCGCGTTAATGGTTGCGATGATGGGACACCCGCTGAGCCGCTTTTCGTCATGTCGACGATCGCGGATGATTTAGGAAAATTTGACCGGGCTGTCAACCCAAAATTTCGCGCGGCTTGATCTTGTGCTTTATTCGGCGACTCAGGTCAGAGAGTTGATACGGGTTTATCAAAATTTAAGACTCGAATGTTTCGTTGCGCCGAAGGCGCATTCAGTCTGCGTTCCAGTCGGGAAGAATCGCGTCGTTGATTCGTCGCCAGAGATCTCCGCCTTCGGGGCGGATCTTGTCATCGACGCCGATGACCGACACGGTCCCCATCAGGGCATTGGCGGCCAGCACCTGGTCGGCCTGCAGCAGCATTTCGGGCCGGACGATGGTTTCGTGGATACGAAATCCCCACTGGGCCAGCAGCCGGCAGGCGGCTTCGGCCATCACGCCTGGCAGGGCCGTTGGCGATGCGGGGCGGATCACTTCGGCGCCATTGACGATCAGAAGATTGGCGGTGTGCGTCTCCGACACGCTTGCGTCCGGATTGAGCACCAGTGCTTCGTCGTATCCGTTCTCCCTGGCCCATTGGCCGGCCTTCAGGTAGTAAAGATAGTTGAGGGTTTTGTGGCCGGCCAGGGGGCTCTGGCGCGGGTGGGGGAAGGTGCCCAGGACGATGCCGGGTTTTTTCAGCGTCTTCAGCCGGTGGATGTAGGGCCGCGCGGTCACGAACAGGGCGTGGTCCCAGGGCGCTCGATCGCGGCTGCCGCGGGTGGCCAGAATTTTAACGGCTGCGCAGCGTCGGGACAGATCATTGGCGGCGACCACCTGGGCAATGACGTCGGCCCATGTCAGGTCGGGGGGGGCGTCGGGCATCAGGGCGCGCCAACTGCGGTCGAATCGGGCCACGTGACCGTCGAGCAGGGGGACGGTTCCGCGATCCACCCGGATGGTCTCGAACAGGCCGAAGCCGTAGAGCAGTCCCTGGTCGGCGATGGAGACGCGGGTGTCTGCCGCGCGCATCAGCCGGCCGTTGTGCCACACGATGGTCTCGGGCGCCGGCAGCGTGCATTCGTTCTGGCAGGCGGCCATAAGGGTTCGGCCCTTGTGAAGGGTCTCTTCGTATTCGGCCTGGGGGTCGGAGTCGAAGACGATGCCGCCGCCCACGGAGAAGCAGAGCGATCCGCCGGTGATCGTGGCCGTGCGGATGGCGATGGAGAGATCCATGGTGTCGTGGAAGCTGATATAGCCGATACTGCCACAATAGACATGTCGCCGGCAGGGCTCCAGTTCGTCGATGATCTCCATGGCGCGAACCTTGGGGCAGCCGGTGATCGAACCGCCTGGAAAGGCGGCCCGGATCAGGTCCGCGCTGTTCCGGTTTTTATCCAGTTCGCCTTCGATGATCGAGACCAGGTGGTAGACATTGTCGTAGGCTTCCAGGCGTTTGTGGTGGGCCACCTTGACGCTGCCGGCCCGACACACCTTGCCGATGTCGTTGCGGAGCAGGTCCACGATCATCGACAACTCGGCATCGTCTTTCGGGCTCTCGAGCAGTTCCCGGCGCAGGGCCTCGTCCTTTTCGGCCGTGCCGCCGCGCGGACGCGTCCCCTTGATCGGTCGGGTTTCCACGTGACGGCCGTTTTGCAGCAGAAAGCGTTCGGGCGATGTGGAGACGATCTGGTGGTCGCCGGCCTGAATGAAAGCGAAAAAGGGGGCCGGATTCAGCGAGAAGAGCCGCCTGAAGTAGGCAAAGGCACTGCCCTGAAAGGGCACGCTGAAACGCTGGGAGAGGTTGACCTGGTAGACATCGCCGGCGCCGATATAATCGATGATCCGTTGTACGGCCGCGCGGTACTGGTCGGCCGTGAAATTGGAGGAGGGCCCTTCGGCGCCGATGGTGAAGGACTCTCTCTCCGCCGGGAAGGTGTTCACGGCGGCATTGAATCGAGAAACGATGTGCTCGGCATCGGTTCCGGCCTCCCGGCGCAACGGAACCATCAGCCGGGTCGATTCGGTTTTGCGATCGTGCACCACGACGAGGGACGGTGCCGTTAACAGCATGTGCGGCAGTCGCAGGTCGTCCACGCTGGTTTTGGGCAGCCGTTCGATGTCGTCCTTGAGATCGTAGGCCAGGTAGCCCATCAGCCCGGCGGCCAGAGGGCCCGGCCAATCGCCCTCGGGAAGCCGCACCGTGGCGACGATCTCGCGCAGCAGATCGATGGCCGAACCGGAGAGTTCAAAGGACCGATCGTCGAGGCTGAGGGCCAGGCGGTTTTTGCGGGTTCGCAGCGTCATCCAGGGATCGATGCCCAAAAGATGGTGGCGGGCACTGTCCTGCTCCCCGCCGCTGAGCAGCACGACCGTGCCGGGCAGGTGGGCGAAGCGTGCGGCCAGATCGATGAACGGCATTTTCAGTGTGTAAGGCCGCACGTGCACGCCGGTCAGGGTGGCCGGAGGGATCGGCGGTTTAGTGGGCGATGCGTTGGTCATGGGGATTTTCCATGGGTCCGAGTTTGAGAAAGTTTTCCACCAGGGTATAACCGTGTTCGGTGAGAAAACTTTCCGGGTGGAATTGCACGCCGCCCAGGGGGTAGCGCTGGTGGCACAGCCCCATGATGGTGTAATCGTCGCTGCGGGCGGAGATAACCAGTTCATTCTCCAGCGCCGCGGGAGCCGGCGATACGGCCAGGCTGTGATAGCGGGCCGCCCGAAAGGGATTGGGCAAACCGGCGAAGATCCCTTTGCCGAAGTGGGTGACCGGGCTGGTCTTGCCGTGCATGGGATGGCGCGCCGGAACGGTGCGGCCGCCGAACACTTCGTTGAGGCACTGCATACCCAGGCAGACCCCCAGGATGGGAATCCGTTGGTACCAGTGCCGGATCAGGTCCATGGAGATGCCGGCGCTGGCCGGATCCTTGGGCCCCGGGCTGATCAGCATGTAATCGGGCCGAAGGGCTTCGGAGCGGTCCAGATCGATGGCGTCGCTGCGATAGACCTCCACCGTCAACGGGTACTGGCGAAACATTTGCACCAGGTTGTAGGTGAACGAATCGTAGTTGTCGATAACCAGCAGCTTCACGGTGTATTACCCCAAAGAAAACAGCCACCCGACATGAGTCTGGGTGGCTGAGCCTATGGCATAACTCATTTTGGAATCAAGCCCTGGGTGGCTTGATTGAATCCATCGCGATGATTGATAGGTGAAAACGTGCGGGCCGTCAAGCGGAATTGCGGGCCTGTCATCTCCATTGCGATGCGGTCTTATTCAATGTCATTCAGCCAAGTGGGCGTTGCGGGCGGGCATAAAGCCCGCCCATACGGGATCTTGCTATCATACAAACAGTGACTACCGCCTGCACCCATGATAGAAATTGTATATCCTGCTCGGAAAGGAAACGCCGCCCGTCGATGCCGCAACCATCTGCCCAACGCCGACTCATCCTGTTCGGCCGCTATCCGCGTCCCGGAGAGACCAAAACCCGGCTGATACCGCTGCTCGGGCCTTTGGGGGCAGCCGAGCTTCAACGCGAATTGACTGAGCGAACCCTGGCGACGATGGTGCGTGCCGGCCTGGCGCCGGTGGAGGTTGCCTATACCGGCGGCACGCCGGGGCAGATGGAACGCTGGCTGGCCGGCCTGCGGGTCGGCCTTTATCCCCAGAAAGAGGGGGGGCTGGGCCGGCGCATGCAAAGCGCCCTTGAAAACGCCCTGGCGAGGGGAGCACGCCAGGTGGTGCTGGTGGGAACCGATGTTCCCGGCCTGTCCGCATCGAACCTGGCGCAGGCGTTCGCGGCCCTTAACTCCCACGACCTGGTGTTCGGGCCGAGCCGGGACGGCGGTTACTGGCTGGTGGGAACCCGGCGGCCGGCGGGGGTGTTCGACGGCATCGCGTGGGGGACCGGCCGGGTGCTCGACCAAAGCCTGGATCTGGCCATGCAGCAAGGCCTGTCGGCGGCCCTGCTGCCGCCCCTCGACGACACGGACACGCCCGAGGATCTGCGCGTCTGGCGGCCGGCTTATGATTGGCGTCGGCCCTACCTGAGTGTCGTCATTCCGGCCCTGAACGAGGCGCCGCGCATTACCGCAGCCGTGGAACAGACCTTGCGCCCGGGTGTCGAAACCCTCGTGGTCGACGGCGGGAGCCGCGACCAGACACTGCTGCTGGCGCGCCGCGCCGGCGCGGAGGTGCTGGTCACGCCGCCCGGTCGGGCCGTGCAGCAGAACGTCGGCGCCGCAAAGGCCCGGGGGCGGGTGCTGCTCTTTCTGCATGCCGATACCCGCCTGCCCGCTGATTTCGATCTCCAGATTTTCGAGGCGCTCATGGATCCGCGCGTGGCCATGGGCGCCTTCCAGTTCAAGACCGATCTGCAGGGCCGGACCATGCGCTGGATCGAGGCTGTGGCTCGCCTGCGCGCGCGGTGGCTCAAGCTGCCTTACGGCGACCAGGCCCTGTTCATGCGCCGAGCACGTTTTTGGCAGGCGGGCGGTTTCCCCGAGGTGCCTATCGCGGAAGACCTTTTCCTGGCCCGCAACATGGCCGGGCTGGGCCGCATCGTGCTGGCCCCCGGTGCGGCCATCACCTCGGGTCGGCGCTGGCGCCGGATGGGCATAGTGCGCACCACCCTGATCAACTACCTCATCGCCGCCGGCTGCCTGGCCGGCGCCGATCCCAAAAGACTGGCGCCATTTTACCGGTTGAGCCCGCGCGGTCGGCGGCGCCGTTTGAAGGAAATGACAGCGATTGGGAATCGGGCGCTCCATTGAAGGCGGTTGCGATCTCCCTCGGACTTCCGAAACAGGCGCGTGCACCCGAGGCTTCCAGCTCGTCCCTGGTGCCGTACCCCCAGAGCACGCCGAAAGCGGGAATCCTGTTTGCCTTTGCCCCGATGATATCGTGCTCGCGATCCCCGATCATCGCGGTTTCGGACGAATCGATGGATTCAGCATCCAGGATGTGGGCGATCAAACTTGTCTTGTCGCCCCGTTCGCCATCCAGCTCGCAGCCGTAGATCCCTTTGAAGTGGCCGCTGAGGCCGAAATGATCGACAATTCGTTCGGCGAAAATCCATGGCTTGGCAGTCGCCACATATAGCATGTGGCCGAAGCTTGAGAGGGTTTGAAGCATTTCGGGGATGCCGTCGTAGACCCGATTTTCAAACAGGCCGACCGCACCGAACCGCTCCCGATAAACAGAAACCGTCTCTTCGACCAAGTTGTCATCATCCGTACCGAGCAGCGCGGCCAGGCTTTTCCTGAAACGATCAAGCCCATGACGATCCAAGATAAAATTCCCATCGCTGCCCTCCTTTTTCAACGCCACCTTCGGTTTCATACGTGTTTGCAGACGGCACCCCGGTTCGTGCCTGTTCTTTCAATCGCTTTGTATCAATCGTGTCCACTCCGGGCAAGAGACGATTCGGCTTGTTTTCCAAAACGATTTTGCGACAAAAAAGAATACATGCCTGTTGGCTTGCTAATTTTTCTATCAAACGGTTTCTGTTATGCATGCCTTCCAATGTGAATCACATTCAGTTGGAGCTGCTGGAGAATTCCTTGAAATTGATTGACGCCGTTGCCATGCAAAAAGGCCATCGCCCGATATCGGGCGATGGCCTTCAAATTGTTACGTACCGGATCGCAGATCGAACAGGCCGTTCCGGTGGCAGGTCGGCTACCGGTTGGCTTTGCGGTATCCGAGCTGATCCTGGGCGATGATGGTTTTGCAGATATTGGCCGAGCCTTCCACCATGATGTAAGTGGGGATGTCGCGGTAGAAACGGGCGATGGGATACTCGGTGGAGTAGCCGTAGGCGCCGAGGATGCGCAGGGCGTAGTTGGCGCATTTCATGGCGGTTTCGCCGGCGAAGTATTTGGCTTGGGCCACTTCCATGCCGTTGCCGAGCTGGCCGGCGTCTTTCTGCAGGGAGGCCTTGTAGACCAGCAGGCGGGCCGCTTCCACGTCGCAGACCATCTGGGCGATCAGGTCCTGGTTCATCTGGAACTTGCCGATCTGTTGGCCGAACTGAACGCGCTCGTTGCAGTACTTGGTGGCGATGTCCAGACAGGCCTGGGCGCAGCCCACTGCGCCGGCGGCGGCCGACAGGCGCGTGTTGTTCAGGGAGCCGAAGACGATTTTGGCGCCGTCGCCGACATTGCCCAGCAGGTTCTCCTTGGGCACACGGGTGCCGTCGAAGAAGATTTCTCCGGTGGGCGAGGAGTAGGAGCCCATCTTGTCCAGGTCGGTGGTCTTGATGCCGTTGAAGTTGCGCAGCTCCACGATGAAGGCGGAGAGGCCCTTGCCTTTCTTGGCCTTGTCGGTGAAGGCGTAGCAGACGATCACGTCGGCCTGGTTGGCGTTGGATATCCATGTCTTGGAGCCGTTGAGGATGAAGCAGTCTTCCTTTTCTTCGGCCTCGGTCTCGATGGACATGATGTCGGATCCGGCGTTGGGTTCGGTGATGGCAAAGCCGCCGAGATATTCGCCTTCGCACAGTTTGCGTACATACTTTTGTTTGGCGGCTTCGGTGCCGTATTTATAGATGGGAAATGCGCAGCCCAGGGCCAACAGATTGTACTGCACGCGCAGAGAGCTGGAAACTCGGGCGATCTCTTCGGTGATGATCGAGGCGGCCAGCCAGCCCATATCTTCTCCGCCGTATTCTTCACCGATCACGGCGCCGAAAAATCCGAGTTCGCCCATGGGACGAATCACTTCTTCAATGGGCAGATAGTGTTTGGCATCCCATTCGTCCACGAAGGGGGCTATTTTCTTCTTGGCGAAATCTTGTACGGCCTTGCGCAACATTTCATGTTCTTTGGTAAGTTTGAAATCCATGGTTGACTCCCTTTAAGTTTTTTATTCGAAACCGTATCGCTGAGTTGTGCTGATGCCGGCGAAGCCGGACTATTTCCGTTCCAGAATGCCGGCGATGCCCAGGCCGCCACCGCCGCAGATGCACTCCATGGCCATGCGGGTGCCGCGCCGCCGCATTTCGTGCAGCAAGGAGACCAGCACACGGGTGCCGGTGGCGGCAATGGGATGACCCAGGGAGATGCCCGAGCCGTTGACATTGACCTTGCCATAATCATCCGGGCTCACGCCCATCTCTTTCAGATCGGCCAATACCTGGGCGGCAAAGGCCTCCTGGATTTCGATCAGTTCCATCTCTTCGATGGAGTTGCCGGTCTTTTTCAGTACCTTGTCCGCTGCCACGGCCACAGTTCGGTAAGCGTGGCGCGGGTCGTCGCCGGCCACCACGCAAGCCTTGAAGGTGGCCATGGGTTCGATGCCCAACGCTTCGGCTTTTTCCCGGCTGGTGACCACCACGGCGGCGGCGCCGTCGTTTTCAGTGGAGGAGTTGCCGGCCGTGCAGACCCCGCCGAGCACGGGCCGTAATTTAGCCAGCTGGGCCAGGGTCGTGTCGCTGCGCGGGTTTTCGTCCTGGGTCACCAGGATCGGGTCACCCTTGCGCTGGGGTACCGGTACGGGGATGATCTCTTCGCTGAACTTGCCGGCGGCGATGGCGGCGCAGGCTTTCTGGTGGCTTTCCAGGGCCCACTGGTCGCAGGCTTCCCGGGAGATCTGTTCGACTTCGGCGGCGGTTTCCGCCCAGGCCATCATCGAGGGCAGAACCCCAAAGCGAAATTCGGGTTGGGACATGACCCGTGCGCGCTGGATGCGGTCGTAGAAGCGCAGGCCCCAGATGTTCAGGTCGCCGTGGCCGCGGGGCATGCCACCGGTGCCGCCCACGCCCCATTTGATGTTGCCAGGCAGATAGAACTCGGCGTTGCTCATGCTTTCCACCCCACCGGCCACCACGATTTCGGCGTCTCCGGATTGGATCAGGGAGGCGGCGAAACGCACCACGTCCAGACCGGTGCAGCAGCGGCGGTCGAGGGTAACGCCGGTGATGGTGTCCGGCCAGCCGGCCGTCAGCAGTCCCATCCGTGCGATGTTGACATATTCACCGTTCTGATACGCCTGGCCGAAGATCACTTCGTCCACATCGGCCGGGTCGACTCCGGCTCTTTCCACGGCGGCATTCATCACCAGGGCGGCCAGGTCATATGCTTCGATAGTTTTAAGGGCACCCATGTAGCGCCCCACCGGCGTTCGGGCGCCGCTGGCAATAACAACTTCTTTCATGCGAGCTCCTATTTGTGCCCATCGACAAACGGCCAATACGCCTATTTGTGGGCGGGCACCCTTTCTATCCCATAGATACAGGTACGGAATGGAGATCTAACGATCAAATGTGAACAATCCGCCATTTTGTGCCAAGCAAATTCACATAACAACATCCTGATGGTGTGTCAACAATCACCACGGTCAACGGCCGACGGCATCAAAGTCCCATCAAATGATGGAATCTGGCCCGGTGACAATTGCCGGCATTGTTCAGGCTTGCCCGGATAGCTGCCAAAAGCATGCTTGCAGGCTTGCATGTTGATGGGGTGTGGTGTTATTGTTTTCCAATTCGGCCAGTCCGCACCCTTGCAGCCGGCGATCGATGTACCCATTCCATTGTTTGAGGAGATGTCCATGCAGTTAACCGTTACCCGCAGAGATCAGTTGAAGTCAAAGCCGGACGAAAACAAACTTGGTTTTGGCACGCTTTTCACCGACCACATGTTCAATATGGATTATGCGCCGGATAAGGGTTGGCACAACGCGCGCATCGAACCTAACGCGCCTTTCGTGCTGGACCCGGCTACCATGATTTTTCATTACGGCCAGGGCATTTTCGAAGGACTCAAGGCGTATCGCACCGCAGACGGCCATATCCAGATGTTCCGGCCCCAGGCCAACCTCAAAAGGATGAACTATTCGGCCGGCAAATTGTGCATCCCGAAGATCGACGAAGCCTTTGCCCTTGAGGCGCTCAAGGAGCTGCTGCGCGTCGAGCAGGCGTGGGTGCCGTCCGCGCCGGGGACCTCTCTTTATATCCGGCCCACGGTGATCGCCACCGATCCATATTTGGGCGTGCGTGCATCGCATACGTATCGCTTCTATATCATCCTGTCGCCGGTGGGGGCCTACTATCCGGAAGGGTTCAATCCGGTCAAAATTATGGTGACCCGTGAGCATGTGCGTGCGGTGCGCGGCGGCATCGGCGACACCAAGACCATGGGCAATTATGCCGCCAGCCTGCTGGCCGGCGAAAAGGCGCATGAGGCCGGCTATACCCAGGTGTTGTGGTTGGACGGCGTGGAGCAAAAGTATGTCGAAGAGGTGGGATCGATGAACATCCTGTTCGTCATCGACGGCGAACTGGTCACGCCCATGCTCAACGGCAGCATTTTGCCGGGCGTTACCCGCGATTCGGTCCTGGCGCTGGCCAAGTCCTGGGGGATGGCGGTGAGCGAACGCAGGATCAGCATCGACGAGGTGTTCGAGGCCCATTCGGCCGGGCGTCTTACTGAAATTTTCGGTTCGGGCACGGCGGCCGTAGTCTCTCCGGTGGGCGAGCTCAAGTATGAAGATCGTGTGATCACCATCAGCGGTGGGAAAGTCGGCCCCGTCGCCCAGCGCCTGTTCGATACCATTTCCGACATCCAATATGGCCGGGCCGAGGACACCTTGGGCTGGATCGAGCCGGTGCTTTAGTCGGCCAGTAGGTCAAGATCCCTTATTCGGTCGATCCTGCCGTGCCGGCGGGAGCGCCGTTCACAAAGGAGCAATGCATGCAGGTACGCAAGGCTGTTTTTCCTGTGGCAGGTTTGGGCACCCGTTTTCTCCCGGCAACCAAGGCGATGCCCAAGGAGATGTTGCCGGTCGTGGACAAACCGCTGATCCAATATGCGGTGGAAGAGGCGCTGAACGCCGGCATCAGCGAGATCATCTTTGTGACCGGGCGCAGCAAGCAGGCCATCGAGGACCATTTCGACCATTTTTGCGAACTGGAACACACTTTGATGGCGCGCAGCAAAGATGCCCTCCTCAAGGAGATCACCCTTCTGGTCCCCGAATCGGGAACCTTTATTTATACCCGTCAAAACGAGCCATTGGGGTTGGGGCACGCCATCTGGTGCGCCCGCAAGATCGTCGGCAACGAACCGTTCGCCGTCTTGCTGGCCGACGACCTGATGAAATCGGAAAAGCCGGTTCTCAAACAGATGATCGAGCGGTTCGACCGCCTGCAGGCCTCCCTGGTATGCGTGGAGGAGGTCGACCCGACGGCCACGGCCAGTTACGGCATTCTCGACGCCGATCCACCCGAAGATCGCATTACCCGGATTCGCGGGCTGGTGGAAAAGCCGGCACCGGCCGAGGCGCCGTCCAATCTGGCCATCATCGGCCGGTATATCCTGACGCCGGAAATCTTCGATATCCTGGAGCGCAAGGAGACCGGCGCCGGCGGCGAGATTCAGATCACCGACGCCATGGCGCGGCTGCTGGCGACGCAGTCGATTTACGGGTACCGCTACGAAGGCGAACGCTTCGATTGCGGCACCAAGGTGGGTTTCCAGATGGCCAATCTCTCGTATGCCTTGGACCGGCCCGATCTTCGCGATCGCCTGCTCTCTTTTCTGCGAGGCACCTTGAACGTCTGTGGGTAGGATCGTTCCTTGCGTGCAATGTTCACGCGGTGGGTTGCACATGCACGGCGCTGACATGACCAAGAACATCGGATTCGTCTCCACCCGTTTCGCGGGCACCGACGGGGTGACCCTGGAGGCCAGCAAGTGGGCCCAGGTGCTCGAACAGGCCGGTCACCGCTGCTTCTGGTTGGCCGGCGACCTGGATCGGGACCCGGAAATCTCCATGCTGGTGCCCGAAGCCTATTTCCGGCACGAGAAGAATCAGTGGATCAACGACCGCGTTTTCGGCCACAAGAGCCGCAAATCCAATGTGACCGACACCATTCATGCGGTCAAGACCCTGATCAAGGTGGCCTTGGGTGAATTCATCGAGCAGTACGCCATCGACATGCTGATCGTTGAAAATGCCCTGACCATTCCGTTGCATATTCCCCTGGGCGTCGCCCTGACCGAATTGATCGCCGAGCGCCAGATTCCCACCATCGCCCACCATCACGATTTTTACTGGGAGCGCACCCGTTTCAGCGTCAATGCGGTGGATGATTTTCTGCGGATGTCGTTTCCGCCCAAGCTCAACAGCATCGCCCACGCGGTGATCAACTCCGCGGCCCAGGAGGAGCTGGCCCTGCGCACCGGCATTTCTTCGACCGTGATCCCCAATGTGCTCGATTTTGAAAACAGTACCCCGATGGATCCGGACCATGCCGCCGCATTCAAACAATCGGTGGGGTTGACGCCGGAAGATAAGATGATCCTCCAACCGACCCGCATCGTCCAGCGCAAAGGCATCGAACACGCCATCGAACTGGTCCGGCGTCTCGGCGACCCCAGATACAAACTGGTGATTTCCCACGAAGCGGGCGACGAGGGATTCGAATACGCCGAGTGGCTCAAGGTCTTTGCCCGGGAGCACGGCGTGGACCTGCGTCTGGTCAACACGCAGATGAGAGATCCGTTCAATGGTCATGGCCGCCGCGGCAACGCCCCTTATTCGCTCTGGGACATCTACCCGCATGCCGACTTCATCACCTATCCCAGCTTGTACGAAGGCTTCGGCAACGCCTTCCTCGAGGCGATTTATTTCAAAAAGCCGTTGCTGATCAATCGCTATGCCATTTTCGTGCGCGATATCGAACCCAAGGGGTTTGATGTGATCGTCATGGACGGATTCCTGACCGAAAAGAACGTGCGCCACGTGCGTGAGACGCTTGAATCCGAAGGGCGGCGCGAACAGATGGTCGAACACAACTATGCCGTGGCCCGGCGCTATTACTCGTACGACGGTTTGCGGCACTGGCTCAATATGCTGATCTACGGATTTTTCGGGGTGACGGGGGGGTGAAGCCGTCCGGCGCCGCCACACAACCGTTGAGTTCTCATCCGTTTGTATTATCTTGCTGATATATGATGTATCCACCCTGTTAACCCAGACCCAATAGCGTCTTTCAATCCACCTCGGAGCGTTCATGGCATCCAAAACATACAAGAACGTCCAAATCCAGCAAACGCCGGCTCCCGGTAGCCATATCCTTCGGTTTCGCGGGGATATCATCCATATCCATCTCCATGTGGCCCCATCTCCGGCCGGCGCCGCTTACGTTCGGACCAACCTGGGCAAGGCGAGAATCATCCGGCGTGAGATCATTCGCAATATCGAATTCAACGAGGCGCCCCAGGCGCGTGATTGGTATGACATCCCCATGATTCAAACGGGCGAGGGCCACTACGAGGTGAGTTTGCCGCTCAACGAGGTGGGACACTTCGAGGCCAAGTGCCTCTTTCTGCCCGAGAACCGGAATGAGCCCCTGTGGCCGCCCGGATCCAATACGGCCATCAATGTGGAACCGGCCGATACGGTATGCGGCAACATTATCTACAATGCCTTCGTGCGTCAATTCGGCCCCAACAAGGGGCTGCCGCACAGCGATATGTCGGACGTCGCCGAGTGCATGCAGGTTCTGGACAATGCCCACTATACGGTCATCCCGCCGTCCGGCACCTTCCGCGACGTGATCGCCGAGCTCGACTTTATCATGGGGCGCCTGGGGTGCCGCCTGCTGCAGCTCCTTCCCATCAATCCGCCCCCGACCACCTATGCCCGCATGGGCCGTTATGGCAGCCCCTACGCCGCCTTGAGTTTTACGGCCGTGGATTGTGCCCTGGCCGTGTTCGATCCGGCCGCCACGCCGCTCGAGCAATTCATCGAACTGGTCGATGCGGTGCATGCCCGGCGGGGCAAGGTGATTCTCGATATCGCCATCAACCATACGGGTTGGGCCGCCAGCCTGCACGAAACCCATCCCCAATGGCTGGTCCGTCAGGCGAACGGTGAAATCAAGAATCCAGGGGCCTGGGGAGTGGTTTGGGCCGATTTGACATCCCTGGATTACAGTCACCAGGATATGTGGACGTATATGGCCGATGTTTTTCTCACCTGGTGCCGGCGGGGGGTGGACGGTTTCCGCTGCGACGCCGGGTACATGATCCCCCTGCCGGCCTGGCAGTACATCATCGCCAAGGTGCGCGACCAGTTCCCCGACGCCCTGTTTCTGCTCGAAGGGCTGGGCGGCAAAATATCGGTCACCCGCGACCTGCTCGACCGGGCCAATTTCAACTGGGCCTACTCGGAGCTGTTTCAGAATTACGACCGGAGCCAGATCGAGCACTATCTGCCCGAGGCCCTGGAGATCAGCGCCACCGACGGCATCACCGTGCACTTTGCGGAAACCCACGACAACAATCGCCTGGCCGCCACCTCGGCCACCTATGCCCGCATGCGCACGGCCCTGTGCGCCCTGCTGGCGCCCAACGGCGCCTTTGGATTCGCCAACGGGGTCGAGTGGCTGGCCACCGAAAAGATCAATGTCCACGAGGCGTGTGCGCTGAATTGGGGCGCTCCCGAGAATCAGGTCGACGCCATCGTTCACTTGAGTCGTTTGCTCAAGACCCATCCGGCCTTCGGCCCCGGGGTGCAGTTGACCCTTATCCACCGGGGGGAGGGCAACTTCATCGCCCTGGCGCGTCATCACCTGCCCAGTGGCCGTGGCGTGGTCGTCGTGGCCAACCTGGATGTCGACCGGCCGGTGTCGGCCGGCTGGGATGCCACCCGGGCGCCCTTTTTAAAGCCGCCGGTAATGGATCTGGTCAGTGGACAGCCCGTCGCCATCGTTCACAAGAATGAGCTGGGGCAGATCGATCTGGCCGCCGGGCAGGTCGTCTGCCTGGCCGACAGCCGGGATGGATGGGCGTCGGCGCCTCCCGAAGATCCCTACACACCGCCGCCGGCCGTCCTGTTGCAGTGTCTGCGGGCCAAGGCACTGGAGGTCATGGTGGTTTTCAAAGTCGTCGCGAGCGATGATCTCGATGCGGCCGCGCGGCGGCTGCAAGCTGATCCAGAGGCTTTTTGCCGCGGTCTCGATCCCCAGGTGGACATGCCTCGCCTGGTACGCTGGCAGCTTCCCACAGACCTTCGGCGCGAGGTGATGGTGCCACCCGGCTTCCTGTTGCTCGTTCATGCGCCTCACCCCATGCGCGCCCGGATCGTGGAGGGCGAACGCGTCCTGGCTCAGGAGGATAGCCTGGCCGGCAGCGACGGGCACGCCTTTGTGCTTTTTGCGCCTTTGCCGACACCGGTCGCCCACCGGCCGTGTGAAATGCAGATCGTCAGTTTCGAGCCCGATGGCCCGGTACACCATTGCACCAGCCTGCTCTATCTGGCCGATGGACGCAACGCCCGGGTGCGCACCGCTTTCAGCCGAAACGATTGTCATCAGACCCCGTTGCTGGTGTTGGGGACCAATGGAAGAGGCGCCATGATGCGGGTGCGCGCCGATTGGCGCCGGTTGGAAAGCCGCTACGACGCCTTGCTGGCGGCCAACCTGAATCCCGATTTCCCGGAGGATCGGCGAATCATGCTGGCCCGTTGCCGCGGGTGGGTGGTCTACCAGGGGTATTCCCAGGAGATCAAACCCGATTGTCTCGAACATTTCGGTTTTGATTATCAGGGCGGTGCCTGGTGGCGCTACCAGATTATCGCCGGACAGGGCGAACACATCGTCTTGCAGGTACGGGCCCGCATGGTGCCCGATCGGGCCAACATGGTGGCGTTGCAATTCGAGCGGCTCCATCGGATTTCGGGCGAGGCCGAACTGGCCGATGACCAGGCCGTCACGCTCGTGATTCGTCCGGACATCGAAGATCGTAATTTCCATGAATGCACCAAGGCCTTTTCCGGGCCCGAAACCCTGTGGCCCAATGCACTGACCGCGTTGAAGAAAGGGTTTCGTTTCGCCCCTGGCGCCCATCATGCCCTGGTCGTGCAGCAGGACCAGGGACGCTTTGAGATCGCACCGGAGTGGTATTACATGGTGCATCGCTCCCTGGAGGCCGACAGGGGGCTCGACCCGAATTCCGATTTGTTCAGTCCGGGCTACTTTTCCTGCCCGCTGCGGGGGGGGCAGCGGATCATGTTGACCGCCTGGGTTGAAACGCCGTCGGCGTCCAAGGCCAAGCCGCCCGCCGCGCTGGATGGATCCATGGAGGGAGACGACATGCCACTGGAAGGCGCCATGGCCGCCGCCTTGAACCAGTACGTGGTGCGCCGGGGCGAATTCAATACGGTCATTGCCGGCTTCCCCTGGTTTCTCGATTGGGGACGCGATACCCTGATCGTGGTGCGGGGCCTGATCGCCGCCGGCCATCTGGAGGCGAGTCGGGCGATCCTGTTGCAGTTCGCCCAGTTTGAGGCCAACGGCACCCTGCCCAACATGATCCGCGGAGACGATGCCGGCAATCGGGACACCTCGGATGCGCCCCTGTGGTTTTTCACCGCCTGCGCCGATTTGACGGCCGCCGAAGGGCGGGACGATTTTCTCGATCAGCGTTGCGAGCGCCGCTCGATCCGGCAGATCCTGGTGGACA
Source organism: Desulfatitalea sp. UBA4791 (assembly GCA_002402905.1). Lineage (GTDB taxonomy): Bacteria > Desulfobacterota > Desulfobacteria > Desulfobacterales > Desulfosarcinaceae > Desulfatitalea. The sequence continues at coordinate 21,235 of DHGT01000039.1, read as the reverse complement.
TGGCCGGCGCATTGATGGCCGGCACGCCCAACGGGATCCGCATGGATCCGGGCTCGGGCCTGCTCTTCAGCCCCGCCCACTTCACCTGGATGGATACCAATTATCCGGCTGGCACGCCGCGCGAGGGCTATCCCATCGAAATCCAGGCGCTGTGGTATGCCGCCCTGGTCTTTCTGGCGGATATCGATCCAGCTGCCGGCACGGCCTGGAAGGATCTGGCCGAACGCGTCCGGCACAGCATCCAGACCCGTTATTGGCTCCCCGATGCCGGCCATTTAAGCGATTGTTTGCATGGCTCTCCCGGCACACCGGCCGACCAGGCCCGGCCGGACGATGCCCTGCGTCCCAACCAGTTGCTGGCCATCACCCTAGGGGCCGTGGAAGATCCCGAAATGGTCCGCCGCATGCTGGATGCCTGCCAGCGGCTGCTCGTTCCGGGGGCCATCCGCAGCCTGGCCGACCAGCCGGTCAAGATGCCCCTGGTCATCGAAAGGGAAGGACAGCTGCTCAACGATCCCATGTCACCCTACTGGGGGCAGTATCAGGGGGATGAGGACACGCGACGCAAGCCGGCCTACCACAATGGCACGGCCTGGACCTGGCCGTTTCCGTTATTCTGCGAGGCCTGGGTTCAGAGGTACGGACGTTCCGCGGTGCCGGCCGCCCTGGCCTGGCTGTCGAGCAGCCTGCAGCTGATCAACAGCCATTGTGTCGGCCATGTGCCGGAGATCGTGGACGGCGATTTCCCCCACACCCAGCGGGGTTGCGATGCCCAGGCGTGGGGGGTCAGCGAGTTGTTGCGGGTGTGGCGCAAGGTGAGGGCGGTATAGGTTGCGCCTTCTGTCACCTGCCCCATCCGCGCCGGGTTCAATGATGAGCATTGAGTTAGAATCGCTGAGTTGGAATGGATTTGGTTGACAAACCGCGGTGCTAAAACTATCTATGGAGCGAACAGCCATCCCATGCGACATCTATTTCTCGTCGATCGATAGCGCGTGTTTGAACGCGATCCTTGCTCCCCGCTGGCATTTCTTCATTGTCGATATCAACCCGCGCATGGCAACCCGGCACAACACCCAGGAGAGAGCGATGAGCACCAAAAAGCAGTATCTTAAAAACAAACCCTATTGCAAAGTGACGTTTCGTTTGTCTAAGGAATTTGCCGGCAACGGCAAGACAGCCGGCCTCGCCGGGGAGTTTAACGATTGGCAGGCCGAAAAGACCCCCATGAAGGCCCTCAAGAACGGCGATTTCACCGTAACGGTCGACCTGGCCACCGGCCGGGAATATCAATATCGATTCGTGGTGGACGGCGCCCACTGGATCACCGACACGCAGGCCGACAAATACGTGCATGCCGGTATCGCCAATGCCCAGAACGGGGTGGTTGTCGTTTAAGGTTCTCCGTTTCATCCATCGATCGTTTTCAACCGCCGGGACAAGGTTCCGTGAGGGTAGGGACCTTTTATGGTGTCGTGAAGCTCGAATCCCGGCTCTGGCCCGGTAACATGTGAATCTGTCCCACAGGAGTCGTCCCATGAAGCACATTCAAGCCTTTCAAGTATTTCCCAAGCTGCCAAGCGCGCTGAGTTTTCTCGGCGTTCTGTCGCGCAACTTGTGGTGGTCGTGGAAACCCGACGCCATCGAATTGTTCCGGCGCGTGGATCCGCGCCTCTGGGAGGAGTCCGGTCGCAATCCCATTGTCTTCGCGACCAAGGTCTCTCAAATCCGGTTGAAGAAATTGGCCACTGACGACAGCTTCCTGGCCCATCTGGACCGGGTTCGGCAGCAGTTTAAAGAACGCGTGCTGGCATCGCCTGATATGGGTACCAATCCCTACGGTTCAACCGCCCGCATCGCCTATTTTTCCATGGAGTTCGGTATTCACGAAAGCCTGCCGCTGTTTGCCGGCGGTTTGGGGGTTCTTGCCGGCGATCATCTCAAGTCCGCATCCCACATGGGGCTTCCCATGGTGGCGGTGGGGTTGCTCTACCGCCAGGGCTACTTCCGCCAACTGCTCGATCCCAACGGCTGGCAGCAGGAGACCTATCCGGAGACGGATCTCTATTCCCTGCCGCTGGTCCGTGTAAAAGACAGCGCCGGGGCCGAGCTGCGCGTCCGGGTAGAGGGACCGGACGGCGATATTCTGGCCGATGTCTGGAAGATCATGATCGGACGGGTTCCCCTGGTGCTGCTGGATACCAATGTGCCGGAGAATCCGCCGGCCATTCGTAATCTGACCGCGCGGCTGTACAACAGCGAGCCGGGGGTCCGTCTCGCCCAGGAGGTGCTGTTGGGCATCGGGGGCATGCGGGCGCTCAAAGCCATGGGGATCGAGGCCACCGTGTGTCATATGAACGAGGGGCACTGCGCCTTTGCCAACGTCGAGCGCCTGGCCCAGTGGGTCGAGACATATCATTTCGATTTGCCCACGGCATTGGAGGCGGTGGCGCGCACGTCGGTCTTCACGACCCATACGCCTGTGGCGGCCGGACATGACGAATTCCCTCCCGAATCGGTGCGGCCGTATATCCGGACCATCGCCAAGCGGATGGACGCGACCGAGGACGAGATCCTCTCCTGGGGGCGAACGGGCAACACCCATCCCCATGGCCCCTTTTCCATGTTCATTCTGGGATTACGCCTCTCCGAACACTGCAACGGGGTGAGCCGCCTGCACGGACGGGTGGCGCGGCGCATGTGGGCCCATGTGTGGCCGGAACGGTCGGTGGATGACATACCGATCAAGCATGTGACCAACGGCATTCACGTGTCGAGTTTTATCGCACCCGAAATTTTCTTCCTGTTCGAGCGCTACCTGGGACCGGAGTGGCATTACAGCAGCCGCAAGGGGGAGAATATCGAGCGCATCGGCGAGATCTATGACGAAGAGCTCTGGCGGGCGCATGAAATGGCCCGGGCGCGCTTGATCAGCAAGGTTCGGGACCTGCTGGTCAAACAGTACGAACGGCGCAGCGCACCGATTTCGGTGGTCAAGGCCGCCGAAAACGCCTTGGATCCAGAGGTGCTGACCATCGGGTTCGCCCGTCGGTTCGCCACCTACAAGCGGGCCAACCTGATCTTGGGCAATCCGGCGCGCCTCAAGGCGATTTTGACCAACACGTCGCATCCGGTTCAGATCCTCTTTGCCGGCAAGGCCCATCCCCAGGACAACGAGGGCAAGGAGCTGATCAAAAACATCATCCAGTTCGCCAAAACCCACGACGTGCGCAGCAACATCGCTTTTCTGGAAGATTATGACATGGGCATCGCCCGTCACCTCGTGCAGGGTGTGGATGTCTGGCTCAATACGCCCAGGCGGCCCATGGAAGCCTGCGGCACTTCGGGCATGAAGGCCGCCATCAACGGCGTTTTGAACCTGAGTATCCTCGACGGATGGTGGGACGAGGGGTACACCTCCGAGCGCGGTTGGAGCCTGGGCAGCGGCCAGGAGACGGCCGATCAGGGGTACCAGGATGCCGTCGATCAGCAGGCCCTTTACAATATCCTGGAAAACGACGTCATCCCGACGTTCTACAACCGTTCTTCGGGCAACATGCCGACCGAGTGGCTGGCCAAGATGAAGGCTTCCATGAAAATGGCCATGGCCGATTTCTGCAGCCATCGCATGGTCAACAAATATCAGCAGCGGTTTTATCTGCCGGCCGTACAGCGCCATCGCGAACTGCTGGCCGATGGCGGCGCCGAGGCCAAGCGATTGAGCATCCTGCACAAGCGGCTCAGGGATTGCTGGAAGGATATCCGGATCGAAACCCCCGAGCGCGACCATGAAGGTCCCTTCCAGGTGGAAGATACCTTCACCGTCAGTGCGGTGGCCCATTTGGGCAGTCTCAACCCCGACGAGGTCGATGTGGAGTTGTATTACGGGCGCATGAAGGGCACCGCGGAGTTGGAAATCGGACTCACCCAGAAGATGGAGATGGTCGAAAATCGCGGTGAGGGCAGTTATCTGTTCCGTTGCACGGTAACCTGTCGGGATTCGGGACGCTACGGCTTTACGGTACGCATCGGCCCCCGCGCGGACGACTGGATCCGATTTACGCCCGGATTGCTCACCTGGGCCTGACGCCTGTTTTACTTTTTATGTATTGTATCCCATGATGCTTTTTGTTTCTCAACGGCGCTCCCACCTCCAATGCCGGCTCCTTGGGCTGGCTGAAAGATCGATATGGCGAAAAAGCAAAAAAAACCTCGGATCCTGATCGTTACCCCCGAGGTGACCTATCTTCCCGACCGCATGGGTAACCTGGCCAACTATCTGACGGCCAAGGCGGGCGGCCTGGCCGACGTATCGGCCGCCCTGGTCAGCGCGCTCTTCCATCAGGGCGCCGATGTGCATGTGGCGTTACCCGACTACCGCTCGATTTTCGAGGACCGCCTGGCCCCGTTTCTCAGGCGGGAGCAACGCACCCTGCACCGGGTGATGCCCAACGACCGCATTCACCTGGCCGAGGATCGGGCCTTTTTTTACCTCAACCGCGTCTATTCCAACTATGGAGGGGAAAACACCCATATCTCCCTGGCATTTCAGCGCGAGGTGATCAACAACATCGTGCCGCGCGTGCGGCCCGACCTCATTCACTGCAACGACTGGATGACCGGCCTGATACCGGGCATGGCCCGACAAATGGGCGTTCCCTGTCTGTTTACCATCCACAACATCCACACGGTCAAAACCACATTGGCCCACATCGAAGACCGAGGCATCGACGCGGCCTATTTCTGGGATCACCTCTATTACGAGAACTTCGCTGCCAGCTATGAAGAGGCCAGGGAGAGCGTCCCCGTCGATTTTCTGGCCAGCGGCGTGTTTGCCGCCCACTTCGTCAACACGGTCAGCCAGCATTTTCTCGACGAGATCGTCGAAGGACGCCACCAATTCATCGCCCCACCGCTGCGGCAGGAGTTGACCAATAAGGTCCGGGCCGAATGCGCCACGGGTATTCTCAACGCGCCGGATCCGGGTTTCAACCCGGAAAAGGATCAATTCCTGTTCGAGACTTATGGATCCGAAAACCACCTGTCGGCCAAGCGTAAAAACAAGAGGGAGCTGCAGCGATTGCTCGGGCTCGTCGAAGACGAACGGGCGCCGGTCTTTATCTGGCCCTCGCGCCTCGATCCAATCCAGAAAGGGTGCCAGTTGCTGGCCGACATCTTCTATGGCGTGATTTCCAAATACTGGGAGCAGGGACTGCAGGTAGTCTTCGTGGCTGATGGTCCCTACCAGAATGTCTTCCGCAACATCGTCAATCAGCACGAATTTCACCAACGGGTGGCGGTATGTGATTTCAGCGAGCGCCTGGAACACCAGGCTTACGGTGCGGCGGATTTTGTATTGATGCCCTCTCTCTTCGAACCCTGCGGGCTGCCCCAGATGATCGGTCAGATTTACGGTGCCCTGCCGGTGGCCCACAACACCGGCGGCATTCATGATACGGTGTCCCAACTCGACGTCGATCGGAATACGGGCAGTGGTTTCCTCTTCGATATTTACGACGCCCAGGGCCTGATGTGGGCCGTGGACCGGGCCATGGACTTTTTCCAGTTGCCCGACCCGATCAAAGAGCGGCAGATCACCCGTATCATGCGTCATGCCATGGAGACATTTACCCATGCGTTCAATGCCCGGCAGTATATCGAACTGTATGAAAAAATGTTGGAAAGGCCCTTGCTGCATTAGCGATGATAAAAGACAATGACCGGCAGCGCGCCATGCGCTTCATCTCTTCCGACGACTACCTCGAGCCTCACCTCGAGGCCATCGCCCGTCGCATTGCCCTGATCTCGAGCACGTTGCGGGAACTGACCGAAGGGCAGGGTTCTTTGGGCGACTTTGCTTCGGGTCATACTTACTACGGCCTGCATTTTCATGGGGGAGAATGGGTGCTGCGGGAATGGGCGCCCAATGCCACGGCCATCCACTTGATCGGAGATGTCAGCAGCTGGCAGCCATGCGAAGAGATGGCTTTCCAGCGCATCGATGCCAACGGGACGTGGGAATTGCGGCTGCCGGGCGAAAGGCTTCGGCACGGGGACCTGTATCGCTTGTCTATGCAGTGGCCCGGCGGCGGCGGCGACCGAATCCCGGCGTGGACCCGGCGGGTGGTTCAGGATCCCGTGACCCATATCTTCAATGCGCAGGTATGGCACCCGGAAAAACCTTACCCATGGCAGGTGGAGAGATTCACATCGGCCGATGAGCCTCCCCTGATCTACGAGGTTCACGTGGGCATGGCCCAGCCCGAGGGGCGCGTGGGCGGCTATGCCGAGTTTACCGAAAACGTGTTGCCCCGCGTGGTCGCGGCCGGCTACAACACGCTGCAAATCATGGCCATCCCCGAACACCCCTATTACGGCAGTTTCGGTTACCATGTGAGCAGCTTTTTCGCCCCGTCGTCGCGCTTCGGTACGCCCGAGGAGTTCAAGGCGCTGGTGGATGCCGCCCATGGGGCCGGACTGCGGGTGCTCATCGACCTGGTTCACTCCCATGCCGTGAGCAACGAAGTCGAAGGCATCAGCCGCTATGACGGCAGCGAGTACCAGTTTTTCCACAAAGGCCATCGCGGCCGTCACATTGCCTGGGATTCGCGCCTGTTCGATTATGCTAAGCCCCAGGTGCTCCACTTCCTGCTGTCCAACTGCCGTTACTGGCTGGATGAATTCCGGGTGGACGGTTATCGCTTCGACGGCATCACCAGCATGCTCTACCTGGATCATGGCCTGGAAAAAGCCTTTACTGCCTATGACGACTATTTCAACCCCAATGTGGATGAAGACGCCTTGTGCTACCTGGCCCTGGCCAACCAGTTGATTCACGAGGTACGCCCGGATGCGGTCACCATCGCAGAAGACGTCAGCGGCATGCCGGGCTTGGCCAGACCCTGGGAAGAGGGGGGCATCGGGTTCGACTACCGGTTCGCCATGGGCGTGCCCGACTACTGGATCAAGCTCACCAAAGACACCCGGGATGAGGATTGGCACATGGGCGGCCTCTGGTACGAACTGAACAACCGCCGGCAGGACGAACGCACCATCTCCTACACCGAATCCCACGATCAGGCCCTGGTCGGCGACAAGACCCTGATCTTCCGCATGATCGATGCCGAAATGTACTACCACATGGGCGTGGGCGACCACCACATGGTCGTGGATCGCGGCATCGCGTTGCACAAGATGATCCGGTTGATCACCCTGGCCACGGCCGGTCACGGATACCTGAACTTCATGGGCAACGAATTCGGCCACCCCGAATGGATCGATTTCCCCAGGGAGGGCAACAACTGGTCCTATCACTACGCCCGCCGCCAGTGGCACCTGGCCGACGATCCCAATCTCAAATACTCTCAATTGGCCCGCTTCGACCGGGAGATGATCGCAGTTGCGAAAAAGTGCAACGTGTTGGCCTCGCCCGCCGCGCGCATGCTCTGGGAGCGCGATGACGACAAGATCCTGATCTTCGAACGTGGCGGATTGATATGGGCCTTCAACTTCAACCCCACCCGTTCGTTCGCCGACTACCAATTTTCCGCTCCGCCGGGAAAGTATGACATCGTGCTCGATTCCGACGACGTTCGCTTCGGCGGCTACGACCGCATCGACCGCACCATCTCTCACGGCACTTTGGCGGCCCAAGATAAATTTCATCCACCCCATCGGCTCAGCATCTACCTGCCCCATCGCACCGCACTGGTCTTGAAGCCTCGGAAGAAAGTGTAAAGTTTGAAGTGTAAAGTTTGAAGTGAAGGTGTGCCGCCGTGTACGAGTACGCCAAGCCGGCGGTATAAACGGACGTACGTCAGCTTTTCTTGTAGAGATGGAATAATTTCATTACTTTTTCGACGTAGCGCTGGGTTTCGTCGTAGGGGGGAATGTTCTGGTAGCGTTCCACGGCGGAAGGGCCGGCGTTGTAAGCGGCCAGGGCCAGGGGCAGCTGACCGTTGAATCGCTCGATCATGGCTTTGAGGTAGCGAGCGCCGCCCATGATGTTCTCCCATGGGTCGAAGGGGTCGCTGATTTCCAGCAGTTCAAGGTTCTGGGGCATGATCTGCATCAATCCCAGAGCCCCTTTTTTGGAAACCGCCCTTGGGTTGAAGTAGGACTCCACGTGGATCAAGGCCTTGAGCAGAGAGGAGGAGAGGCCGTTTTCCCGCGCCGCTTCGTTGATCACATCGTCGTAGTTCTGGATCGGACGCCATGCCTTGGGGCGCATGGGCGTTTCCCGCATGTAGACCTTATAGTTGCTGGAGGTGGGGGTGTTGGTGAAATGCAAGACCCCCTCGCTGTCGATATAGAGATAGATGTCGGCTTGGGCGTACGGTATGACAAATAGTGTCCATACGACAAAAATTGACGTACATAGCCCTATGATCGTTTTACGCCCCACCGCCATTTCGCTTCGCTACCCTCTAATTGAATATCCTTTTGAAATCATATCCGATGGATGCTTTTAGGGATCGCTTTCGGCCGAAGTGAAACTATCGGCCCTCCATCGAAAAACTTGAATCTTTCGGCTTTTGTGGCACGCCGGTGATCCGGTCGCCGGTGGAAATTTGCAAGAAATATACCTTTCTTAATCTTCTGCCACGATTTCAACTTCGGTCGTGATTTCGGCCACGCCGCGCACCGTAGCCGCCACCGAGCAGAATTTCTCCTGGGAGAGTTTCACCGCCTGGCTCACCGCTTTTTCCGTCAAATCTTTGCCGCTGACCCGGTACTTTAGATGAATGCGCCGGTAGGTCCATGGCGGTTTGGCATCCTGCTCGCCATCGGCGATGATTTCGAGCATGGTGAGCGGCTTGCGCTTTTTGACCATTATATTGAGGACATCGTAAGCAGTGCAGGCCGAAAGGCCGATCAGCAGCATTTGGGAAGGGTTGACCCCTTTGGCCGGATCGTCTCCGGATAGGACAACGGAGTGATTCCGGGAGTCGGTCCCCACGAACTGTTTGCCCGTCAACCAACGAACGGTAGTGGTCGGCATGTCGTGCTCCTCTTAGGATGGATGGCGTGATAGGACGGCTTTCGCAATTTTCGAATGTGACTTACCATACTGATTTCCGGCCATGGGTGCAAGGCTTTCGAAAAAGCTTCTTGCACCGGCGTCCGGTATGGTAACCTGTCTCAAATCGTTAGATCGGAGAAGAGACGTCATGTCCTTTTGGTCGTGGTTCATAGTCGCGCTGCTGCTCGCTGGATTGGGTTGGTGCGGTCTTCGTATCCGCGCCCAGGCGCAGCGGTCGGAACGGCTGCGAAAGGCGCTGAACGAGGCAAAGCTTCGTGTGCACGCCCTGGAAACGGATCAGCAGCGCTTCGAGAGCCATCGTGAAAACAAGGAAGATCGTTTGCGGGGCTATTTGAAGCTCATGGACGAACTGATCAACACGATTCCCAATCCCATCTATTTCAAAGATGCCCAAGGCGTTTTTCAGGGGTGCAACCAGGTGTTTTCAAGGGCTGTACTGGGGTTGACCCGCGATCGCATTATCGGCCGGCGGCCTCAGGACCTGCCCGATCGGATACCGCCCGAATTGGCCGCCACCTACCAGCACCAGGAACTGGTGATGATGCAAAAGGGGTTGTCCCACACCTTCGAGGCCGAAGTGCAATGCGCCGACGGACAGCGGCGGGATTTCCTGTTCAGCTTGGCGCTCATCCAGAATCAAGATAAAGAGGCGATCGGCAGTGTGGCCGTTCTTTCGGATCTCACCGAAAAAAACCGGGCCGCCCGGGACCGGGCGCAAAAAGAGAAGCTCGAAGGCGTGCTTGAAACCGCGGGCGGCGTCTGTCATGAGTTCAACCAGCCCCTGCAGGCACTTTCCGGCTATCTGGAATTGCTCAGCCTCAAGATCGCTTCGGATGAGAAGGCCTCAGAATATATCGCCAAGGCGCTCGAACAGATCGAGCGAATGGGTTCCATCACCTCGAAACTGCAAGGCATTACCCGGTACGAAACCATGTCCTATGCCGCCAAAACCAAAATCATCGATATCCATAAATCCTCAGAGTAGCCCAGCCGATCGAGTTGGATGGATTGGGATGGATTTATTTTTTAAACCATCGAGGCATCCGACAACCCCTTCCCAAAGAACGGACCCATCATTACCGCAACGCTTCCAAAAAGGAACTCAAATTTCCTTTTTCCATGGTTTTGAAAATTACCTGATTATTTAATTCAACTAATAATATCGAAGTGTTGTTGAATCCCATGCGTTTCGGCGAGACGTTTTAGGGGGTAATTGAATAAAATAGGAATCGTCGATTCCGGTCGGTTCGGGCAGCACATTTTTAACTGTCTGATATATCATGTAAAAATATTTGGCACGGGATTTGTCCGCAGCCTGTTCCCAAAGCGTATCACCGACGTCACTTTTAATTGCCGGCCATGCCGGAAGAAGGAGAACCTCGAGCAATGCCTATTCATCAACGACGTCCAGCCAAAGCCAGAGCAGATGTCAAATCCAGTTGTGCCAACACGGTGGCTGCGGAGGTTGAAGAGGAGCCTCCAAGTCAGCAGGCGGCAACGCCCATCAGCCTGCCTGCTGAAAAAAAGATCAAGCACAAGCTTTCCATCCAACCTTCGCCTCCCGACACCCCTACCCCGCGAAGACGTTTCAAACAGCTTTATTATCCCGCGGTCACCGAACGTCAGTGGAACGACTGGCGGTGGCAGATCGCCAACCGGGTGCACACCCTCGCCCAGCTGGAGAAGGTCCTCGATCTGACCGATCGAGAGCGTCACGCGGCCATGGGATTGCAAACCAAGCTGCCGCTGGCGATTACGCCCTACTTCATGAGTCTGCTGGTGGGCCACGGATCCGATTATGCCTTGCGCAAGACCGTGGTGCCTGTGGTCGATGAATTTGTCAAATCCGTCGGTGAGGATGATGACCCACTGGGCGAAGATACCCAGAGCCCGGTGCCGGGACTGGTGCATCGTTATCCCGACCGTGTGCTCTTTTTGACCCTGGACTTTTGCTCGACCTATTGCCGTTACTGCACCCGTTCCCGGGTGGTGGGGCATGGCCGACTGTTTTTCAACCGCCGTCGTCTGGAAAATGCACTGGACTACATTCGCCGTACGCCCACGATCCGGGATGTCCTGCTGTCCGGCGGCGATCCACTCACCCTGGGCGATGCGCGCCTGGATTGGCTGCTCACTCAATTGCGCCAGATCAAGCATGTGGAGATCATTCGCATCGGCACCAAGATTCCTGCGGTATTGCCCCAGCGGGTGACGCCGCAATTGGTCAAGATGTTGCGCCGCCACCACCCGCTTTGGATGAGCCTGCACTTCACCCATCCAGACGAGTGCACGACCGAGTCTTACCGCGCCTGCCAGCGTCTGGCTGACGCGGGTATCCCCCTGGGCTCCCAGACCGTGCTGCTCAAGGGGGTCAACGATTCGGTGGAGATCATGAGCGCGCTGATGCATCACCTGCTTCAGATGCGGGTACGCCCCTACTATCTCTATCAATGCGATCCGATTTCCGGTTCGGCGCACTTTCGCACGCCGGTGGAAAAAGGGTTGGAGATCATCCGCGGATTGCGCGGGCACACCTCCGGCTATGCGGTGCCCACCTACGTCATCGACGCGCCGGGAGGCGGGGGCAAGGTGCCTCTGATGCCCGAATACGTCATGGGCCGTGAAGATGGCCATGTCGTTTTGAAAAACTACGAAGGGAACCTTTACAAGTATCCGGACTGCTGTTGAGCGATTCCGGAATCGGCCGCACGACAGAGGGCGGCGATAGATGACCGCGTTATCCAATGAAACCGGCGGGCAGGCCGGGGGAGGGTGTTTTCGGCCCATCGCCCCGGAACCCGCCGGTGGGGTGTGTTTATGTCAAACGTGTGCCCGCAATGGACGAAGCTGCTGCCAGGGGCATGATATTTATGTGACATGGGGGGATTGCCGCAGAATACTGAGCCACACGCGACAATCGGATTTTTTTGAATACCGGGCCTGCGGGGATGCGGCCTATGCGGATCAGGACGACGATCCGGTCTGGCGGCAGCATGTTTTTCGGCCCGACGGTACCCGGCGCGTGCTGAGACAGCGCGAGAACGGGGACTGTATTTTTTTGGCCGACACGGGTTGCCAATTGCCGTTGGCTGTGCGACCCTTGGTGTGCCGGTTGTTCCCCCATGTCTATTCAGCGATGGGTTTGGCCCATCGATGGGACACGGAGTGCTTGGCCGCGCGGATCGACCCCGCTGCGGTCGTCGCGGCCGGTATCGCCGGTGTCGGAGATGCGGAAGCCGTGTGCTGGCATCGAATGCTGTATGATGAAATCATGTGGGAGGGTCTGGTCGATGAAAATTGGGCTGACCTATGACCTGCGGGCCGACTATCTGGCGGCCGGCTACACGGAAGAGGAGACGGCCGAGTTCGATCGCGACGAGACTATCGACGCCCTGGAGGGTGCCCTTGCGTCGCTGGGCTATCAGACCGACCGCATCGGTCATGTCCGCCACTTGGTGGCCCGCCTGGCGGCCGGCGATCGCTGGGACATGGTATTCAATATCGCCGAAGGGATGCACGGCATCGGCCGCGAGGCCCAGGTGCCGGCCATGCTGGACGCTTACGAGATTCCCTATACCTTTTCCGATCCATTGGTCATGACCTTGACCCTGCACAAGGGCATGACCAAACACGTGTTGCGCGATACGGGCGTTGCCACGACCGATTTTACCGTGGTCGAAAGCCCTCAGGACTTACGCCGGGTCGCTTTCGGTCCGCCCTACTTCATCAAGCCGGTGGCCGAAGGCACGGGCAAGGGGGTGACGCCCGACTCCATCGTGCGCCGGCGCGACGATCTGGGTGCGGCCTGCCGCAATCTCCGGGTCGCCTTTGACCAGCCGGTGCTGGTCGAACCCTTCTTGTCCGGCCGTGAGTTTACCGTGGGTCTGGTGGGCACCGGCGCCGATGCCCGGGTCCTCGGGACCATGGAGGTGCTTCTGCTCAAGCAGGCCGAACCCAATGTCTATTCCTACGTGAACAAGGAGCGTTGTGAAGAGCTGGTTTCCTATCGATTGGGCAGCTCGCGGGAAGATGCGGTCGTGGCCCGGGCCGAGGCCGTGGCTCTGGAGGCCTGGCGGGTGCTGGGCTGCCGCGATGCCGGACGGGTGGACCTTCGCTGCGACACGCAGCAGGATCCCATGTTCATGGAGGTCAACCCCCTGGCCGGCTTGCATCCCCAACACTCGGACCTGCCGATTTTGTGCAGCCTGCTGGGGATCGCTTACGTGGACCTGATCGAACAGATCATGCGTTCGGCCCTGAAACGGGTCCGCCAGCACGCCGGGAAAAAAGGGGGGCAGACCTTTGCGCGTCGCGGTGGTGCATAATGCGGTGCAGGAGGGGGGGGCGCTGGACGAGCAGGATGTGCTGGTGCAGGCCGAAATGGTCGGTGCCGCTTTGCATCGTCTGGGGCATGAGACCCTGCGTTTTGCCTGTGACCTGAATCTGACCGACATCAAGGAAAAAATCGAGGCCGCAGGACCCGACCTGGTGTTCAACCTGGTCGAGGCGCTGGCCGGCAGCGGCCGGCTGATTCATCTGCTGCCCTCTCTGCTGGATGCCATGGGGCAGCCCTACACCGGCTCATCGGCCGAAGCGATCTTTCTTACCTCCAACAAGATCCTGGCCAAGACGCGCCTTCACGCGGCCGGCGTGCCCACGCCGGTATGGGTCGGGCCCTGCAACGGGAGCCGGCCCTGTGTGCTTCCCGCCAGCGCGGAGTGGCCGTCGCGCTGGATCGTCAAATCGGTCTGGGAACATGCCTCCATCGGCATTGATGCATCGGCGCTCATCGAGGGTGCCGAGACCCCCCACCTCAATGCCGTGCTGGCCGAGCGGGCGCCCCGGCTGGGCGGCGACTGCTTTGCCGAAGCCTTTATCCCGGGACGTGAATTCAACCTGTCGGTGCTCGACGGGCCGAGCGGTCCGGCGGTGCTGCCGCCGGCCGAAATCGTTTTCGAAGGGTTCAGCGAGGACCAGCCGCGTATCGTCGGCTATCAGGCCAAATGGGACAGCGACAGTTACGCCTATCACCATACGCCGCGTCGTTTCGATTTCGTTGGGGAGGACGGCCTGTTGCTCGATCAGCTCGAAGCCATGGCCCTGCGTTGTTGGGAGCTGTTCGACCTGAGTGGCTATGCCCGGGTCGATTTTCGCGTGGATGCCGATCAGTTGCCCTGGGTGTTGGAGATCAACGCCAACCCGTGTCTGTCACCCGACGCCGGTTTCGCCGCGGCCGTCGAGCGGGCCGGCTTGACTTTGGACGAAGCCGTGGCGCGCATCGTCGAAGCCCGCGGGGTTTGAGCCATGCTTAAAATCAGACGAATATATGACGATGTGCTGCCCATCAACCGGGAGATCCTCAAGCAGGTGCAGCAGATCCTGCGCACGCGGTTCAACGCGGTGCCCGAAGAGGAGATCGAGCAGATCGGCGAAAAGCTGCGCAATCCGTTCAAGCAGCGCTTCCGCACCATTTTGCTGGTGGCCGAGAACCTGCGGCGCCGGGTGCTGGGTTTCGCCATGGTGCTGCACGAGCCGGTGATCGGGTTCTGCTACCTGGATTGGATCGCCCTGGCCGGCGGCAAGACTGGCGGCGGCCTGGGCAGCGCCCTCTATGACCGCGTGCGCGGAGAGGCCGTGGACCTGGAGGCCAGGGGGCTATTTTTCGAATGTCTGCCTGACGATCACGAGCGTTGTCCGGATGAGGCCCTGCTCCGGGAAAACCGGGCGCGCCTCAGGTTCTACGAGCGCTACGGCGCGCGACCCATCGTGGATTCGGGCTACGAGACGCCGGTAAATCCCGGCGATACCTGCATGCCGCACCTGGTCTACGACGGCCTGGACCGCACCGCGTCCCTGCGTCGGGACTTCGTTCTGAAGGTGGTACGGGCCATCCTCGAACGCAAATATGCCGAATACTGTCCGCCCGATTATGTGACCCGCGTGGTGGGCTCGTTTCAGAAGGACCCGGTGCCGTTGCGGCCCTTCCGCTATGTGAAGCCCGAAGCGGTGCGCAGCGCGGTGGAAGGGCGCTCCATCGAGCAGATCGCCCTGATCGTCAACGACAAGCACCACATTCACCACGTGCACGAACACGGCTACGTGGAGGCGCCGGTGCGGGTCAGCACCATTCGCAAGGCCCTGGACCCCAGCGGCCTTTTTGCCGTCAGTCCGCCGCGCGCATTCGGCGAGAAGCACATCACGGCCGTGCACGATGCCGACCTGGTCAACTACCTGCGCCGCGCCTGCGCCGAGATGCCCGAGGGCAAGTCCCTGTACCCTTACATCTTTCCGATCCGCAACAAGACCCGGCCCCCCAAGGAACCATCGGTGTTGTCCGGCTACTACTGCATCGACACCTTTACGCCCATCAACCGCAATGCCTACCCGGCGGCCCGCCGGGGGGTGGACTGCGCCCTGACCGCTGCCGCCGAAATCCTGGCCGGACGCCGCATCGCCTATGCCCTGGTTCGACCGCCGGGCCACCATGCCGAGCGCTGCGCCTTCGGCGGCTTCTGCTACTTCAACAACAACGCCATTGCCGCCAACTTTCTCAGCGCTCACGGCCGGGTGGCCATTCTGGACATCGACTATCATCACGGCAACGGCCAGCAGGATATCTTCTACCGGCGCTCCGATGTGCTGACCATCTCCATCCATGGCCATCCCAAGTTCGCCTATCCCTATTTCACCGGTTTCGAGGACGAGCGCGGCGAGGGCGAAGGGGAGGGATTCAACTTGAACCTGCCGCTGCCCGAGGCGGTGGACGGCGAACTGTATGCCAAAACGCTGGCCAGGGCCATCGAACGCATCGCGGCCTTCAAACCCTTGTTTCTCGTGGTGGCCCTGGGACTGGACACGGCCAAGGGCGATCCCACCGGTACCTGGCAGTTGGGTGCCCGTGATTTTGAAAACAACGGCCGTATGATCGGCGATCTGAACCTGCCCACCGTTGTGGTCCAGGAGGGGGGCTATCGCAACCGTACCCTGGGCACGAGCGCGATTCATTTTTTCAAGGGATTGGTGGCGGCCCGCGTCAAGGCAGCCGAGCAGCAACCGGCGGCCCGGGAGAACATGCACGGCCTGCGGTGGCGCGATACTTTAGAACCGCAGGACCCGGAGCGCATCCGCCGGCTGGTGACCGTCACCGGTTTCTTCAATCCCGAAGAGGTCGATGTGGCCGAGGAGCTGGTCACCGAGCGCCTGGCAAAGGGCGAATCCAGCGGCTATTACTTCATCATGGCCGAACATTACGGCCGGCTGGTGGGCTACACCTGCTACGGACCCATCGCCGGCAGCGCCAACAGCTTCGATCTGTTCTGGATCGCCGTACACCCTGAATTCCAGCGCCGCGGCCTGGGACGCCGCCTGATCAAGGAGACCGAGCGTCGCATCCACAAGGCCGGCGGCCGGCGCATCTACGTGGACACCTCCCAACGGGCCGAGTACGCCAGCACACGGATTTTCTATGAAAACTGCGGCTACCGGCTCGAAGCCACCCTGAAGGATTTCTATGCCCCGGGGGACGGCAAGGCCATCTATTTGAAAATTTTGAAGTAATCAGATCTTTAGGGCATCGGCAAGCGCCCAGGTGAGAAAGCCGGCGTAGACCGGCCAGACCCGATCGCCGTATCCGCCGGCCATGAGAAAAGCGGCGGGAACATTCTGCCGGCGCAGGAAGCGGTAGATCATCTGGTCCCGGGCCAGCATCTGGTCGATGGAGAGTTTCAGGCCGGCCGTGGAGGGCAACTCGTCCGCCTCGTAAGGATCGGCCCCGTTCACGACGATGGCCAGATCCGCCCGACCCATTTGTGCCAACCGTTGCAATCCCTTTTCCAAGCGCTCCATATAGACCGATTCTTCTCCGGACACGATGGGGATCTCGATGTCGCTGGGAATGAACACCGGATTGGGCATGCTGTCCGGTAGACAGGCCGGGCCGTCCAGGGGCCATCCGTCGGCCATGTGAACGCTCAAGGTCAGGATGCTGGCATCGTCGGCGGTCAACGCGGCGGTACCGTCCCCCTTGTGGGCGTCGACGTCGATGACCCATACCCGGCCGACGGCGCCCTCGGCCTGGAGTTTACGTGCCGCGATGACGATGTCGTTGACCATGCAAAAGCCGCTGCCGTGGTCCCGATGGGCGTGGTGCATGCCGCCGCCGAAGTAATAGCAGAAGCCATGCGCCAAGGCCAGGCGGCCGCATTGGGTGGTGCCGGCCGCCTTGATCAGCATCCGCTCGAACAGCTGGCGCAACGAGTAAATGGCCTGTTGGGGCGCATAGCGGTGGTAGGTGCCGTCGGCCGCGATGAGTTCATAGGTGGCCAGGATTTCCGTTTCCAGTCGATCCGAAAAGAGACGCTGCACGTATTCGGGACTGTGGACCCGCATCAGATCATCCCTTGAAAGCCGTTCGCTGACCGTTGGGTGATGCCAGCGGTGGACCATGGGGCCGATGGTCGGATGCTCTGCCAGGGCCGCAAACGTCCGCGTGGCGCGGCTGTCGCGGACAGGGATCAGAATGCCGAACGGCTCCAGGCTCATGGGGATGGATGTATTGTAGAGGATCATGTCTTTTCTCCCAGAGAGTGAAGGGGTTGGTATCGGATTCATCTATTTGGGAACAATAAGTACGAAAGTACAAAAGTATGAAAGTTAAGGAATCCTATCTATTTTGAGACCGGGGATTCGATAGCGTGGCTGTAGTTTTTGACAGTCATGGTAATCCACTTATTTTATTGAATTGGAAGTGCAATGAGAAGGAGAGAGGGGTATGACCTGGAAACAAACACCGTGAACGGGATGGTGTTAAGTGAACGACCGATAACGGAGATGCGATGAGAGATCGGAAACATGTTTGCCCCTGGTGGTTTTGCTATACGTTCGACAATCCGTTCCGGAAGCTGTTTCATCGGCCGGGCCGCATGTTCGCGGCGATGATCCGTCCGGGCATGGCGGTGGCCGACATCGGTTGCGGGATGGGTTATTTTACCATTGGTCTGGCCCATCTGGTCGGATCGACCGGCCGGGTGCTCGCCGTGGATCTGCAACCGGAAATGCTGGCGCGGGTGGCGCGCCGGGCGCGCAAGGCCGGGGTGTCGTCGGTGGTCGAGCCCCGGTTGTGTCAAAGGGCTTCACTGGAGATCGATGAGGCGGTGGATTTTGTCCTGGCATTCTGGATGGTCCACGAAACGCCCGATCCGCAGGCGTTTTTCAAACAGGTTCGCGAGATTTTAAAGCCCGGCGGCCGCATGCTGGTGACCGAACCCAAGTTTCATGTGTCCAATTGGGCCTTTGAAGAGGAGCTGGAGATGGCCGAAGCGGCGATGCTGGCGGTCAAAGGGCGCCCGGAAATGGCCTTGAGCAAGGCGGCCTTGCTCGAAGCGGTTTGAATAGAACCGGGCGAATAGACTTTGGCTCGACGGGGTAAAAAAGGCCCCCGCTTCTTTCGAAGCGGGGGCCTTTTCGGTTGGGGTGGAGAGAGGTTGTCGAATCCGGATCTATGCCATGGCTTTCGCCTTCTTGTCGGCCTGCCGCTGGTAGATGGGATGCAGCAGGGTCGGATCCTTTTTAATACGCGCTTTTTGCATGAAAAAGACTGCCGCCCATAGGCCCATGCCGATCAGATCGACGATGATCGTCGGCATTTCAAACCCAACGGTCCACATCAGGACCCTGGGAAAGAAAAGCAGCAGGGTGGCCACCGCATAGGTGATCCATTCAATGATCGTGGTGGGGCAGAGGAAATAGCCCATGGTGAGACTGCCGAAGGCGATGGTACCCAGCACGATGGTGATCCAAGTGCTGATCACCTGGTACCAGGGCATGATGAATTCGGGGCCGCCAAGCAGAAAACCAGGGGAGAAGGCGAACAGGAACGGCCCCACGTAGAGCATTTTGGCGAACTTGAACGAAGTCCAACCGGTCTTCCAGGGGTCTGACCCGGCGATTGCGGCGCCCGCGTAGGCGGCCACACAGACCGGTGGGGTGATGTTGGAATCCTGGCTGAACCAGTAGACGATCATATGCGAGGCCAGCAACGCCCAGGTGAGTTTGGACATGAGTGCGATATACTGGGGGTCGTTGGGCATCAGCGTGTCCAGGGGCGCCTTGAATTCCCGCAGACTCATGCCGAACTGGGTCTGGATGATCATGTCGCTCAGGGCACCCACCGCCAGAACCGCGGTGATCAGGTAGGCCGCGGTGACCGGAACGCCCATGCCCAGCACCAGGGAGGCCAGGCCGACGAGCAGGATCGCCAGGGGCAGAATACCGAACGAAAGCTCGATGATGATCTGGGAAAACTTGAGACCGATGCCGGTCAGCTGAATGGTGCCCACGATGATACCGATCACGCCCACCGTGGCGCCGATGACCAGGGTCGAACGCGATCCTTCGATCATGCAGTTGAGGATCTCTTTGATGCCCATGCGGTGGTCGCTGGTCAGCCAGCTGATGCCCACGCACGACAAAATGGCCCAGAAGGCCGCGTAGCCGGGCGAATAGCCGAGGAGCATCATCACCACGATGATCACCAGGGGCAGGGACATGAACCATTGTTTTTTGAGGATCTGCATGGCCGTGGGGGCGTTGGGGTCTTTGAAGCCCACCAGACCGTAGCGTTTGGCCTCGAAATGGATCATGACGAAGACCGACAAGAAGTAGATCAGGGCCGGGAAGATGGCCATGAGCATGATCTTGACGTAGGGAATCTGGGTCATCTCGGCCATGATGAAGCCGCCGGCGCCCATGATGGGAGGCATGAACATGCCGCCGATGGAGGCCGACGGCTCGATGGCGCCGGCCACGTGGGGTCGGAAGCCCGCTTTTTTCATCAGTGGAATGGTAAACGCGCCGGTGGAGACCGTGTTGGCAATGGCCGATCCGGAGACCGATCCAAAAAAACCCGAGGCAATGACGGCCACCTTGGCCGGTCCGCCCACGGTCCGTCCGGCCAGGGCCATGGGCAGGTCGAGGAAGAAGCGGCTGGCGCCCGACGCCTTGAGGAAAGAACCGAAGAAGATGAACAGGATCACGTAGGTGACCAGAACGGTGGCCATGATGCCGAAGACGCCTTCCTCTTTCAGGTAGATGTGGTTCAGGGTGCGGGTGACGGTGAAGCCTTCATGGGCAAAGGCGTTGAGGATGGGGATGTGGTGCAGCACATCCCCCCAGAAGCCGTAGCAGAGAAACCCCAACCCCACGATGGTCATGGACCATCCCAGCATGCGCCGGGCCACCTCCAGGGAGACGAGAATGCCCAGCATGCTGATGGCTGTGTCCAGGGCGTTTTCCGACCCCATGCGGTAGTTGATGTCCTGGTATTCGACCATGAAATAGCCGACCACGAAGGCGGCCGCCAGGGCCAGCACGACGTCCAGCAGGAGGACCGAACCGTCATGGCGTTTGATGCCCCAGAACTTGATGGGCAGAAAGAACGACACGGCCGCGACCAGGCTGACGAAGGCATAAAGCCAGTTGATGCCCGTAAAAGGCTCTTCGGCGCCTTTGCTGCCCAGCAAAAAATGGAGTGCAAAGTAGACGCTCAGGAAAATACATGCAAAGGAGGCGATCGCGTCGATATAGTACCCTTTCACCTTGGGGCTCTTGTCGGTGAACGGATAGTGGATGCATATCATCATGTAGGTCAACAGGACATAGATCCCAAGGAAGTACTGCGTGTCCACTGGGGTGGCGGCGCTATACATGTAATAAAGCACCATTAAGATGCCCATGGCCGCGCTGATGTAGTACCAGATGCCGGAGGTGATGTTGCGGCCGGACTTCTCATCCTTCTCGATCAGTTTCTTGAGTTTTTCCTGGTCGCCGGCAGCTGGGATGTTTTCGGTGTCGCTCATTTTTGTTTCCTCGATGGCATGGGGCGGGATCCTGCCCTAAACGGTTCGGATCCGGTTCCAGCCGGCAAGAGCATCATGTTATGGTCAAGGGGGAAGCGGCGCCAGGCCGTTTCCCCCTTGTTCTATAGAATTCGTTGATAGTGGGCCAGCGTGAGGACGACTAAGGCATCAACTTGGCCGGAATCTCCTTGCCCTGTTCTTTCCAGAATTTCACCGCGCCAGGGTGCAGGGGCACCGAGGCGCCGCGGAAGGCGTTTTCCAGGGTCATCTCTTCGAAGGTCTTGGCAGCCGTGACCATAGCCTCCATGCCATCTTGGGACCACAGGGTCTTCATGAC
>DHGT01000104.1 GCA_002402905.1 Desulfatitalea sp. UBA4791 | reverse complement strand
AGGCCAGCGGTGTGCCAAACAGAAACGAGATGAGGGCGGCCGATCCGGCCGAGAAGACGCTCAGCCGGATCGACCGCACCACTTCCTTGTCATGGATGCTCTCCCACAGGGCGGGTATGGATGAGGAGGTCATCAACTCGACCAGCGGCAGGAGAATATAGGCGACGATGACGATGCCGCAAGTCAGCGTGAGCCAGAAAAACAGCTCCTTCCTTCGCATACGGTTACTTCCGCAAACCTAGTTTTTGACTTCCACGAGGGGCTTCAATTCCTGCGGGAGACGTTCCTGCATGGCCGCCGTGGGCACCCGGCATGGGATGAACGGCGGTTGGCCCATATCCTTCAGAATCTTCAAGCCGCCGTCGGGCGAGAGCATGTATTGGAGAAAGGCGATGGCCGCCTCCGGGTTGGGCGCGTTTTTGATCAGGGTGATGCCATACGTGCACGACCCCCCTTTGAGCTCCATCAGGGTGCCCGGCTGTTTCCCGGATACTTCGACCGTGGCATGGGCGTAGAAATCATCGAATTGATAGTTGCCCAGATTGATCTCGTCGGGCAGGACCACATACTTCAGGCCGTGCTGGACGGCGACCGACAGGTATTCCCAGGCATAATCCATGTTCCCGGTCTGGAGCAGGGAAACCAGTTCCACCGATTTGGGACGGACATTTTCCAGAGGGCGGTTGGCGATGGCGGCCTCGTAAAGGCCGGGTTTCCGGTAGTGCTTCTCCGCCAGTTGGAGCACCATGAGCGCGCGATATCCGCAGGGATCCAGGTTGGGATCCGAGTGCCCCCAGACCACGCCCTTTTTCTGGAGAATCTCATACCAGTTGCCGGCATCGATCGTGTCGGCGTATTTGCTTTTGTCCGTGTAACAGAGGACGAGCTGGTTGGTGGCAAACCGGATGTTCCAATCCGCAAAATCCGGAACGAGCAGCTTGTCGATGACCTTGTAATCCGCCGATCCGATGATGTCGCAGGGCTTCTTCAGGTCGGTCACTTTGCGGGCGGCCTGCTGGCTGCCGCTGGCCTCGCGGATCAGGTCCACTTTGGGATATTGGGCCTCGAAGGCCTTTTCCATGGCCTGAAAAGGCACCGAAAGGCTGCCTGCATGGAACATGACCAGCTTGCCTTGCGGTTCGGCCTGGGCGGCACCCCCCGCCAGGATCGATGTGAACATAACGGAAAATCCGACGATCAGACTGAAAAGCGATGCTCTCTTCATGACTCTTTCCTCTCCATCCCTTGAATTGAAATGCCCCGGTGCACATTGCAACCGAGGCATTTCTTCTGCGTTCGTCTATTTTTGTCAAGAGATCTTGGAAAAATCAGGCGATCCAGGGAGAGGGATCACTCCTTCTTACTCTGGATTACACTTTGCGGTGATACCAGACCGTTTTCAGATCTTGAATTGCCCCACCATCAGCTTCAGTTGTTCGGCCAGCTTGGCCAGATCTTCGGCGCTCATATTGACCTGGCTGCTGCTCGAAGACATCTCATTGGCCGTCGCACTGACCTCGACGATATCCCGGGAGATTTCTCCGGCCACCGATGAGCTTTGGCTGACATTGGTGTTGACCTCCTGGATGCCCCGGGCCGCCTGAGACACGTTGCCGGCGATTTCGGATGTGGCCGTGGACTGCTCTTCCACCGCCGTGGCGATGCCCGACACGACGTGGTTGACCTCCTGGATGATACGGGTGATCTCCTCGATGTCCTTGACCGTGAGGGATGTGGTGTCTTGAATGGTGCCGATCTTCTCCTTGATGTCCTGGGTGGCTTCGGCGGTTTGTTTGGCCAGCTCCTTGATTTCATTGGCNNNTTGACCTGCTCGGAGATGTCGGTGATGGCTTCCACCACATTGCCGATGGCCAGGGCCGCATTGCCCAAATGATCCATCCGGCCCGATGTCTCTGCCGACTTGCGCGCGGCACTGTCCGATATCGAACGCGCCCGCTCGGAGTTCTTGGCGATTTCGTTGACCGTGGCCGACATCTGCTCGGCCGCCGTGGCCACCGCCTGGGTGTTGGTCGCCGACTGCTCCATGGCGGCGGCCACATTGGCCATGTTGGTGCTCATCTCTTCCGAAGCGGTGGCCACCACATTGGATTTTTCAGAGGTGTTTTGGGCCGCCTGGGACATCTGCTCGGAGATGGCCGACAGCTCCGTGGACGAAGCGGAGAGTGTCTCCACGCCGTGGGCAATCTGCCGAATGATCCCCTGGAGCTTTTCGATGAAGGTGTTGAACCACCTGGCCAGCTCGCCCACTTCGTCCCGGCTGTCAACGCGCAGGCGCAGGGTCAGGTCGCCTTCACCCTGGGCGATATCTTTCAAACCCGCTACCGCGGCATTGATCGGTCGCGTGATGGTGCGGGCGGACACCAGTACCAGCACTGTGGTCGCCACCACGGCAAAGAGGCCGACCAGGACGATGGCACTGCGGATGGCGTTCGAGGCCACCAGGAACTCCTGCCGGCTCTGGGTAACGGCGATGGACCAGCCGTTGATGCCCACGGGGGCGAATCCGGCGATCTTATCGACGCCCCTGAACGTATACGCCTCCACACCGGTATCCCCCCCAATCATCCGGCTGTTGATATGCTTCATTTCAGGGATATCGGCCACGGCGGAATTTAAAATGATATCGGCATTCGGATGGGCAATGGGCACCCCCCCTTTGTTGATCATGTAGGCGTAACCGGTCTGGCCGATGGTGCGTTTTGAAATCAGCTCGGTGAAGTATTCCGCCTTGATGACGATGCCGAATATCCCCAGGAACCGACGGTCTTCCGATGTAATGGGAGCGGCAGCGGTGGTGATCAGTTTTTTGGTGGCCGCGGAGCGGATAACCTCATCGATATCCGTTCTTCC
>DHGT01000154.1:40912-43282 GCA_002402905.1 Desulfatitalea sp. UBA4791 | reverse complement strand
AGTCCGGCATGACGCTTCTGCGACTGGTTACAGGTTCACCAAAATGGGACTGAGAGGGCGTTTCTTAAGATGAAAAACGACAAGATTCTTCTCGATCACGGCAGCGGCGGCAAGTTGGCCCACCAGTTGACCACCGAGGTCCTGATGCCGATGTTCAACAACCCTTTCCTGGCCCAACTGCACGATGGGGCTGTTTTTGAAGTCAACAACGGCCGGCTGGCCTTTTCCACGGACACCTTCGTGGTCGATCCGATCTTTTTTCCCGGCGGCAACATCGGCGACCTGGCGGTNNGTCAACGACCTGGCCATGTGCGGGGCGGTGCCGCGCTATCTGAGCATGGGCCTGATCCTGGAAGAGGGATTGGCCTTCGCCGACCTGAAGCGGGTCCTGGAAAGCGTCCGCACGGCGCTCGACCGGGCCGGTGTGCTCCTGGTGACCGGCGACACCAAGGTGGTGCCCCGGGGCGCGGCGGACCGCTTGTTCATCAACACCTCGGGCATCGGCGTGGTACCCGATGGCGTCACCATCGGCGCCACCGGGGCGCAGGTCGGAGACGCCGTCATCCTGAGCGGCAACATGGCCGATCACGGTATCGCCGTCCTGACCCAGCGGGAGGGGTTGCGCTTCGAGTCGGATGTGATCAGCGATACGGCGCCGCTCAATGGCCTGGTACAGGCGATTCTCGCGGTGTGCCCGCAGGTGCACGTGTTGCGCGATCCCACCCGGGGCGGCGTGGGCACGGCGCTCAACGAGATCGCGCTGCAGTCCGGCATAGGGGTCGTGCTCGAAGAGGCGAAGCTGCCTGTGTCGCCGGCCGTGGTCGGTATCTGCGACCTGTTGGGTTTCGATCCGATCTACCTGGCCAACGAGGGCAAGCTGCTCTGTTTCGTGCCGGCCGAGCAGGCCGAAGCGGTACTGGCCGCCATGCGCGAGCATGAATTCGGGCGGCAGGCGTGCATCATCGGTCGCACGGTAGCCGATCATGCCGGCCGAGTGGTGATGCAGACGGCCATCGGCGGCCAGCGCATCGTGGATATGCTGGCCGGCGAGCAGTTGCCGAGGATATGTTGAAACGGCGGAGAGGGAGTGGAAAGTTTAAAGTTTGAAGTTTAAAGTGAAGGAATGCTGTCGATTTTATGGATGGGGATCGTAATAAAAATGATTTGAGGGCGTCGAAGTGGCGAGGTCCGATCCGGTCTGTTGGGCTGGTTTTACTCCTTTTACTCGTCGCTTGCAGTGGGCAGAAGGAATATCGCATCGCCGGCCGGACCATGGGGACCACCTACCACATCAAGTTCGTGGGCGGTCGGTCCGTGGACGTGGCGGCGGTGCAGGCCAACGTGGATGCCTGCCTGGAGGAGATCAACCAGAGCATGTCGACCTATCGACCGGACAGCGAGATCAGCCGTTTCAACGCGCTTAGGGAGGTAAACAGCCCCTTTGCCGTTTCGGCCGATTTCTGGAAGGTGATGGTGACGGCCCGGGATATCCATCGGCTGACCGGCGGGGCCTGGGACGGAACGGTGGACCCCCTGGTGAACCTGTGGGGATTCGGCAAGGCCGGCCCCCTGGAGAAGATGCCCGCGGCCGATGAGGTGGCGCGGATAAGCGGGCAGGTCGGTTTCGATCACATCGTGGTGGGCGACACACCCGTTCTGGCCAAGAAGGTGGCCGCTGTCTCCGTGGATCTGGCCTCCATCGCCAAGGGGTATGGGGTGGACCGGGTCGCCGGCGTATTGGAGTCGTCGGGTTTCGTCGATTACCTGGTGGAGGTGGGCGGCGAGGTGTTCGCCGCCGGACGGCGTCTGGACGGCAAGCCCTGGCGGGTGGGGATCAACCGGCCGCGTCCCGATGCCGCGGCCGAAGAGGTCTACAAGGTGGTGGCCCTGCAGAACAATGCCCTGGCCACCAGCGGTGATTACCGAAATTTTTACGAGATCGACGGCCGGATTTACTCGCACATCATCGATCCGCGCACCGGCTATCCGCTTGAAAACGGGGTGGTCAGTGCGACGGTGGTGGCGGACTCCTGCACCCTGGCCGATGGATTGGCCACGGCCGTGATGATTCTGGGGCCGGAAAAGGGGATCGCCCTGATCGATGCATTGACGGGCGTCGAGGCGCTGATCGTGGTGCGGCATGCGGACGGCCGTTTCTCGGACCATCTCAGCCAGGGGATGGACCGTTTTTTCGCGGATTAGATAGAGTCTGTCCACAAATGTCCAATTGGCCCGATGTCGGCCGCCTGCCCCATCCGCGCTGGGTTTAAAAATATCATTGATTTCGAATGGCTATACAGGCCGCAGCAGTTCTAACTGAATGAGATTCACCCTGAAGGGCCTGTATTCCAGAAGGTGTTTGATAAAACA
>DHGT01000154.1:23023-40791 GCA_002402905.1 Desulfatitalea sp. UBA4791 | reverse complement strand
CCTGTGCCACCCGGGCCGGGTTTAATGAATGACATTCAGTTAGAATCGCTGTTCAGGCCGCTTTGGCGTTGACTTTGTATTTTTACTCTTATAAGTAATCCCAAGCTTAATCCTATCTTAATGATATGAATTACTTATAGCCCCAAAGGAAGGAGCGGACAGTGGAGATCTTAGTCTTAGTCAAACAGGTCCCGGCCACCGAATCGATGATCGCCATCGCCGGTGACGGGGTATCCATCAAGACCGATGGTATCAAATTCGTGATGAATCCCTACGATGAGCTGGCCGTCGAAGAGGCCTTGAAGATTCGCGAAGCCCAGGGCGGTACGGTGACGATTCTGTCGGTGGGCCCGGCCAAGGCGGCCGAAGCGATCCGCACAGGCCTGGCCATGGGCGCGGACAAGGGCATCCTCATCGATCCCGGCGACCTGACCATCGACGGGCTGGGCACGGCCAAACTGCTGGCCGCTGCCATCAAACCCCTCTCATACGACCTCATCGTGGCCGGCCACCGGGCCGTGGACGACGACAACTTCCAGGTGGCCACGGCTCTGGCCGAATTGCTGGCCATCCCCAATATATCCATGGTCATCAAACAGGAACTGGCCGACGGTAAGATCCGCTGCCTGTGTACGGTCGAAGGCGGCACCAAGGAAGTGGAGGCTCCCCTGCCGGTACTGATCGCCGCCCAGCGGGGTCTCAACGATCCGCGCTACGCCAGTCTGCCCGGCATCATGAAGGCCAAGAAGAAACCCCTGGAAACCAAGACCCCGGCCGATCTCGGTCTGGCCGCCGCCGATCTGCAGCCGCTGGTGAAGGTCAAGGCGCTCAAGGCGCCGGCCGAGCGTAAGGGCGGGCGCCTCATCGAAGGCGATTCGGTTCAGGCCAAAGCCGCCCAACTGGCGCGGCTGCTGCGTGAAGAAGCAAAAGTGATTTAGATAAAAAGGAGCCTATCATGACGCAACAGGTCTTAGTGATTGCAGAGCAGGTGGAGGGCGTCTTTCGCAAGGTGACGTTCGAAGTGCTGTCCGCCGGTCGACGTCTGGCCGGCCAGCTGGGCGGCAGCGTCCAGGCGGTGGTGCTGGGCAGCGGCATCGAGGGGTTGGCGGCCGAATTGGGCCAATATGGCGCCGAAAAGATCTTGGTGGCCGATGACCCGGCCCTGGCCGATTTTACGACCGAGGCGTATACCAACGCCCTGGCCGGCCTGGTCGGACAGATCCAGCCCGCCGTGATTCTGCTGGGTGCCACGACCCAGGGCAAGGACCTGGGCGCACGGTTGTCCGCCCGGCTCAATGCCGCGCTGGCCACCGATGCGGTCGGCCTGGGCGTGGACGCCGGCCAGGTGGTGGCCACGCGGCCCATGTACGGCGGAAAGGTGCTGGCCGATGTGGTGCTCACCGGAATGCCGGCCATCGTTTCGGTGCGGCCCAATACCCAGGCCATTGAGGCGGCGGCCGGCGCCGGCGCGGTGGAAAAGGCGGCCTTGACGTTAGGCGACCTGCGTTCCAAGGTGGTGGGCAAGCAGTTCGAGTCCGGTAAGGTGGACCTGACCGAGGCCGATGCGGTGGTCACCGGCGGGCGCGGCATGGGCGGAGCCGATTATTCGGCCGTCGAAGCCCTGGCAGGGGTGCTGGGCGCCGCCGTGGGCGCATCGCGTTCGGCGGTGGACGAGGGATGGCGTCCCGCTTCCGACCAGGTCGGCCAGACCGGCAAGACCGTGTCGCCCAATCTTTACGTCGCCTGCGGCGTATCCGGGGCCATCCAGCACCTGGCCGGCATGTCCTCGTCCAAGGTGATCGTGGCCATCAACAAGGACCCCGAGGCACCGATTATCGCCAAGGCCGATTATGCCATCGTGGGAGACCTGTTCGAGGTGCTGCCGGCCCTGACCGAGGAGATCAAAAAGATCAAGGGATAACCGGGGAAGGACGATTGCCGTCTTGCCATCCCCGTCGTATTCCGGTAGATGCGAAAGGCTGCCCTTGAGGGGGCGGCCTTTTAAATTCGAGGGCATTTGTGCCCGAAATGATACTCCGGGGAACACGGTGGAAACGTGGCCCGGCAGACAATGGGGATCAGAGTTTTAAGTTTAAAGTTTTAAGTTTGAAGTCAATGCCTTTGGCTTAAGCGGATGATGCGGGCGGGCGTAAAGCCCGCCCCTGCGAAATTTGGGCTGTAACACACAAGCTTTCATACTTTCTTACTTTCATACTTTAAACTTTCCACTTGTTTACTCCTGCTTTGTTAAACCGCTAAGTAGGGGGAGCTTAAATGCCAAGGTCAGCGATGCGATGAACGTTTTCCTCGAAAGTCTGGGCTGTGCCCGCAACCAGGTGGACAGCGAAACCATGCTGGCCCGCCTGCGGTCGGCGGGGGTGGCGATCACCGACGATCCGTCCGCAGCCGAAACCATCGTGGTCAACACCTGCGCCTTCATCCAGGCGGCGACCGACGAGGCCATCGATACGATCCTGACCCTGGCGCGCCACAAGGAAACCGGGCGCTGCCGCCGCCTGATCGTGGCCGGTTGCCTGCCTGAGCGCTACCGCGAGCCGATCGTGGAGGCGCTGCCGGAGGTGGATCTCTTCCTGGGCACCGGCGCCTACGACCGCATCGTGGCGGCCGTCAGGGGCGGCTTGGCCGCCGGAAGTTGCCTGTTGCCCGATCCGGAAAGCGTGGATGCGCGGCTGCCGGCCGAGCGGATACCCCTGGCCGCCCACAGCGCTTATTTGAAGATCGCCGAGGGGTGCAGCCGGCACTGCACCTACTGCATCATTCCCAAGTTGCGCGGCCGCCAGCACAGCCGCCCCCTGGCCACCCTGCTGGAGGAGGCGCGCGCCTTGATCGCCGGCGGTGCCCGGGAGATCACCCTGGTGGCCCAGGAGAGCACGGCCTATGGCCGGGACCTGGCGCCGTCCCTCGATCTGGCCGCGCTGCTGCACGCGCTATCCGAACTCGACCGCTCGGTGTGGATCCGGGTGATGTACGGCCATCCGGCGAGCATCTCCGACGAGACGATCGCGGCCCTGGCCGATCACGGCAACCTGTGTCCCTATCTGGACATTCCCATCCAGCATGCCGCTGCCGGGGTGCTCAAACGCATGGGGCGGGGATACCAGGAGCAGGATCTGTTGAAACTCTTCGACCGTGTCCGGCGGCAGGTGCCGGACGTGGCCCTGCGCACCACCGTGCTGGTGGGGTTTCCCGGCGAGACCGATGCCGACTTCCAACAACTCAAGGCGTTTGTCGAGCGGGTCGGTTTCGATCACCTGGGCGTCTTCGCCTATTCGGACGGCGAGGATCTGCCCGCCCACCGGCTCGATCACCACGTGGGGCGGCGGGTGGCCCAGGCGCGGCTGGACGAGTTGATGGCCCTGCAGCGGGACATTTCGGCCCGCAATCTGACCCGCTACCTGGGACGCACCCTGGATGTGCTCATCGAGGCGCGCGAGGCGGACGGGTATTGGACGGGCCGCACCATGTACCAGGCGCCGGAGGTCGACGGCGTCACCTTTGTCCGTCCGCCGGCCGGTGCCGTCGGGTTGGCCGTCGGCGCGAGGGTGCCGGTGCGCATCGTCGAGACCATGGATTACGATTTGACCGCAGAGGTGTCATGAGCGATCTCAAACGCAAAATTCTCTCGGCCGTGGCCGATGAGCTCAAGCTGATCGAACAGGCCTTGGCCGATCATCTTCATCCCCATTTCGATCTGGTGGCCCAGGTGGCCGGTCATCTGCTCTTTGCCGGAGGCAAGCGCCTGCGGCCCCTGTTGATGATGCGCTCGGCGCGTCTGTGCGGGTGCGACAGGGACGATCTGTCTCAGTTCGCGATCATTTTCGAATACCTGCACGCCGCCACGCTGATGCATGACGATGTGGTGGATGGCGCCCGGCTGCGCCGCGGCCGGCCGGTCGCCCATCATGTGTGGGACCCGCCCACCGCCGTGCTGACCGGCGATTTCCTGCTGGCGCGCTCCCTTTCGCTGGCCGCCCGCACGCGCCTGCCCGAGGTGATCGAGGTGATTGCCGGGATCACCGAGCAGATGTCCCAGGGCGAGATCCGTCAGTTGGCCCACAAGGGCGATGTCACCCTGGACGAAACGGTCTATCTGGACGTAATCCGCTGCAAGACCGCCGTGCTGTTTCAAGGCGCCTGCCGCACGGGCGCGCTGATCGCCGGGGCTCCCGCGTCGCTCTGCGATGCCCTGGATGACTATGGGTTTCACCTGGGCATGGCCTTTCAGATGGCCGACGACCTCCTCGACTACACCCAGGAGACGGCTGCTCTGGGCAAGGCGGCCGGTGCCGATTTGCGCGAGGGCAAGCTGACTTTGCCCGTGATTCGAACCCTTTCCAGGGCAGATCACCGGCAAAGGGAGTGGATCGAGGCCCTGATCCGCGATCAGGAGTTCACGCCGGCCGAGTTTGACCGGTTGGTCGATCTGATGCGGATGCATGGCGGCATCGAAGATACCCGTC
Source organism: Desulfatitalea sp. UBA4791 (assembly GCA_002402905.1). Taxonomy (GTDB): domain Bacteria; phylum Desulfobacterota; class Desulfobacteria; order Desulfobacterales; family Desulfosarcinaceae; genus Desulfatitalea. The sequence continues at coordinate 36,310 of DHGT01000154.1, read as the reverse complement.
AATCCGCTGCAAGCCACATCCGGCAGGCCAAAGCGGCCCTGTTGGTCTTCCAGGACGATCCCCATCGGGCGTTGTTGGCCGATATCGCCGATTATGCCTGGGCGCGGACCGCATGAGGCGGCGGGCAATTTTTGGGTGCCGCCGGTCGGCCCACCGTGATATGGTGGGCCATTATGGCTCAAATGTAGAAAAAGGAGGCGTCGTGCGCAAAGCAATGGTGCTCTTTAGATGGATGGCGCTGCTGGTCATGATGGCCGCCGGTCCGCCTTCCCTGGGTATCGCCCAATCGAATGCGGCCTCGGGGTTGGTTCATGTGATCGGGACCAGTCAGGTCCGCGGCGGCGACATGTCGGCGGCCCGCCAGGAGGCGATCGAGGAGGGATTGGTCACGGCGGTCAGCCGGGTCCTCATCGATCTATTGCCGGCCGAAAGCGTCGCCGGTAATTTCCAGGTGATCAACGAATCGATTCTAAACCACAAAGATCAGTTCATCCAGGATTACAAGGTGCTGGCCGAATCCCAGCTGGGCGGCACCTACCGTCTCATCGTGGCGGCCAATGTTTCCGTGGCCCGGCTCGACGGAGCGGTCAAAAATGCCGGCATCCGTCTGGGAAAGGTGAGCTTCCCGCGCGTGCTGGTGTGCATCGCCGAGCAGGGCGCCGAAGACCTTTCACAGGATTATTGGTGGAGTGGACAGCAACCGTTGACCGACCGTGTTGCGACGGATGCAGTGACCCGGGCGTTGCTCCAGGCCGGTTTCAAGGCCGTTCAGCCTCAAGTGGTGCCCGGCGCCGCCATGCTGCCGGCCCAGTTGAGTCTGGCCCAGGCGCAGGCGCTGGGGCAGCAACAAGACGCCGAAGTGGTGGTGGTCGGCCTGGCCTCGGCCGAAGCGGCGGACACCGGGACCGGCAGCCTGGGCCAGTCCAGTGGTTCGGTGGCGGTCCGGGCCGTGCGCGTGGAAGACGGCCGGTTGCTGGCCGATATTCGCGAGAGCGCCCGTTCGGCGGCCGCAGATCCCCAGGCCGGCAGCCGGGAGGCGATGCGCCAGGCGGCCGATCAGGCCGGTGCCGCCCTGGCCACCCGAGTGGCCGCGGCCTGGCGCCAGCAGAGCGCTGCCGCTGCCGCGATCGCCCTCACCATCGATGGGATCGGCGGCCACATCGCCGACTTTGTCAAGTTTCGCAGTGCCCTGGGCAGCATGTCGGGAGTGGACAATCTGCAGGTCAAAGAGATGATGCCCAACGCCGCCACCTTGACCGTTCAATACCAGGGACCTGCCCGGGCATTGGCCGATGCGGTCTCCAAGCTTGTTTTCGACTCCTTCGTTGTGGATATCCAGGCGGTGGAGGGCAAACACATCCGCCTGCGGTTGGCGCCGCGCTAAAGGAGTGTCTTGTTGAGACGATTCAGTTCGCCCATCAGCATCCCCAACATTTTGACCCTGGTGCGCATTCTGCTCACGCCGGTCTTTGTCATCCTGCTGTTGCGCGGACTTTATGCCTATGCGCTGGCGGTCTTTGTGTTCGCAGGCGTCAGCGATGGACTGGACGGGTTTATCGCCCGCTACTTCAACCAGCGTACGGCCTTGGGGGCCTATCTCGATCCCACGGCCGACAAACTGCTCCTGGTGTCTTCGTTCGTGACCCTGGCCGCACTGCAGGTGATTCCGGCCTGGGTGGCGGTGGTGGTCATCACGCGGGACGTCCTCATCGTGGTCGGTATCGCCATCTTCACCCTCTTCGAAAAAGCCTACGACGTGCATCCGTCCATCTGGAGCAAGTTGACGACCGCTTCGCAGCTTCTGCTGGTGGCGGCTACGCTGTTCGATCCGACCCGGGCCCGCCTGCCCGACCTGCACGCCCCGCTCATCTGGGTCACGGCCGGGGTGACCATCCTCTCGGGACTGCACTATATCTACATCGGGATGAGCATTTTGCAGGAGACGGGGGAGAGTTGAGGAGGGATCGAAGAGAAAGTTTTAAGTTTAAAGTTTTAAGTTTAAAGTGAAGGAATGCTGTCTATTCCAATAAATCGTTGCCGGACGGCGCCGTCAGGATGTGCGTTTCGCCGTGGCGGATATCCACCCATCGGTCGAGCAACCCCTCCTTTTTCATCACCTCGCCCAGTTCCAGAGGCGGGAAGTGCACCGGTTCGTCTCCCAGGCGAAAGGTTCCCCAGTGGACCACCATCAGCTGTTTGGCGCCCAGTTTCCGGAAGGCGGTCACCGTCTCTTTCGGATCCATGTGGCTGGGCGCCATGAACCAGCGCGGCGCGTAGGCGCCGAGGTTGATGATGGCCAGATCGATGTCGAAAGTCCGCCCGATTTCGGCGAAGCCGTCGAAGAAGGCGGTATCGCCGGAGATGTAGATCGTTTTGCCGCCGGCGGTTTCGACGAGGTACGACCCCCAGAGGGCGCGATTGGGGCCCACCAGCGGGTTGCGCATGGTCCAGTGGTTGCAGGGCAGCAGGGTGATGTTGCGCCGGCCGTCGCTGTACATTTCATACCAGTCCAGGTGGGTGCGCTGGCGCATGCCCAGGTCATCGAATATGTCGTTGTATCCGAGCGGCGCGATCACATGGGTCTTGGGGTCGAAGTCGGCCAGGGTGGGTGTGTTGAGGTGATCGTAATGGCCATGGGTGATGAGGATGTGGTCGATGGGCGGCATCTCCCGCACGTCAAAGGCCAGGGGCGAAAAGTCCTCGATGAACCAGAACATGTCGCGAAAGACCGGGTCGACGATCAGGTGGGCGTCCTGATCCTTGATCAGTATTGAGGCATGCTTGAGAAAAGTCACCGAAACGCCGTCGCTCTTTTCCAGCTTGCGCCAGTCGACCCGCACCGGGATCAGCGGCTGCCGGTCCAGATGGGGCCCATACTCGTTCTCGGCGAACAGCTTCCAGTGCAGCAACTCGCCGAAACGCCGCCGTCTTCGGGAGTGTCCCAGCGGGTTGACGAAACGGCCGTCTTCGCCGTGGTGCGCCTTTTGAGCGGCCAGTTCCCTGAGCGAAACCCCGTCGAGTAATTTGTAGTGCAGGTCGTCCGTCCGGGACGGTTCCACCGCCGCGCGGGCCAGGCTGCCCGGAAGCATATTCAAAAGGGCCATGGCCTTGAGCCCTTGTATCGATTTTTGGAGAAACGTTCTGCGTGCCATCACGGTATCCCTGTATTCGCTCGCCTGTTACGGTAAATTAACACCGATCGGGCCGGGGTCAATCCGAACGTCCTGGTAACGGTTTCCCGTCATCGCCGAACGCCGTGATTTGGCCTTGACAGCGATTGGGCGCAATGCTAACAAGGCCGTACTTTTAGGCACGTAGCTCAGGGGGAGNNGCGCTACCCTGACACGGTAGAAGTCCGCGGTTCAAATCCGCGCGTGCCTACCATTTTAGAGCGGAAGGGTTGCGATCGGTTCGCAGCCCTTTTTCGCTTTGCGGCATCGAAAGCGCGCAGTGACCGCGGTATTGCCGGGAGGATGCGATGGGACGTCGACATCAATGCGTGTGGTGGTTATTGGCGCTGGGGTTGTGGTTGCTTTGCGGCTGTGCCAAGACGCAACTGGCCGTGCTCGCGCCCACGGATTGGACCGCCTCGGCCAGCGGCGCCTATGTCACCGATGAGGGGCGGGTGTTTTATGGCATCGGCCGCGCCTCGGGCTTGCGCAGCGCCATGCTGTTGCGGGCTACGGCGGACAACCAGGCCCAGACCGAAATGGCGCGCGTGATCAAGGGCTACCTGGCCCGGTTGTCCGCGGCGGCCGGCATGGATGCCACCGCACCTCAGGACAGACAGGCGCTCCATGACCTGGCCCAGGCCGTCCTCAGACACGCCCGCATCGTGGATCACAGCGACCTTTCCGACGCGGGCGCCGCCATGTCCCTCTGCCGTCTGGACCTGGACGCCGTTCGGCAGGTGCTGCGAAGCGATGTCATACTGGAAAACGCCTTGCAGCAGCGCATGCTGGCCGAGGCGGAGCGGGTTCACGACGCCATGGTCGGCCGTCATTGACTTGACCCGCAAAACTATTTACAAGCCTTCACAGACAACGCTTCCAAATAGAGAGCCGTTTCAATGATAGACCATATCCGCGAATTGATCCTGGCCGCGGCCCGCCGGGCCCATGCCGACGGCACGCTGCCATCGGATGCCTTTCCCGACGTGGCGGTCGAGACGCCCAAGATGGACAACCACGGCGATTTTGCCACCAACTTTGCCATGCTGTCGGCCAAGGTCCAGAAAATGGCGCCCCGCCGCGTGGCCCAGGCCCTGGTGGACCACATGGTGGATCCGGACGACCACCTGGATAGAACCGAGATCGCCGGTCCCGGGTTCGTCAACTTTTTCCTCAAGCCCTCGGCCTGGCCGCCGGTGGTCGGTCGGGTGCTGTCCGAGGACCAGCGCTATGGCGCCTCCCGCATCGGCCAGGGAAAGCGGGTGCAGGTCGAGTTCGTCAGCGCCAACCCCACCGGCCCCCTGCACGTGGGCCACGGGCGCGGCGCGGCCGTGGGCGATGCGGTGGCCAACATCCTGGCCTGTTGCGGGTACGACGTTCAGCGCGAATACTACATCAACGATTCGGGCCGCCAGATCCGCACCCTGGGCCGTTCGGTGTTTTTGCGCTGCCGGGAGATGATCGGCGAAGCGGTCGAATTCCCCGAGGATTGCTACCAGGGCGACTATATCCGCGACCTGGCCCGGGAGGTGATCGATGCCAAAGGGGCCGATTTCATCCGCGGCGACGAGGACGCCGCCCTGAACCATTGCGCGCGCCACGCGGCCGACGCCATCCTGGCCGGTATCCGTGCCGACCTGGAAAACTTCGGGGTGCGCTACGACGAATGGTTCAGCGAGCAGCGCCTCTATGACGAAGGGCAGGTCGAACAGTCCCTGGAAGAGCTCAAGGCGCGCGGGGTGGTCTATGCCAAGGACCACGCCTGGTGGTTCAACACCACTGCCTACGGCGACGAAAAGGACCGCGTGGTGGTGCGCCAGAACGGCCTGACTACCTATTTCGCCTCGGATATCGCCTACCACCGCAACAAGTTCGTCCGCGGTTTCGACCGCATCATCGACGTGTGGGGCGCCGATCACCACGGCTACATCCCGCGCATGCAGGCCGCCGTGGAGGCCACCGGCCATCGCCGGGAGCAGTTCCAGGTGATCCTGGTGCAGCTGGTCAACCTGCTGCGCGGCGGCCAGCCGGTGGCCATGTCCACGCGGTCCGGCGAATTCGTGACCCTCGAAGAGGTGGTGGCCGAGGTGGGGCGCGATGCGGCCCGCTTCATCTTCCTGACCCGTGCCTATGACAGCCCCCTGGACTTCGATCTGGAGGTGGCCAAACAGCGCACCAACGACAATCCGGTCTATTATGTCCAGTATGTCCACGCCCGCATCGCCAGCATCCTGCGCAAGGCCCAAGAGAACGGCATGGCCGGGCTGCAGTGGTCGGCCGAGGCCGGCCGGCGCCTGACCGAGGCCGAGGAGATCGCCCTGATCAAGGCCCTGGACCAGTATCCCCGGGTGGTCGATACGGCCGCCGAAAACCTGGCGCCCCACCGCGTCACCTTTTTTCTCATGCAGCTGGCCGCCCTGTTCCATGCCTATTACAACAAGCATCGGGTGCTGGTGGAAGATCCGCAATTGGCCGCCGGGCGGCTCGGGTTGATCCTGGCCGTGCAGAAGGTGATCCGCAACGGGCTGGCGCTGCTGGGCGTGAGCGCACCGGAACAGATGTAGAGGTCGGGCGGCGTGACAGACCAACAGCCCAAATTTGCCATTCAAATCACCCGCAAGGCGAGCCTGGTGTGGGCCGGGGTGCTGTTGTTCGTGATGGGATGGATGTTTGTCCTGGGTATCCTGGTCGGCCGGGGCACCGCGCCGGTTCCCCTGAAGGCCCATGCCCTGGAACAGGAGCTGCGGAACCTGAAGGCCGCCATGCTGCGGCAGCAACAGGAAGAGATCGAAACACGGGTCAATCCCGGTGACGCGCCGGCTACGGAGCTGGGGTTTTACGAGGCCCTCAAGAAGCCGCCGGCCCCCACGGCGCGGCGGATCGCGGATGCGCCCCAAGCGGTGAAAAAACCGGCGCCGGTGCTGGCAGAAAAGAAGCCGGCGGCGCCCACACCCATACCGGAACGGAAACCCGAAAAGGCTGCGCTCCCTCCGACCGTGCCCCCCGTGGCCGCCAAACCCGTGGCGGCGCCCAAAACGGTTGCCCCCGCGGCGACCGCGCCGGCCCAGAAGGAGCGCTTCGCAATTCAGGTGGGGGCCTTCAAGGATGCGGCCAGCGCCGACGGCATGGTCGACCGGTTGCGCGGCAAGGGGTATCCGGCCTACCATCTGCGCACGGAGTTGCCGGGCAAGGGGGTGTGGTACCGGGTCCGCGTGGGCGCATTTGCCGCCCGTGAAGGGGCCGAAACCATGTTGACCCGTCTGAAAGGGGACCAGGTACAGGGCATGGTGGTCACCACGCCTTGAACCGCAGATCCCCTGTTTTGGCTTTACACCGTGCCGGAAACGGGTTTAAACATCCAACACGCAGGAGCGAGGGATGAAAATCACGGCCGAACAAGTGACACATGTGGCCCGTCTGGCCCGTCTCGACATCGATGCCGCTTCGGTGGACGGACTGGCCCGGCAGATGGCCACTATCTTGGACTATGTCGATACCCTCGGCCAGGTGGACACCGAGGGGGTGCCGGCCACCGCCCATGCCATCGATCTGACCAACGCCTTCAGGGACGATACGCCCCATCGGCATCTCTCACCGGAGCAGGCCATGGCCAATGCGCCGGCCAGGGCCGAGGCCGGTTTCGTGGTGCCCAAGGTGATCGGGTGATCGCCATGGGCGACGCGAGTTTCAAGACATGCACCAAGTGCGGCGAACGGTGGGACACCCGCGAGGCATTCCTGGCCGATCCATCGCTTCACCTGATCGGATATCAGGTCAATTTCCGCAAACTCCACACCGGCATTCTCCTGTTCAACCACAGCTGCCGCACCACGCTGGCTCTGTATGTCATCGACTTTCGGGACCTGTACGACGGACCGGTTTTTGTCGAGCGCGTCACCGGCAGCGATCAGTGCCCCGGCATGTGTCTGCACCAGGAGGATCTGGGCCCCTGTCCGGCCCGGTGCGAATGCGCCTTTGTGCGTCACATCCTGCAGGTGATCAAACAGTGGCCCAAGTCTCCGACCGGCGATCAGACCCTCGTAAAGGCCGCTCGTTGATGGTTTCCACCTGACCGTTTTAACCTGACCGTTTTACAAAGATGCATCTTGACCCGGAGTGATTCACGATGAACCTACACACCCTGACCGTGGCCCAGGCCCATGAGCTGCTCGAACGCAAGGAGATCTCCGCGGTCGAATTGACCCGGGCCGTTCTGGATCGCATCCAGCAGGCCGAACCGGCCATCGCCGCCTATCTCACCGTTACCGCCGACCAAGCCTTGGAAGAGGCACGCCAGGCCGACCAGGACATTGCCCAGGGCTGTGCGGCCGCCCTGACCGGCATCCCCATTGCCCTGAAGGACGTGCTCTGTACCCAGGGGGTGCGCACCACCTGCGCTTCGCGCATCCTTGAAAATTTCATTCCGCCCTACGACGCCTTCGTGGTGCAGCGGCTCAAGGCCCAGGGCGCCGTCGTGTTGGGCAAACTGAACATGGACGAATTCGCCATGGGCTCCACCACCGAGCATTCGGCCTTTCAGGTGACCCGCAATCCATGGAACACCGACTGCATTCCCGGCGGCTCCAGCGGCGGATCGGCCGCGGCCGTGGCCGCCGACATGTGCCTGGCCGCACTGGGTTCGGACACCGGCGGCTCCATCCGCCAGCCGGCCTCCCACTGCGGCGTGGTGGGCCTCAAGCCGACCTACGGCCGGGTGTCGCGTTATGGATTGGTGGCCTTTGCCTCTTCCCTGGATCAGATCGGGCCGCTGAGCAAGAGCGTGGCCGACAGTGCCCTCGTGCTCCAGGCCATCGCCGGACACGATTCGGCCGATTCCACCTGCGCCCCCCCGCCGGTGCCCGATTACGGCGCAGCCCTCGGCCGGGGCGTCAAGGGGCTGCGCATCGGCGTCCCCGAGGAGTATTTCGACACGCCCGGACTGGACCCCGAGGTAGCGGCGGCGGTGATGAAGGCCATCGACACGCTCAAGGCGCTGGGCGCCCGGACGGTGACGGTACGACTGCCCCACACCCGTTACGGTGTGGCCGCCTACTACGTCATCGCCCCGTCCGAGGCCAGTTCCAACCTGGCCCGCTACGACGGCGTCAAGTACGGTCTGCGCAGCAGCGATGCGGCTGAGCCGGCCAACACCCTGATCGACATGTACCGCCGCACACGCTCCCAGGGCTTCGGCCCCGAGGTCCAGCGGCGCATCCTGCTGGGGACCTATGCGCTGTCCGCCGGTTATTACGATGCATACTACCGCAAGGCCTCCCAGGTGCGGACCCTGATCATGCGCGATTTTGCCAAGGCTTTCGAAAGCTGCGATCTCATCGCCTCGCCGGTGACCCCCACCCCGGCCACGCCCATCGGCGCCCACAGCGACGATCCCCTGGCCATGTACCTGACCGACGTCTACACCCTGCCGGCCAACCTGGCCGGGCTGCCCGGCATATCGGTACCCTGCGGTTTTTCCGGTCAAGGACTTCCCATCGGCCTGCAGCTCATGGCCGGCCATTTCCAGGAGGAACTGCTGCTCGCCGCGGCCCATGCCTTCGAGCAGGCCACCGACTTTCATCAGCGCAAGCCTGGCTTATGACCCCTTACGCTCGCGTGCGCAGTCCCGCAGGGACGTGAGTCTCGTACTCGTACTCGTTCTCGTACTCGAAAAGGATAGATGATGTTCGATCATGAACGACTGGACGTTTATCGCGTCAGCATTGAATTTGTTACCTGGTCATACCGGCTTGCCAAGTCGTTGAAGGGCGTGGATCGTCATGCCCGTGATCAATTGCTGAGATCCTCTCAATCGGTTCCGTTGAATATTGCAGAGGGGAACGGAAAGATCCCGTCGGCTGAGAGAAAACGTTATCAGCGTATCGCACTGGGTTCGGCGTTGGAAAGTGCGGCCACAATAGATGTTTTGGCGGCTTGCGGTGCAATAGAGCCCACAGCCGCAAGTGAAGGTAAGGCCTTACTAAGGCGAGTAGTGTCAATGCTTACGAGAATGGTATCGATGCCCACACAGGTTAGGGAAGGGATCGAGTACGAGTACGATGAACCCAGGTTTCCTGGAATAAACAAGAAATCAACGTCACCAGGCGATAAGCCGAAAGATTGAGACACCCCATGACCATCCAGCCCGAAGGTGAAAACATCCGCAAGGCCGTCAAGTGGCTCGGCGCCGAACGTCAGGCCGATCCTTCGGTCCCGCTTCACAAGCTGATCGACCAGGCCTGCCTGCAGTTCAACCTGTCGCCCAACGAGGCGGCCTACCTGGAGCGGTTGGCCCGGGGGGCCCGGTCGGACGCCTGACCGGGTCCGAAACGAGATGATGGCTCAGAGCGTTTGACGTTCAGTAATGGTAACGGCAGGCGAGAATTCGGATTTTATCTTCTTTCACTTGATAAACCAAACGGTGTTCGCGGTCGATCCGGCGGGACCAGCAGCCGGAAAGTTCGTGTTTGAGGGGTTCGGGTTTGCCGGATCCGATGAATGGATCCCGCTGAACCTCCCTGATCATTTTCAGGATGCGCAGGGCTTTCTTGCGGTCTTGTTCGACCCACCATGCAAGATCTTCAAACCCGGCTGGATCAAATTCCAAGCTTCTTGCAGGCTTCGTCAAGGGCAATGCTTTTTTTCCGATTTTTAGCGTCGATCAATCGTTTTTTCATTGCTGCACTCTTGAGCAAGTAGGCTGTTTCCTTCTCTGATTGAATCTCGCGCCACAATTCAATGGGTACAATGACCCCTGTAATTTTATTGTTTTCATCGGCAATATATTGAATCTGTCCCATGTTGCTGGCTCCTGATGTCGGGCCTGAAGCTAGGATTGATACGTCGGCCCGGCCATCGGTTTCCTCAACCATTCGATTGAGGCATTCTGATGATAGACGAAAATAGCACAGACAGGTTCTCTTGGCAATTTTGGCCTTTGGCCATTCGCTATCGTTGCGGATTCGATATTCACAATTATATTTTTGAACCCAATACTCATGGCGGTTGGCGTCATCGTTCTCATTCGCGAAGTGGTTCGGAGGTGCTGGCCCCAGCGGCCAATGGGCGACCTGAACCTCTCTATTCTGGGGCACTATTCGTAATGGGTCCACATGCGGATGATCTTGACCGTCTTTTCATCTTCGATGATCTGGTAGATCAATCGATGTTGGATGTTGATCCGCCGTGAATCGGCGCCAGTCAAATCACCGACGAGTTTTTCGTAAGGAGGGGGTGTTTGATAAGGATTCTCTCGAAGGATCTGGATCAGTTCCTCAGCCTTGGACCTGAGCCCTGATGCGGACAATTTTTTAGCGTCTTTTAGAGCCTGTTTTACGAAAACGATCCGCCAGCTCACCAATCGATTTCCTCGGTGCAATCTTCGATGGGCGTGGCCAGCCCCTCGCGAATGGATTCACGCATGCCGGGAACATTCAAGAGATATATGGTTTCCTGGATCGAGCGCCAGTCGTCCTCCGAAATGAGCACCGCGTTGCCCCTTTTGCCTGTTATGACAATCGGTTCGTGCGATTTGGATGCTTGGTCGATGAGGCGGTACAGTTTGGTTCGCGCCTCTGTGGCGGATAACGTGGGCATGGTGCACCTCGGTGTTTTTCGCCTAATGTACGTTATGGCGTACGTATTGTCAAATGCTCTCTTTTATAGCAGGACGAGATGATCATCAAAAGATCCTATCTTTCTCTTCCCTTTCGAATGATATCCACAATCTCTTTTGTGGTGATATTTGCCTTTATAAAAGGCACATCTAAAGGAGAAGATGCGGTTTGTTCAGGCGTTAACGCAAAAGTCCGCCCATCTTTCCTGCGAATTAACACCTTACCGGTGCTTTCCGCCTGTTCAAGGACGGTGGCAAGCTTTTGCCTGGCTTCCGAATATGTGTATACCTGCACTTTAAACCTCCAACGCATGAATGCGATGTCTCGCGCAGCGACGCATCCTGCCGGGGATCTTGCGCGTAAGCCTGTCAGAGATCAACTGGGTTGGGTTCGGTAACCTTTTATATTCGCCGTTATTTCGAGAAATGTTTTAAAATCTTCAGCGCCGTTTGCTCATCTTTGCAGGGCAGGACGATTTCCCCGATGCTTTCTGTTTTAATGGGGAGCGGCGGGGTTAAGACAGTATCTCCGTAAATCAGGCCTATTTTTTGATCCGAAACGCCGCTCAAGGCATTTTTGAAAATGCTTTGTCCGTGTTGATTGAGGATAATAAAAATTAAATATTCACCATTGCTATACTTCAAATAGGTATCCTCAACGGATTCAACCGCAATGGTGACCTCGTTGGAAAGACCCACCGCCTGAAGTTCTGGCTTGGATGCCTTTGTGTTAGCGCAGAAAACAGTCATTAAAGTAATTGCCGTTGTGAGAAGGACCGCCTTTGCATTCATTCGTTTTTCCTCTCGGAATCAAGGGTGTCTTGCAACGATACGGACATTTTGACCCAGTAAATGACTTTTCATACGAACCCTTGCTTTGCATGCACACATACCAAACCCAAATATATGGGTGCCGGGTCCTATCAGTCTATCGGTTTTTTCCGCGCTCCCGATGAAGTAATTTACTTCTATATCAAAAGTTGCTGTCGCACTTGATTCGCTTGTGAATGTCAGCTCCCAGGTAAATATGCCCCCGTAAAGCTTGCCAGGGCCAAGATCAATCCATGGGCCCCAAATGCCCGGGGGAGCCCATCCCTGAAAAATGGATGATGGCATGATTATCCTCCTGATTTTTTTGTCGTATGACACCTTCGCTAAGTCGGCTGGCCGAAGAAATACTATAGTGAACAAACCGCGAATGCGGCATTTAGGATGGCACCTTGAAGAATCTTAACCACCCATTGGTGTGGTAGGTCTTTATTGTTCTATGTGCTTAAATTATTCCGTAGATGAGGTCAATACCGAATTGTCGTGATGATGGCCAAAAAAGGCGTGGTCCATTATTGTTTTTATCTTGGCCATTGGCATTTGTACCGAATTCCGATAAGCGAAGTTGAATTCAATCTTGACCGACAAAGGATTCCCCATGCCCCGCATTCGCATCCTGCCCGACATCCTGGCCAACAAGATCGCCGCCGGCGAGGTGGTCGAGCGGCCGGCCTCGGTGGTCAAGGAGCTGGTGGAAAACGCTTTGGACGCCGGCAGCGACCGGATCTTCATCGATATCGAAAACGGGGGCCGCACCCTGATCCAGGTGGCCGACAACGGCCATGGCATGGATCACGACGACGCTCTGCTGGCCGTGGAGCGCTTTGCCACCAGCAAACTGCACCGCGACGAGGATCTGGCTGCCATCCGTACCCTGGGGTTCCGGGGCGAGGCCCTGCCCAGCATCGCGGCCGTTTCCCATCTGACCCTGACGACCCGGTCCCGGGACCGCGAGGTGGGGGTGGCGGTGCATCTCCAGGGCGGCAAGATCGTCCAGGTGACCGAAACCGGCGCCGCACAAGGCACCCTGGTGCGGGTCGAACGCCTCTTTTTCAACACCCCGGCGCGCCGCAAGTTTCTCAAAACCGCGGGCACCGAGATGGGACACATCGCCGACCATGTGGCCGGCATGGCCCTGGGCTATCCCCAGGTGCATGTCAAACTGGTCCACAACGGCAAGACGGTCAAGCAATGGACCCGGGCCGCCGACGGAGCCGTGCGGGCGGCCGATGTGCTCGGCGCGCTCAAACCCGAGGAGTTGACGGCCGTGAGCGGCGAAAGCGGACCGCTGCGCCTGAGCGGCTACCTGGCGCCGGTGCGCCTGGCGCGCAGCACCTCGCGGGGCACCTTCCTTTTCGTCAACGGCCGGCGGGTGCGCGACCGGGTGATCCAGCACGCGCTGTTCGAAGGCTTCCGCGGCCGGCTGATGAAAGGCCAGTTTCCCCTGGCCGCCCTGTTTTTGGAGCTGCCCTTCGACCAGGTGGATGTCAACGTGCATCCCACCAAGCACGAGATCCGCTTCGTGGACTCGCGCCGGGTGCACGCCCTGGTGCAGCAATCCGTGAGTGCCGTCCTTTCCCAAGCCGAACGTCGTCTGTGGGGCGGTCCGGCGCCATCGGACCGAAGTCCTGCCGATACCCCGGCCGTGGCCGAACCCCGACCGGCCTACCGCGGCCC
>DHGT01000154.1:0-22914 GCA_002402905.1 Desulfatitalea sp. UBA4791 | reverse complement strand
CCGTTTTTCCGATCTGACCGTCATCGGCCAGTTCCGGGGCACCTACATCCTCTGCCAGGAGGGCGACAGCCTGATCCTCATCGACCAGCATGCGGCTCATGAACGGGTGGTTTACGAGCACCTCGCCAGAGGCGCCGGCCGCATCGAGGTGCAGCAACTGCTCATGCCCGAAACCGTGGAGCTGGGGTTTGCCGAAGCCGAGATGCTCGAACAGCTCATCGAGGGGTTGCGCGGACTGGGGCTGGAGATCGAACCCTTTGGCGGCACCACCTTCGTGGTCAAGGCCGTGCCCAGCCTGCTGGCCGATGAAGACGTGGGCCGCCTGGTGCGTGGGCTGGCCGAACGCAGCGCGGCGCTTGGCATGGGGGCCGGACAGGAGCGCATTCTGGACGCCTGTCGTATGGTGATGGCCTGCCACAACGCGGTGCGCGCCAAGCAACCCCTGGCCGACGCCGAGATCCGCCACCTGCTCGAACAGCTCGACCGCTGCCAGCAGCCTTCCCACTGCCCCCACGGCCGGCCCACCTGGATTCGCTGGACCCTGCGGGATCTGGAAAAGGCGTTCGGGCGGGTGGGGTAAGTATGTGGTGCGCGTAAATGAAATTCAGGCCTAGTGCGGCCGCATTTCGAAAAGGAGCATCGCGCATCATTTTTCAGGGATGTATACGCCGGTGGGACCGGCAGGCGATCCGGCCCTCACGCAAAGTCGTGTAAATGCCGGTAAGGTGCGCTCCGGACGGCCCGGAAACTCGCATGCGCTCAAACAGTCCGGGCCGTTTCTCCTCCGCTGCACCCAACCGGCATTAACACGACATGCGAACGAGGGCCCGGACCACCCACCGGCCCCACCTCCTTTTGTGAGTGACTCGAAATCAGGTCGTTTTTTTGGCACAATAGAAATCGCTTGGTTTCTTATGCGGCCACCTGTCTTCAAACCAACATTCCCCGGTCTGATGCCTTTAGGACTTTCAGGAAGCCATCAAATTTGATGGACTCGAAAGGAGTCGATGATGCTTCGTGCCGGACCCGGTATCAAGGTCTGGGGCAGGCTTTGATCCGCCATTCAGATCTTATTGGAAATACTGGATCCCGGTGTTCGCTATGAAGGTGGGAAAAGCAAGTTTCGTGCTTTCTTATGAGATCGTTGACTTTCAACGGCTTGTCCTATGGCCGGCAGAAGATGGGCAGCGTGGTGCTGAATTGCCCCTCAATCCTCTGTGGCGGGAAATCCCCTCAAATTGTGCAAGCCTTGCCGAAACCCAACAACCCCAACAAACTCGATTCACTCAAGAAACTATCAAAACCGCTTGACTTTAGATTTCTCTCTTGATATGAGTGCTGCATATTTGTGTGGCCAAATGTAATTGATGATTGCCAATCAACTTAAGAGGCCCAATATCCAATTGAAACGAACTATGCGGAACGTCTCGAAAGGAAGCAAGTTGGGAACGCAAGTGCGTTGGTAGCGTCGAGCTGCGTTTGGCTATTTTTGTTTTTTTGGTTTGGTTTTCTTTTAACCCGTTCTTTAAGGAGGACAACAGATGAAGAAACTATTGGTAGTTCTTTTGGTGCTGGGATTGGCAGTCCCGGCAATGGCGGCCGATTGGAATTTCTACGGCAGCGCCAGGACCCATTTGGGGTATTACAGTGTGGACGAAGATTTCGCAGGCGGCCCGGCAACAGACGCCACCATACGAGCCGGCGATGGTGACGATGACGCGGGGACGACCCTGAACATTTACGGTCAGAGCCGTTTTGGCGCCAAAGTGATGGCTTCCGACAACCTCACCGGTTTCATCGAGTTCGGTCTGCGCGAAACCAACAACGCGGGAGGCAATGGCCCTGACAAAGAGGAAGTGTACCTGCGTATGCTCGGCGGCATCTGGAATTTTGGCGTCGGCAGCCTCATGGTTGGTAAGAACTACACCCCGGGCACCTTCCTGGGCTACTCCGGAATGGGTGCCGACCTGGGCGACAACGGCGATGCCAACATGCTGGTCAGCGGTCTGGCCTACATCGGCCGTCAGCCCCAGATCCGCCTGACCTTTGGTGGTTTTGACTTTGCTCTGATTCAACACAACGGCTCACAAGATACTGTCGCATATGATGGTGTGTACACCTTGGGACTCGGGGATGCCGACCACACGATTCCGAAAATGGAAGCATCTTACGTGTTCAGGACCCCGGTATTCTCCCTTCGCCCGGTGGCCGGTTTCCAGACCTACGAGGCCGAGAATCAGGCGACCGGGCAGGACGAGACCATTACCAGCTACATGCTGGGCTTGGGTGCCACGGTCAACTTGGGCCCCGCTTACGTGAAGGCCACTTTCTCTTATTTGCAGAACCCTGGCAACTACGGCCAGACCAACGTTCTGGTGTTAAATGCCGCTAGGGGAGGCGCCATGCACGCGCAGCTCGTCGACGGCGATGTTGAGGACTCCAAGTTCATGCAGGGTACCTTTGTTGTAGGCGCCAAGATCAATGAGATGCTGGGTGTGGAAGCCGGTTTCGGTTACGGCAATGTCGAGCAAGACGTTGCGCTGGTTGGTGGCGGTGCTGAGGAGGTCGAACAGACCGGTATGCTCTACTACCTGCAGGTTCCCATCACAGTGGCAAAGGGTATGGCGATCATTCCGGAATTCGGTTTTGTCGATCGCGATGATTACGAGATCGACGGTGTGGATACGGACGCCGGCGACATGTGGTACGCCGACATCAGCTTCAAGGTTGACTTCTAATCCAACACAAGAAGTTAGTTGATAAATAAAAAGCCGGGGCGTTTGCCCCGGCTTTTTTTATGGTACTTCTCAGGAAGCGTCATGCTTGTGGGTCGTTTCCTGGAATGAGTTGTTTCACCACGAAGCGGGGTAAACCGCTTTTTGTGAACCCATGTTATGGTAAGCCTGCCTCTGGGTTCCAACCCCACAATGGACTATGTAGGCGGTCAGACGGCTAAACAGGGTTTTTCAACTCGCCCGGTTCACCTGATTAGATCATACAGTTGTTTTTTTTCTGCTTGTTCTTATCCGATCTATGCGCGGCACGTTTAGACTTGCGAGCTTACGGCAACATCATCCTTATAGATGGCCGAGGTCCCGGCTATCTTATCCCAAATTCAATATCTTATTCGCCGGCATCCTTATGGCGTTTTTTTCCTTTTTGGAATTAACGCTTATCTCTCCGGCAATGCCAAATCAAACCCAATCAAGGTGCTTTGGGCGTCGGTGAAGATGATGGCGCCCTCTTTGGCGATCAAGGCGGCCAGCAGTTCGTCGCTCCCGTCGTTGTCAAAATCAGCCACGACCAGATCCTGGACGCGGCCGGTAAGCTGGCGGGTCTGCCAGGCCGGCGTCAGGCCGATCCCGTCCCACACCAGGGCGACGATATTGGATTTGGAAAAGTAGCGCTGGCGATCCAGCATGCGGCCGGTGCTGCCGAAGTTTCTGGCCGTGAGGATCTCGACTTTGCCGTCGCGGTCCAGGTCCACGGCGCGCAACCGAATGGGCAGGAAAGATGCCGAATCCTTGGAGTCGGGGTCGGTGGGCGGTGAAGCGAAGTAGAGGGTCGTCCCCCCGTAGGGATCGTCGCCCTTCCATTCGGTCTTTCCACTCTGGAGCAACAGCTGAAGCCGGTCTCTGGGAGTATAGGCGACGATGCTCTCGGTCTGTTTGGCCATGACATCGCCGATCGTCATGCCCAGAACATTGGCCTTGTGGGCGGCCAGTACCTGGTTGGTCGGCTCGTAGTCGGCACCCTTCCACTCCATCTCGAAGACGGCTCCGTTGAAGGGGTCGGTCTGCCCTCCCTGGGGCTGGCCGAAAAGGCGGGCGCCCAGGACCGGGTGGTGGATGACGTTGTAGTAGTAGCGGCTCTTATCGACGATGGTTTTGAATTCGCGGCCATCGAATTCCAGAACTGACGAAGAGACGGCGTTCAGCCCGATGGACAGGGCGGTCACGAAGATCTCCGGCGTACCGTTGCCGTTGATGTCGGCCACGCTGACGCTGATGTTGCGCACGAAGCGGTCGGTCGGGATCTCCGTCACGGTCTGCTGGCGGCCCTGGGAGAAGCGCAGGATCAGGATCTTTTCGGGCATGGCCACCACGGTTTCAAGAAGGCCGTCGTTGTCCACGTCGCCCACGTCGATGCCATTGATCAGTTCGCTGAAGTTACGGCTCTTCCAGAATCCTGCCCCTTGGCTGGCCTGCATGCCCTGGGCCGGTACGAAGGCGGGGTTGAGCGGGCTCGCCGTTTGTTGTGGGGAACTGCCGGATAATGGGCTGTCGACCAGCGGGCTGGCGGGCTTGGCGCCGGCGCCGGTGGTGATGGGGCGTCCCTGCTGGAGCAGCTTTTCCGGGTGCATGTGGATGTCCGGCTGGGCGGGAGCGCCTGGTGCCGGTGGGGTCGCCGTCGTGGGCGCGGGAGCGGCAGCAGGACTCGGTGTCGCGACTGCGACGGCCTTTTCCACGCCGAAAATCCGTTCATTGATCTCGCCGGCCATCAGGTTGATCTCGCCGATGACATTGCCCAGGCCCTGGGTCTGCTTGAAAAAGGCCATGGGCGGCCGCTCGCCGGTAAGGTCCAGGGTCTTGGCGTCGATGCTCACGCTGTCGCCCAGAATGGTCAGGCTGCCGTGGATGGCGTAGTCGGCGCCGAGGGTCTGGCCCACCTGGCGGGCCAGGTCGTCTCCCTTGGCCTGGCCGGCCGAGGCGAGGGCGTTTTCGGTGGCCACCGGATCGATGACCGTCACCTTACCCGGCTCGGAAAGGCGCGAGGTGAGCATCTGCACGATGCCCTGTCGGAGAAAGTCGTAGTCTTTTTCGCTGTGGATGGTAAAGGGCAAGACGGCCACCCGGGCCGGTTGGGCCAGGGCAGTGAGGGGGATGGCCAACAGGCAAATCATGGACACGAGAAGCCTTGAAAAATTTCTGTATGTGATCAAAATCGATGACTCCTTTTTTCGTACTCGCACTCGTACTCAGCGCAGCGGTACTCGTACTCGAATCGTTCGTGTTTCGAGTACGAGTACGAGTACGAGTACGAGTACGAGTACGAGTGTTGGGTGAGACAACTCGCTAACCTTCCAGTTTTTTCTTCAATATCTCATTGACGATCTGGGGGTTGGCCTTGCCGCGGGTGGCCTTCATCACCTGGCCCACGAAGAAGCCCATCAGCTTGGCCTGGCCGCCCTTGTAGCGCGCCACTTCGTCCGGGGCCGCGGCCAGCACCTGGTCCACGGCCGCCTCGATGGCGACGCTGTCCGAGACCTGCACCAGTCCCCTGGCCTTGACGATGTCAGCCGGGGATTGGCCGCTGACGGCCATCTCGTCGAAGACGGTCTTGGCGATTTTGCCGCTGATCGTTCCGTCGTCCTGCAGTTTCAATAGCGCCGCCAGGTCCTCGACCGTTATGGGTGAGGCCTCGATGCTCTTGTCCTGGGCGTTGAGCAGGCCGAGCAGGGGGCCCATGATCCAGTTGGCCACGGTCTTGGGCTGGTCGTGCAGGTTGAGACACGCTTCGAAGTAGTCGGCCAGTTCGCGGCTGCTGGTGAGCACGCCGGCGTCATACTCGGAGAGGCCATGGTCGGCCACGAAGCGGGCGCGGCGTTCGTCGGGCAGCTCGGGCAGGGATTGGCGCACCGCTTCGATCCACTCCGGGGCGATGTCCAGGGGCAGCAGGTCGGGATCGGGGAAATAGCGGTAGTCGTGGGCCTCCTCCTTGCTGCGCATGGAGACGGTGACCCCCTTGTCCGGGTCCCATAATCGCGTCTCCTGCACCACCTCGCCGCCGTCGAGCAGCAGCTCGGTCTGCCGGGCGATTTCGTAGCGGATCGCCTTTTCAACATGTTTGAACGAGTTGAGGTTCTTGATCTCCGCGCGCGTGCCGAAGGCTTCGGCGCCTTTGGGCCGGATCGAGACGTTGGCGTCGCAGCGGAAACTGCCCTCTTCCATGTTGCCGTCGCCGATATCGATCCAGCGGACGATGGCCCGCAGGGCGCGCAGGTAGGCGCCGGCCTCTTCGGCCGACCGGATGTCGGGTTCGCTGACGATCTCCATCAGGGGCACGCCGGTGCGGTTCAGGTCCACGTAACTGACCGGCCGGTCCGGGTCGTGGACCAGTTTGCCGGCATCTTCCTCCATGTGGATGCGGGTGAGGCCGATGCGGCGTCTTTCACCGTCGATTTGGATTTCCACGTGGCCTTTGACTGCAATGGGCAGCTCGTACTGGGAGATCTGATAGCCCTTGGGCAGGTCCGGGTAGAAATAGTTCTTGCGGGCGAAGCGGCTGCGGCCCGGCACGCTGCAGTGGGTAGCCAGGGCCATGCGCAGGGTGTAGTCCACCACCTTTTTATTGAGTACCGGCAGGACGCCGGGCATGCCCAGGCAGACCGGGCAGGTGTGGGTGTTGGGCGGTGCGCCGAACTGGGTCGAGCAACCGCAGAATATTTTGGTGGCGGTTTTGAGCTGGGCGTGCACCTCCAGCCCGATCACGGGTTCGAATGTGGTCATGGAAGCCGGGTCCTCTTTTCGCGATCGATGTTGGCGGGCGTCGGCCCGAACCCTAGAACTTTGACCAATTGTCCCTTTTAAGTCAAGGGATTTTAACTTTGACAACGGCCCGGTGAACCGGTAGTAGCTGGCATTTCGAGCCAATCGGTCATTGTGAAACCGGATGGATCGCAGAGCAAGGGAGGCGGCAATGCGTTATTTCTTGTGTGTCATCGGCATGGTGATGATCGTCGAGGGGCTGCCCTATTTCGCCTTTCCGGATCGGATGAAGCCCTGGCTGCAGAAGTTGATCGAAACGCCGGACCGGTCGTTGCGGAGGTTGGGGTTGGGGTTGATGGTAGGAGGGTTGGTATTGGTATATTTTGGAAGAGGTTAAGAGGTGAGTTTAAAGTTTAAAGTGTAAAGTTTTAAGTGAAGGTATTCTGTCGATTTGGATGGGGGTGGGCTTTTAATGGGGGCTGGGTTTCCTGGTCGTATTTCGAAGGCAGGGGCCGTTCAAGTCCGGAACGACGCCTTTGCCATTTCTTATACCGGGGCATAAGATCAAGCAGATGTACGAGTTGGACGATTATGATTATGTGCTGCCCGAGGGGTTGATCGCCCAGCAGCCGGCCGAGCGGCGCGACCGGTCGCGGCTGTTGCGGCTCGACCGGGCATCGGGGGGCGTCACCCATGGCACCTTCGGCGATATCGCCGAGCTGTTGGCGCCCGGCGATGTGCTGGTGCGCAACAACACCCGGGTGATTCCCGGGCGCCTGCTGGGGCGTAAGCCCACGGGCGGTCGGGTCGAGGTGCTGGTGCTGGATTTCGCCCAGGGGGTGACGCGGGGCGAGTTCACCTGCCTGATCAAGTCGTCCAAGCGCCCCAGGCCGGGTAGTCGCCTGGTTTTCGACCAGGGGCTCGAGGCGCGGGTCCTCGATGTCCAGGAGCGCACCTGCATCCTGGCCTTCGAAGGGGTGCCCGATTTCGGGGCCGTGCTGGAGCGCATCGGCCATGTGCCGTTGCCGCCCTATATCCGACGTGCCGATACGGCTGGGGACCACGACACCTACCAGACGGTCTACGCCGCTGAAAAGGGCGCCATCGCGGCGCCCACGGCCGGCCTGCACTTTACGCCGTCGCTGCTGGAGCGGCTGGTCGATCGGGGCGTAGTGATCGCCGATTTGACCCTGCACGTGGGCTATGGGACCTTTTTGCCCGTTGAATCGCGAGACATCCGCGACCATCGCATGCACAGCGAGTGGTTCACTCTGCCCGCGGAGACGGCCGAGGCGGTGAACCGGGCCAAGGCCGCCGGCCGGCGGGTGGTGGCCGTGGGCACCACCTGCGTGCGCACGCTCGAATATTGCGCCGGCCCCGACGGCCGTCTGGAAGCCCGCAGCGGCGCGTGCGATCTGTTCATCTACCCCGGATACGACTTCAAGGTCGTCGACGCCATGATCACCAACTTCCACCTGCCCAAGTCGACCCTGCTCATGCTGGTATCGGCCTTCGCCGGACGGGAGAAGATCCTTTCGGCTTATGCGGAGGCGGTCAGGCTGGGGTACCGGTTTTTTAGTTATGGGGATGCGATGATAATTCTATGAAAAAGTTTAAAGTTTGAAGTGTTAAGTTTTAAGTGAAGGAATTCTGTCGATTTTGATTTGTCGATAAGTCCGTGCAAAGTCGCAAAGGCGTCATGTTATGGCATATAGCTCTTTTGAGGATTTGGAGGTGTGGCGGCGGGCGAGCCGATTGGCTGTCGAGACCTATCGGGTGCTGGCCGATAGCAGAGACTACGGATTAAAAGATCAGATGACCAGATCCGCGGTTTCCATTGCCAGCAATATCGCCGAAGGAGCGGAGCGGGGGACGACTGCTGAATTCATCCGGTTCATCAGAATTGCCAAAGGCTCCGCCGCGGAATTGCGAACCCAATGTTACATCGCAAAAGAGATTGGCGCGATTTCTCACCCTGGAAAAATCAATGAACTGATCGCAGAATTGAAGGAGATCTCAAGCATGTTGCAGGGTCTCATTGTTGCCCTGAAAAATAAAATAGATAGAATTCCACCACTTTAAACTTTAAACTTAACACTTTAAACTTTCCTATGCCTTTCCATCTATCCAAAACCTGTAGCGAAACCCGCGCCCGAGCCGGCCGCCTGGCAACCCCCCACGGCGACATCGAAACGCCGATCTTCATGCCTGTGGGCACCCAGGCCACGGTCAAGGCGGTATCGCCCGAAGAGCTGGTCGAGCTTGGGGCCCAGATCATTCTGGGCAACACCTATCATCTCTATCTGCGGCCGGGGGTGGAGACGATCCGGCGCTTCGGCGGACTGCACCGTTTCATGCACTGGGAGCGGCCCATTCTGACCGACAGCGGCGGGTTCCAGGTCTTTTCCCTGGCCGGTCTGTCGCGGATCTCGGAAGAGGGGTACGCCTTCCAGTCCCACCTGGACGGCGGCGCGCGCCACCTGCTGACGCCCGAGGGTGCGGTGGCGGTGCAGATGGGACTCGACAGCGACATCATGATGTGCCTGGATCAGTGCATCGCCTATCCGGCCGAACGTGGCGAGGCCGAGCAGGCCCTGGCCCTGACCAGCCGTTGGGCCCAACGGTGCAAGGCGGCCTGGCGGGCGAACGAAGGCTGCCCCAACCAGCTGTTCGGTATCGTCCAGGGCGGGATGTACAAGGATCTGCGCACGCGGTCGGTGGCGGAGATCGTGGGGGTGGGCTTTCCCGGTTATGCGGTGGGCGGATTGAGCGTGGGCGAACCCAAGGAGGTGATGCTCGAGATGGCCGACCACACCCTGCCGCTGCTGCCGGCCGATGCGCCGCGTTACGTGATGGGGGTGGGTACGCCGGCCGATCTGGTGGAGATGATCGCCCTGGGCGCCGACATGTTCGATTGCGTCATGCCCACTCGCAACGCGCGCAACGGCCAGCTCTTTACGCGGACCGGCACGATCAACATCAACAACGCCCGGTTCCGCGACGATACCGATCCCATCGCGCCGGATTGCGGATGCTATGCCTGCCGGCACTATTCGCGGGCCTACATCCGGCATCTGTTTCAGGCCAAGGAGATTCTGGCCCACCGGCTCGCCACCATTCACAATCTCCATTTCTACTTGAGTCTTGTCAAAGCGGCGCGTGTGGCTATATTAGAAGGAACTTTCGCGCAGTTCCGGCGCGATTTTCGTCATACCTATGAATCGTAGCAGGGCTGTCGCGCCCTGAAGCGGAAAAGGAGAATGCCCATGAAAGAGAAAGTCGAAGCGGCCATTGCCAGGATACGACCCATGCTGCAAGCCGATGGTGGGAATGTGGAGTTGATCGATGTGACGGACGACGGCATCGTCAAGGTGAGGCTTCAAGGCGCCTGCGCAGGTTGTCCCATGTCCCAGATGACGCTTAAAAACGGCATCGAGCGCATCATCAAGGAGACGGTGCCCGGGGTGAAAACGGTGGAATCGGTCTGACCGATAGAAGCCCACAAACCCAATAAGCCCAACAAACTCGAATAACCCGACAACCCTGCAAGGAGAGAACGATGTCCGTTGCCCGCAAGATCAGCGCGGTGATGCAGCAGTCTTCGTGGATTCGCAAGATGTTCGAAGAGGGCGCCCGGCTCAAGGCCAAGCACGGCGCCGATAAGGTGTTTGATTTCAGCCTGGGCAATCCCAACCTGCCGCCGCCCGCGCAGTTCGACGTGGCGCTGCGGGATGCGGTGATCACCTGTGGTCCTGGTGGGCACTGCTACATGCCCCAGGCGGGCTATCCCCAGGTGTGCGACGCCGTGGCCGATTACCTGGCGTCCGAACAGGGCGTGACGCCCGAAGCGGCCGACGTCATCATGACCTGCGGGGCGGCCGGGGCCTTGAATGTCATTCTCAAGGCACTGCTCGATCCGGGCGACGAGGTGATCGTGCCCACCCCCTGCTTCGTGGAGTATCGCTTTTACGTGGACAACCACGGCGGCGAGATCCGCATGGTGCCCACCCAACCCGATTTTACGTTGGACCTCGAGGCCATCGCGGCGGCCATCAACGCAAAGACCAAGGCGGTGCTGATCAATTCGCCCAACAACCCCACCGGCCAGATCTACACGGCCGAGAGCCTGGCGGCGCTGGGCGCACTGCTGCGGGACAAGGGCCGCGAGTTGGACCGCACGATCTACCTGATTTCCGACGAGCCCTACCGCAAAATCGTTTACGACGGCCACCGGGTCCCCAGTATTTTCCAGGCCTACCCGGAGAGCATCGTGGCCACCTCCTATTCCAAGGACCTCTCCATCCCCGGAGAGCGCATCGGTTTCGCGGCCATCAATCCGGCGGCGACTTACAAAACCGACCTGCGGGCCGGGTTTGCCCTGGCCAACCGCATACTGGGGTTCGTCAATGCCCCGGCCCTCATGCAGCGCGTGGTGGCCTGCCTCCAGGGCGCCAGCGTCGATATGGGCGAATACAAGCGCAAGCGCGACTTGCTGTGCGACGGGCTGGCCGCCGCAGGATACGATTTCGTCAAACCGCCGGGCGCGTTTTACCTCTTTCCGCGAACGCCCATCGCCGATGACGTGGCCTTCGTGCGCGAGCTGCAGGAGGAGTTGATCCTGGCGGTTCCCGGCAGTGGATTCGCCGGGCCGGGGCACTTCCGGTTGGCGTTCTGCGTGGATGACCAGACCATCGTCAATGCCATGCCCGGCTTCACACGAGTGATGGCGCGGTATAAAAAATAGGTGCGAGATCGGCGCCGCACAATTCACTCCCATTCCATCCCTTCGATTCGCTTCTGTGGCGATCTCATGAATCGGTAAAAAAGTGTCGAGGGTGGGCTTCGGGCCCACCCGGTTCCGCTCATAATTTTTCCAGTTTTGCCCTTGACACCGTGCCGATGGACGGGGTATAAATTGCAAAACGCAGAACACGGTTACACTAAATATTGTTTATTTTAAAAATCTGAGTTCATTATCAACAAAGACGGATTATTAAGACATATTTCGATGCGTAACACAATTACCCAATTCGTTCTTTTTCCCCACATCACCCCACAATGAGGCGACGACATGAAGATTCTCAAGATCGATCATCTGGGTATCGCGGTCAACAGTATCGACCAGGCCAGGACGTTTTGGAGCGATGTCCTGGGATTGCCTTTTGAAGGCGACGAGACGGTGGCCGAACAGAAGGTGACCACCGCTTTTTTCCCGGTGGGTGAGAGCGAAGTGGAGTTGCTCGAATCCACGGCGCCGGATGGGCCTGTAGCCAAGTATATCGAAAAGCGCGGCCAGGGGATTCAGCATGTGGCGTTTCGGGTTGCCGACGTGGAGGCCGCGCTGGCCGAGTTGAAGGCCAAGGGCGTACGGCTGATCGATGAAAAGCCGCGCATCGGTGCCGGCGGTGCCAAGATCGCCTTTCTGCACCCCAAAGACACCCACGGCGTGCTGGTGGAATTGTGTCAGCGTGACGGATAGGGGGTCGGTCACTGCGCTATCACCCGGCTAAAACGTCCCGGCATCAAGCCCGTGCCGGCGGGATCCGGGCCGGGATACCTGCAGTGGGTTTGAATCGATACCGGTGGTATTGATGTCGCAAATTGGGCCATTCGAATCGGGAATGTAACACGGTTGCGCAGTCGCAACCTTGGGTTGGCGTTGCCAAAGGACCTCTTCATGCCTATCAAATCCATTCAGACGCGTCGTTCGAACGCCAAGGGCCGCGCCGCCGCTGGGCCTGACGATCGTAAGGCAGTCCCTGAAAGGGTAACGGCGTTACCGCCGTTGCGGCCCGCCGTCAAGGCCCGCCTGGAACAGGCCGTACTGGATATTTTTTCCCATTCCGATTTTCACAAGGCTAATATTCGCGATGTTGCCAAGCGGGCCGGGGTGAGCTTCAGCACGATCTACAAATATTATGGCAGCAAAGAGCGCCTCGTGTTCGCATTCGTGGACGTGTGGCTGGGAGAGTTGACCGACCGGATCATCGACCACCTCCAGGGTATCGAGGACTTGAAGGAGAAGATGCGCAAGGTCCTCTGGCTGCAGCTCGACTACTACGAGCGCAATCCCCACCTGGGACGCATCATCTTCATGACCCTGCCCATGGCCACCTGGATGGCCGACGAGACCTTCAAACAGAAGAAGATGATCCATCTCTATCTCGACGTATTGAAGAAGGGCCAGGCGCAAGGCATTCTCAACCCCAACGTGCGGGCCGGTGTTCTGCTCGATTTCATGTTGGGAATGGTCCAGCGTTCGTTTACCATGTGGGCCCAGCGCGGCCAGAAGGAGAATCTGGCCGGCCAAGCCAACGTCATCTTCGAGATGCTGTGGCGAGGCATGACCTGCGACCCACTACCGAAAAAATAGCACGCTAAAAATAGCACTCTGAAAGGAGCACACCTATGGCCGGCATCGATCAATGGAAGGCGCTGGCCGCCAAGCAACTCAAGGGGCGGCCGCTGGAAGAATTGAATTGGGCCACGCCCGAGGGGATCACCGTCAAGCCTCTCTATACGGCCGAAGACCTGGAACGGCTGGAACATCTCGACAGCCTGCCTGGTTTTGCGCCTTATGTGCGCGGTCCCATGGCCACCATGTACGTCGGCCGGCCGTGGACCATCCGCCAGTATGCCGGCTTTTCCACGGCCAAGGCGTCCAATGCCTTCTACCGTCGCAACCTGGCTGCCGGGCAAAAGGGGTTGTCCGTGGCCTTCGACCTGGCCACCCACCGGGGTTATGATTCGGATCACCCGCGCGTGGTGGGGGACGTGGGCAAGGCCGGTGTGGCCATCGATTCGGTGGAAGACATGAAGATCCTCTTCGACCAGATTCCGCTGGACCAGATGTCGGTCTCCATGACCATGAACGGCGCGGTGCTCCCCATCCTGGGCATGTATATCGTCGCGGCCGAAGAGCAGGGGGTGGCGCAGAAACAGCTGACCGGCACGATCCAGAACGATATTCTCAAAGAGTACCTGACACGCAACACCTACATCTACCCCCCGGTGCCCTCCATGCGCATCGTGGCCGACATTATCGCCCACTGCTCCGAGCATATGCCGCGCTTCAACACGGTCAGCATCAGCGGCTACCACATGATGGAGGCCGGCGCCACGTCCGTGCTGCAACTGGCCTTCACCCTGGCCGACGGCCTGGAGTACGTGCGGGCCGCCCTCAAGGCCGGGCTGGACATCGACGCCTTCGCCCCCCGCCTGTCGTTCTTCTTCGGGGTGGGCATGAATTTCTTCATGGAGATCGCCATGCTGCGGGCGGCACGCTTCCTGTGGCACGAGCTGATCACGCCGTTCAACCCCAAGGATTCGCGCTCGACCATGCTGCGCACCCACGTGCAGACATCGGGTTGGAGCCTGACCCAGCAGGATCCCTACAACAATATCATCCGCACCACCCTGGAAGCCCTGGCGGCCGTTCTGGGCGGTACCCAGTCGCTGCACACCAACTCGTTCGACGAAGCCGTGGGCCTGCCCACTGATTTTTCGGCGCGCATCGCCCGCAACACCCAGCTGGTGATCCAGGAGGAGTCCGAGGTGTGCCGCGTGGTCGATCCGTTGGGCGGCTCCTACTACGTGGAGGCGCTGACCGGCGCCATGGTGGCCGAGGCGCGCAAGATTATCCAGGAGGTGGAGAAGCTGGGCGGCATGGCCAAGGCCATCGAGACCGGCATGCCCAAGATGCGCATCGAGGAGTCGGCCGCCCGGCGCCAGGCGCGCATCGATCAGGGTTTGGATGTGATCGTGGGCGTGAACAAATATCAGATCGAGGACAAACCCCTGGATGAAGTGCTCGAGGTGCCCGAGGCCGTGCGCCAGGAGCAGATCGACCGCCTGGTCAAGATCAAGGCCGAACGGGACGAGAACGCGGTGCAGGCGGCCCTGGCCGACCTGACGCGGGCCGCCGAATCGGGCGGCAACCTGCTCACCGCCTGCCTGCCGGCCGTGCGGGCGCGGGCCACGGTGGGCGAGATTTCCGATGCCATGGAAAAGGTGTTCGGCCGTTTCGTGGCCACCACCCAGGTGATTTCCGGGGTCTATGCATCAGCCTATAACGACCGCACGGTCATCGACAGCCTGCGCAAGCGTACCGAGACCTTTGCCGAGCGAGAGGGCCGCCGGCCGCGCATCCTGATGGCCAAGATGGGCCAGGACGGCCATGACAGGGGCGTGAAGGTGGTGGCCACGGCCTTTGCCGATTTCGGCTTCGACGTGGACATCAGCCCCATGTTTCAAACCCCCGATGAGGTGGCCAAGATGGCGGTGGAGAACGACGTGCACGTGGTGGGCGCCTCCACCCTGGCCGCCGGCCACAAGACCCTGGTGCCCCAACTGGTCGCCGCATTGAAACGCGAGGGGGCCGAAGAGATCAAGGTGGTGGTGGGCGGCGTCATCCCGCCCGCGGATTATGCTTTCTTGCGCGACGCCGGCGCGGCCGGGATCTTCGGACCCGGCACGTCGTTGATCAAATCGGCCAACGATGTGCTCAATGCATTGGAGAGCCGGTAGAACGAAATCATTGTTAAAATGGCTGCTGAATCCCTGAACTACTACCTCGACGGTATCGCCTCCGGCGACCGGCGGGTGCTGGCCAAGGCCATCACCCTGGTCGAAAGCCGTCTGGCGGCCCATCGCGATTTGGCGCACCGATTGATCGAGGAGGTGATGCCCAGGAGCGGCAACGCCGTGCGCCTGGGCATCACCGGCGTGCCGGGCGTGGGCAAGAGCACCTTCATCGAGAATTTCGGCATGCACATCATCGACCGGGGGCATCGACTGGCCGTGCTGGCGGTGGACCCCAGTTCCCAGCGTTCGGGGGGCAGCATCCTGGCCGACAAGACGCGCATGGAGCGTCTGGCCGCATCGCCGTCGGCTTTCATCCGGCCGTCGCCGTCGGGCGGCACTCTGGGCGGCGTGGCCCGCATGACCCGCGAATCCATGCTGGTGTGCGAGGCGGCGGGATTCGACGTGGTGATCGTCGAGACGGTGGGGGTGGGGCAGAGCGAGAGCACCGTGGCCTCCATGGTCGATTTCTTCCTGCTGCTGATGATCACCGGGGCCGGCGATGCGCTTCAGGGCATCAAGAAAGGTATTCTCGAACTGGCCCATGCCGTGGCGATCAACAAGGCCGACGGGGCCAACCTGGAGCTGGCCGAAAAGACGCGTCGGGAGCTGGCGAGCGCCATGCATCTGATGCAGCCGACCACCGCCACCTGGACGCCGCCGGTGGTGACCTGCAGCGCCTTGAGCCAGACCGGACTGGACGCCATCTGGGAGATTATCCAGGACCATCGGACGCGCACCATGGCCAGCGGCGAGTTGCAGGACCGGCGCAAGGAGCAGGCCCTGCAGTGGATGTGGGACTTGATCGAAGCGGGACTCAAGGACCGGTTCTTCAGGCACCCGGCCGTTGGAGAGCGTTTGGGCGACCTGAGCGCCCGCGTCCGCCAGGGGCGCATGACGCCGACCCGCGCGGCCGGCGAACTGCTTTTTTTGCTTGACAACGAAGGTGCAGATAATAAAGGAATGTAGTCTTTTAGCGCGATTATGCGTGTTTGGATCGACGGGGCGGGCCGATCCCGCGAACCCCGCCCATACCAGGGAAAGGAAACCAGCATGGGTAGTGTGGAACAAAAGCTCAAGGAGCTCAAGGCGCGCGAAGCCAAAACCCTTGAAATGGGCGGCGCCAAGTTGGTGGCCAAGCACAAGAAAAATGGCCGATTGACCGCCCGGGAGCGGCTCGACCGCTTGTTCGACAAAGGGACTTTCCGCGAAATCGACATGTTTGTGAAACACCGCTGCGTCAATTTCGACATGCAGAACGTGGAGATTCCCTCGGACGGCGTGGTCACCGGTCATGGCCTCGTGGACGGCCGGCCGGTTTTCGCCTTTGCCCAGGATTTTACCTCCCGGGCCGGAAGCCTGGGTGAAATGCATGCCAGCAAGATCTGCAAGGTCATGGATCTGGCCATCAAGGCCGGCGTGCCGTTCGTGGGATTGAACGACTCGGGCGGCGCACGCATCCAGGAGGGCGTCGATGCCCTGTGCGGTTACGGCAACATTTTCTACCGCAACTCCCTGGCCTCTGGCGTGATCCCACAGATTTCGGCCATCATGGGTCCCACGGCCGGCGGCGCGGTCTACTCCCCGGCCATGACCGACTTCATCTTCATGGTGAAGAATTCCAGCTACATGTTCATCACCGGTCCCGAGGTGATCAAGGCCGTCACCGGTGAAGAGATCACCTTCGAGGACCTCGGCGGCGCCATGGCCCACAACGAGCGCAGCGGCGTGGCCCAGTTCGCCTGCGACAGCGATGCCGATACCCTCGACGAGATTCGGCGGCTGCTCTCCTACCTGCCGGCCAACAACATGGAAGATCCGCCAAGGGTCGAGACCGGAGACGATCCCCGGCGCACCGACCCGGCCCTGGACACCCTCATTCCCGAAAGTCCCAACGCCGGTTACGATATGAAGGCGGTGATCCACTCCATCGTGGACAACGGCGAGATACTGGAACCCCACGCCCATTTCGCCGGCAACATGATTGTCTGCCTGGCGCGCTTGAACGGCCGAACCATCGGCATCATCGCCAACCAGCCCGCCGTGCTGGCCGGCTGCCTGGACATCGATGCCTCGGACAAGGCCACGCGCTTCATTCGCTTCTGCGATGCTTTCAACATTCCCCTGCTCACCATCGCAGACGTGCCCGGCTACCTGCCCGGCAGTCAGCAGGAGTGGGGCGGCATCATCCGCCACGGCGCCAAACTGCTGTGGTGCTACAGCGAAGCCACGGTGCCCAAGCTCCTGCTGATCACGCGCAAGGACTACGGCGGGGCTTACATCGCCATGTCGTCGCGCCATCTGGGGGCCGACATGGCTTTTGCCTGGCCCACGGCCGAAATCGCCGTGATGGGTGCAGCGGGGGCCTCGAACATCATCCATCGCAAGGCCATCCAGGAGGCCGCCGATCCCCAGGCCAAGCGCAAGGAGAAGATCGAGGAGTACCAGGACCTTTTCTCCAATCCATACAGCGCGGCCAGCCGGGGCTATATCGACGCGGTGATTCAGCCCAGCGAGACGCGCGCCCGGCTGATCGATGCCTTGGAGATCATGTGCACCAAGCGCGAGCTGCGGCCGCCCAAGAAGCATGGCAATATTCCGATGTGACAACGTCGCGCGCAACGATAATTGCTTGTAACATGAGCAAGTAGCGTCACGATGGATTGCATCGAAGTATGAAGGTATGACAGTCGGAAAGTATGAAAGCGAAGGTGTTCCGACGATTGGATAGATAGATTGAAGTCATGAGGGCGCGAGGGTGTTTTCCCCGCCTGCAGCGTGCAATCGTATTGACAACTTCAGGGAGCAGAGGAAACGATGTCCCAGCCAGAAGAAAATCGGAAAGAAAAGCTGATGGCTGCAGCCATGGCCGCGGTGTCGGCCTACCTGCAGCTCGAAGAAGAGGCCTGCCACCAGAAGCTGGCCGCCGCCATGGCGCCACCCAGAGCCCAGCAAGCTCCTCAACCCACGCTCAACCTGTGGGGCCAGAGCGGACGGCAGGGCATGATGCAGATGCGAAATTTGATGCAGATCAAGGCGTTTCAACGCTAGTCCGACTCTGCATCGTTAACGTCTTACCAGGAGGAGACGCATAAGATGAGCGATCATGATCAAGTGAAAATGACCCCCATGAACTACGATAAGGATCGGCCCAAGGCGGAAAATCCCGTCAAGATAGAAGATCTCACCCTGCGCGACGGCCACCAGTCCCTGTTCGCCACGCGCGGCCGCACCGAAGACATGATCCCCGTGGCCGAAATGATGGATGAAGTCGGGTTCTGGGCCGTTGAAACATGGGGCGGCGCAACCTTCGACACCATGCACCGCTTTCTCAACGAAGATCCATGGGAGCGCATTCGCACTCTGAAACGTTATATCAAAAAAACCCCGTTTTCCATGTTGCTGCGCGCCCAGAACCTGGTGGGCTATCGCAACTACGCCGACGACACGGCCCGCGCCTTCGTGGACCGCGCCGCGGCCAACGGCATGGACATCTTCCGAACGTTCGACGCCCTCAACGACTACCGCAACTTCGAGACCGTGGTCAAGGTGATCAAGGAGTGCGGCAAGCATTTCCAGGGCTGCATCTGCTACAGCATGACCGAACCGCGCATGGGCGGAGAGGTCTACAACATCGACTACTACGTCAAAAAAGCCAAAGACCTGGAGGCCATGGGCGCCGACTCGATCTGCATCAAGGACATGGCCGGCCTCATCGCGCCCTACGATGCTTACGATCTGGTCAAGGCGCTCAAGAAGGCTGTCAAACCGCCCATCCACCTGCACAGCCATTTCACTTCGGGCATGTCGCCCATGTCCCATCTCAAGGCTATCGAGGCCGGCGTGGACATCATCGACACCTGCATGACGCCGTATGCCTATCGCACCTCTCACGCTGCCATCGAGCCCCTGGTCATGACGCTGCTGGGCACCAACCGCGACACCGGCTTCGACATCCGCCTGCTGGCCAAGATCAATGAAAAACTCGAAAAAGAGGTGCTGCCCAAATACAAGCACCTGCTCGACGACTCCAAGGTGTCGATCATCGACATCAACGTGCTGCTGCACCAGACCCCGGGCGGCATGCTTTCCAACCTGGTCAACCAGCTGCGCGAAATGGACGCCCTGGACAAGATCGGAGAAGTATACAAGGAGCTGCCGCGCGTCCGTAAGGAATTGGGCCAGATCCCGCTGGTGACCCCCACCAGCCAGATCGTCGGCATTCAGACGGTCAACAATGTGCTCTTCGACGATGAAAACGAGCGATATAAAATGATCACCGGTCAGGTCAAAGACCTGTGCTACGGCCTCTATGGCAAGACCGCCGTGCCCATCGATCCCGAGGTGCAGAAGAAGGCGCTCAAGGGGTACGAGCGCGGCGAAGAGCCGATCACCTGCCGGCCGGCCGAAGTGATCGAACCGGAACTGGAAAAGGCCAAGAAGGAGATCGGCGATCTCGCCGTGGATATGGACGACCTGGTGCTCTATGCGATCTATCCGGTGACCGGCAAGAAATTCCTGCAGTGGAAGTACGGCAAGGAAGAGCCGCCGGCCAGCGTGCGGCCCATCACGCTGGAAGATGTGGAAAAGCGCGATGCGCTGGTGAAAAAAGCCCTTGCCGGCGAGCTGGTGGAGAAGAAGAAGGATGCGCCCGAAAAGAGCGATAATGCGCGCAAGTTCAATGTCTTCGTGGACAACGAATACTTCGAGGTCAACGTCGACCCATTGGGCGGTCCCCCGGTGATCAATATCGCCGGTGCCCAGCTGGCGGCACCCATGCCCATGGCCGCACCGGCCGCACCGGTTGCGCCCGCTCCGGCTCCGGCCGCGCCTGCGCCGGCCGCCAAACCCGCTCCCGCACCGGCGCCCAAGGCTGCAGCTCCCAAGGCGGCCCCGGCGGCCGCGCCGGCCGGCGGTACCCCGCTGACGGCGCCCATGCCCGGCATGATCGTCAGCTATTCAAAGAATGTGGGCGATGAGGTGAGCCAGGGCGAAACCGTGGTGATCCTGGAAGCCATGAAGATGGAGAATGCGTTGCCGGCTCCCAAGGGCGGCAAGATCGTGGCGATCAACTTCAAGAGCGGCGACACCGTGGCCAAGGGCAACGTCCTTTGCGTCATCGAGTAGTCGGGCGCGCAATATAAAACACCCGCGGGCGGGGCCGATCCCCGCCCGCTGAGTGATCACCATGCCGTTTTTGCGTACTCGTACACGTACTCGTACCCGTACCTGACGATTGTGCTTTCGAGGTCTCAAAAAGCCAATTCCGGTACATGCCTCCGAGTACGAGTACCGCTGCGCTGAAGCACGAGTACGCCGTTAAGTATTATTGATCATAAATACAATTTTGCGCATGAACCGCATCCATTAAGAGAGAGGCGTATCATGAAAATTCACGAGTACCAGGCCAAGGTCCTCTTCCGGAAGTACAACGTGCCGGTTCCCAAGGGAGAGGTCGCCTTTACGGTCGAAGAGGCCCAGACGGTCGCCGGAACCCTGGGGGACTATCCGGTGGTGGTCAAGGCCCAGATTCATGCGGGCGGCCGCGGCAAGGGCGGTGGGGTCAAGCTGGCCCGTTCGATGGACGAGGTCAAGCAGGTGGCCGGCGAGATCCTCGGCATGACCCTGGTGACCCACCAGACCGGTCCCAAAGGCCAGCCGGTCAAAAAAGTGCTGGTCGAACAGGGGCTCAACATTGCCAAGGAGCTCTACCTGAGCGTGGTGGCGGACCGCGCCACGGCCCAGGTCGTCATCATGGCCAGCGAGGCCGGCGGCATGGACATCGAGGCCGTGGCCGCCGAAACGCCGGAGAAGATCATCAAGGTGTATGTCAACCCGCTTAACGGTATCCAGGGCTATCACTGCCTGCAGGCCGCCTACGGCTTGAATCTGCCGGCCGCCGCCGTCAAGCCGTTTGTGCAGTTGCTCAACAATCTCTACAAGCTCTTCATCGAATACGACTGCTCGCTGGTGGAGATCAATCCGCTGATCATCACTGCGGATGAAGCGATCCTGGCCCTGGACGCCAAGATCAATTTCGACGATAACGCGCTCTTTCGCCACAAGGACCTGCTCGAATTCCGGGACCTGGATGAAGAGGATCCGGCCGAGGTCGAGGCGTCCAGGTTCAATCTCAACTATATCAACCTGGACGGCAACGTGGGCAACATGGTCAACGGCGCGGGCCTGGCCATGGCCACCATGGATATCATCAAGCTGGCCGGTGCCCAGCCGGCCAACTTTCTGGACGTGGGCGGCGGCGCCAATGCCGAGATGGTGGAAAACGGGTTCCGCATCATTCTCTCCGACCCCAACGTCAAGGGCATCCTGATCAACATCTTCGGCGGTATCCTGCGCTGCGACGTGCTGGCCGAAGGGGTGGTCAAGGCGGCCCAGAAGACCGGGATCAAGGTACCCGTGGTGGTTCGGATGGAGGGCACCAACGTGGATGCGGGTCGCAAGATCCTGGCCGATTCGGGTTTGAACCTGACGCCGGCCGTTGACCTGAGCGATGCCGCCGCCAAGGTGGCCAAGATGGTGGGGGCCTAGTGCACGCAGGCATAAAGAAGCTGACATATATCTCGATCCAGACAGCCCATGGAATGGATCCTTAGCGTACTCGTACGCGTACTTCAGCGCAGCGGTACTCGTACTCGATCCATCCTGGCATCGTTGACACAAGCAGGGGGATCTTTCGAGTACGAGAACGAGTACGAGAACGAGTACGAGTACGAGTACGAGTACGACTGCAAGAAAGTACCCCTTTATGTCAGCGCAATTATGAAATAGTGTACTTAGCGCCGATCGGAGTTCTGAAGAGCTTATTAAGAATGGAGTCTGAGCATGAGCATTTTTGCGAATAAAGAGACCAAAGTGCTGGTCCAGGGCATCACCGGTCGCGAAGGCCAGTTCCACACCCGTCAGTGCATCGCTTACGGCACCCGGATCGTGGGCGGGGTGACCCCCGGCAAGGGCGGCCAGAAGATGGACGATGTGCCGGTATTCCACACTGTGGCCGAGGCCAAGGCGACCACCGGCGCCAATTGCAGCTTGATCTTCGTGCCGCCGCCGTTTGCCGCGGCCGCTATTCTAGAGGCCATCGACGCGGAAATCGAACTGATCGTGGCCATTACCGAAGGGATTCCGGTCCTGGACATGATGAAGGTCAAAAACTATCTGAAACCGAGCCGGTCGAGATTGATCGGGCCCAACTGCCCGGGCATCATCACGCCCGGCGAGTGCAAGATCGGCATCATGCCGGCCCCCATCCACAAACCCGGCGGCCCCATCGGCGTGGTGTCGCGCTCCGGGACATTGACCTACGAAGTGGTGCATCAATTGACCCAGCAAGGCATCGGCCAGACCACCTGCATCGGCATCGGCGGCGACCCGGTCAACGGCACCAACTTCATCGACTGCCTGCAGGCCTTCGAGGCCGATCCCGACACCAGGGGGATCGTCATGGTCGGCGAGATCGGGGGCAGCGCCGAGGAAGATGCCGCCAGCTTTATCTCCGCAAAAGTGAGCAAGCCGGTAGTGGGCTTTATCGCCGGTTTGACCGCTCCGCCGGGCCGCCGCATGGGCCACGCCGGCGCCATCATCAGCGGGAGCAGCGGCACGGCCCAGGGCAAGATCGACGCCATGGAAGCGGCCGGTATCCGGGTGTGCAAGAATCTGGGGCGGCTGGGAGAGTTGTGCAAAGAGACCTTCGCAGGGCTTTACCATGCATGAGATGGGTATCGCCATGGAGGTGCTGCGGATCGCCGAAGAGTCGGTGCCGCCGGGGATGACAGGCATCCGCATCCAGCGGATCAATCTGAAAATCGGACGGCTCTCGGCCATTGTG
>DHGT01000018.1 GCA_002402905.1 Desulfatitalea sp. UBA4791 | reverse complement strand
ATTCACTGGAAACCTTTATCAACCACAACATTGAAACCGGCAGCACGGTCGTCACAGATAAACTCAATAGCTATCGTCATGCGCTGAACCAGGGCTACCATCATATTCCGGTCGAGCCTGCGCATCAGAAGGACCCTGAATCTGGTCTGTATGGTGTCCATTTGATTGCTTCTTTGGTCAAACGACTGATCCGCGGCACTTTCCAGGGTCGTTTTGAGCCAAAATACCTGCAGAACTACCTGGATGAATACGTCTTCCGGTTCAACCGTCGCAAATCAAGGTCAATTGGTAAAAAGTTCATGAGAATCGTCCAGCAGGTCATAAAGTCATGTAATATCAGAAAGAAAGACATTCAGTTTGATCTTGACCCGCTCTCGGAATACTTCTCACTTGGGTTTTGTGGATAACCGCGTTAAATTATTCCGATTCGACGTTGTTTCCGCGCCCCATGTGCAAGCATGATTGTAAACTCGACACCACCAATATTATCAAGATTGGATAAAGGCGGTTAAAGAGATTTGGTGTCTATCGCTAAAAAGTTCATCGGTCCTTTGATTACAGGATTTTCATAATGAAATTTATGATCGGCGTTGACTGTGACGGCCCGGCCTGCGTTGTGGGTGAGCCGGGTCATGCGTTGAGCAATTCGCGCGATATGGTCTTTGCGCGCGAGCAGGCCACCCGGGAAACGGATGCCGCGGCCAAAGCGCTATTCGACGCGGGGGCGGATGCGGTCTGGGTGTGGGACAACCATGGCGCCGGCGCCAATCTGGTTTTCGACCGGATCGATCCCCGGTGCGAGGTGTTGCTGGGAACGGGTTTTAAGCGACGGTTTCCCGAATTGGATGAAAGTTTCGATGGCGTGCTGATGATCGGCTATCATGCCATGGAAGGCACCCCTGGCGCCGTACTGGCCCACACTTACAGCCCTGATGCGTACCGCGCTATACGGGCCAACGGCCGTCTGGTGGGAGAAATCGCGCTGGATGCGTCTGTGGCCGGAGAGCATGGAGTGCCGCTGATATTTCTCGCCAGCGATGATAAGGGATGCGCGGAAGCGTCGACTTTTATGCCGTGGATAGAGGTCGTGGCCACCAAGCGCGGTTTCGGCCGGAATTGTGCCCACAGTAAACACCCTGCAGTCGCCGAAGATGAGATCTACCAGGCGGTTCGCAAGGCTGTCGTGCGCCTGGAAGAGATGCAGCCATTCACTTTCGAGCATCCGGTCCGCATGGAGATTCAATTTAAACGTTTGCTTCAGGTTATCAAGGCCAGAATCCGCCGCACCGGCTGGCGTTTCAGCGGCCCCTTGAGCCTGAGGGCCAACCTTGCTTCCATGCTGGACTGGCGATGCTGACTGTATCTGCTTTTTAATTGACTTACTGACACATAAATCCCGATGCGGATGCCCCGATATATTCTTTTTTTGGCCATCTTATCGATTTTTCCGTCGCCTTGCGTCGCTCTGGAGCCGAGGGAAATCCTGGTGATCGCCAACCGCGGTGCAGACCAGAGTGTTCGACTCGCACAGTACTACATGGAAAAGAGGGAAATTCCCAAAAACAACCTGTTGAAAGTGCGGCTCACGGAAAAAGAGTGGTGCGCCCGCCGGGAATACGATGAACATGTGGCCGCCGTGGTGCGCGGGCATCTTCAGAAGCCTGAACACCAGGGGCGGATCAAGTGCCTGGTGACGGTATACGGCATGCCCCTGCGCGTCGATCCCCCCGAGATGTCGAACGAGGAAAATCAGGCGCACGCCGCGCTCAAGCAAGAGTGGCTGCAATTAAAGGAAGCTGCAGGCCAGTTGGATAAAACCCAGGCGGACCAGGCGAAACAGATCAAAGAGATCGAAACAGCGCTGAAGGAGAATGAAACGCGGAGATCTTCGCTTTCCAAAAAAGATCAGCGTTCGGCGCTCGATTCCGAACTGGCCATGGTGATGGTGGAAAATTACCCGCTGGCCGGTTGGCAGCCCAATCCGTTTTTTATCGGATTCAAGGACAAATCGCTGCCATACGGAAAAGAAAAAGTGCTGCTGGTCGCACGGTTGGATGGGCCGACGCCAGAGGTGGTGCGGCGTGCTATCGACGACAGTCTGGCCGCCGAAAAGCGTGGACTGCGGGGCAGCGCTTATTTTGACGCGCGATGGCCGCGGCCCGAGGACAAAAAAGAGGTCAAAGGATACGCGTTTTACGACAAATCGATTCATCTGGCCGCTCAGCGGGTGAAAGAGAACGGTATCATGAATGTGGTGCTGGAAGAGACGGGAACCCTGTTTCAGCCCGGGGCCTGCCCTGGCGCTGCACTGTATTGCGGCTGGTACAGCAACGGGAGATATGTAGACGCGTTCGAATGGAAACAGGGAGCGATCGGTTACCATATTGCGAGTTCGGAATGCACGACGCTTAAAAATCCAAAAAGCCAGGTCTGGTGCAAGCGCATGCTCGAGGAGGGGGCGGCGGTGGTCGTTGGGCCCACCAGCGAGCCTTACGTGCAGGCGTTCCCCTTGCCGGAGGTCTTTTTCGGCCTGCTGGTGCAGGGCCGCCTGACCGTTGCGGAGTGTTACTATTTGGCCACTCCGTTTCTATCGTGGCAAATGATCCTGGTCGGCGATCCGTTGTATCGGCCGTTTGTTCTGTCTGCATCGCAAACTGACGACTAGCCAGCATAGAGACTGGATGCTGGATCCCGGCGTTCGCCGGGAAGACGGATCGCGGACATGGGGGTTGATTGCGCAGGCAACTTCGGTGCGCCGGCATGTATTCCGCCCTTCAGGGCGCCGGTACGTGTGATTTACGCTATCGAGTCCCGGGCCGTTTTCGTTTGCCCCGTCACTCCGGCGAAGGCCGGAGTCCAGAAGAGAGCCCCCGGGGTCAGA
Source organism: Desulfatitalea sp. UBA4791 (assembly GCA_002402905.1). Taxonomy (GTDB): domain Bacteria; phylum Desulfobacterota; class Desulfobacteria; order Desulfobacterales; family Desulfosarcinaceae; genus Desulfatitalea. The sequence continues at coordinate 92,561 of DHGT01000018.1, read as the reverse complement.
ATAACTCCGAGGGATTGATACCCCAGCCAAGGTTCAGCGGGTCAAGCGCTTCAGGTCCGGAGGCCCGGGCTACAGGGAAATAGATGCTGGATCCCGGCGTTCGCCGGGAAGACGGATCGCGGAGTATAGGGTTCTGGAAGACGGCCTCGGCTGCCATGACGGATCGCGGACATGGGGGTTGATTGCGCAGGCAACTTCGGTGCGCCGGCATGTATTCCGCCCTTCAGGGCGCCGGTACGTGTGATTTACGCTATCGAGTCCCGGGCCGTTTTCGTTTGCCCCGTCACTCCGGCGAAGGCCGGAGTCCAGAAGAGAGCCCCCGGGGTCTGAATAACCCCGAGGGAGTGATACCCCAGCCAGGGTGAAGCGGGTCAAGCGCTTCAGGTATGCAGGTCCGGGCTCTTGGGAAATAGATACTGGATCCCGGCGTTCGCCGGGAAGACGGATCGCGGAAAAATGGTCTTGGAAGGCGGCCTCGGCTGCCATGGCGGTTCGCGGAAAAAAAAGGTTCAGGAAGGTGGCCTCGGCTGCCATGGGGATTCGCGGGCATGGGGGCTGATCGCGCAGGTGGGCTCGGCTGCCATGACGGTTCGCGGAAAATATCTTCTGGATCCCGGCGTTCGCCGGCATGACGCTTCTGCGAGTTTTTAAGGTTTCCTGAAATTTTAGAAAAGAAAAAAGGCTGCCCGGTTGTCAACAACCGGCGCAGCCTTTTGCTTTTTGAAGCCTGGGTCGAAGCCATTCGGCTGGGCTACTTGACTTCGATGATTTTCAATCCCCCGGGCGCCTTGATCAGAATTTCCGGCGGATCGTAATGGCCGTCCGGTTTGGTCTCCGTATACCTGCGCAGCACCTGGGATGGCGACAATACCTGGTTGTAGATCTGGAGGTCGTCGATGATGCCCTGGAAAAAGGTCGTTTCGGCATTTTTCGCACCGATGATCAGGTCCAGGCTGTTGGCTGTGTTGGGATGGGTCGAACCCTGGCCGGCGAATTCGCCGTTCAGGTAGAACGTGGCGATGCCGGTAGCGGCACGAACCACCGCGAGGTGCATCCAGCGATTCTCGCGATCCTTGAGAACGGCATTGGAGTGGGGGTAATTGGCGCCGCAGGTGTAGATCGAATCGTAGACCGTGTAGAGGCCGATGTGGTCGTGCCCGTCCTTTGCATTTTTCGAGAGGATGTACTGCCCCGAATATAAATCCTTGCGCGGGTAGACCCATGCGGTGACGGTATAGGCCGGCCCATCGAAGACGTCGCTGTCCGCGATCCGGATGAAGTCGTCGGCGCCATCGAACTCGTATGCACCGTTCGGGCGGCCGAACCGGTCGGTGGTCGGAAGCGGTTGGCGGCCGGTTTCGGTGGCGCCGTGGTTGCCGTAGATGGATGCGTCGCGCATATCGCCTTCAAAGCGCATATCCAGGATACACCCGCCGATGGCCCCCGGCGCATCGTCGAAGTGCGCCTGAACGGCATGATCCGAGGAGATGTTGGTGAAGACGTATTCACCAACCGCGCCCACCGAACGGCCGTCCACGATCAAATCCGCCAGGCGGTGGCCGTCTTGGGCATAGATGAGAATTTGTGCATCTTCACCTTCCTGGAACAGGATGTCGCCGGTTCCTAAGCTCGTTCTCCCACCATCACCGGTCTCCACGGAAATGGTGTGCACCGGCCGGTCCGGTTCGGCCACTGCAATTGTGACAGTTTGTTCGTGGCGCCCACCGGAGCCGTCCATGGCCACGATGGAAAGGGTCCTGTTCCATCCGATATCATCCATCGTTGGGTCCCATTGGAATGAATAGATGCGGTACGTTCCGTTCCCCTTGAGGCTGTCGGTGGTCATGCCCGTATCCGTCACCACCGCGCCGTCAGGCATATTGTCGATTTCGACGGTGACTGGATCGCCGTCGATGTCCTGCACGTAGAAGTCGAAGGCCAGGCCCTTGCCCGGTTCGATGGTTTGGACCTGGTGCAGGTTCATGCTTGTTCCGTCCGCTTTGTACATGGCGGCGTAGACATACGGATTTCGATTGGTATCCGTGACTCGGATTCTTATGGTTTGCGACAGGGTCCGGGTCCCGTCGTCGGCCGTCACCACGATGTCATACGCCCCGTTCTGGCCATAATCGGGCACCCAACTAAAGGTAGGGGCAACGGTTTGGCCGTAGCCCGGCAGAGCGGTTCGGTCAAGACCGGCGGCCAGCAGGGCTTCGAGGATGTGCCGGTCGGCAAGCTCGTTGATGTAATATTCGATATAGGTGTATCCCTTGTAGCGGTCTTCGGTGCCCGGAACCGGCTGGCCGTTGAAGGTCAGGACCGATTCCCCGGCTTTGACGATGCGGTTGTGATCCTGCGCCGCCGGGTTCAGTATCGCTCCGCGGTTTACGGATTTCGCGTTGACCCGGATCGTGGCGGTTTCCCACTGGTCGGGCATGCCGTCCCCGTCGCTGTCCGGCAGTGCGCTGCCTGGCGTCAGGCCTGCCATCAGACCGCCCTCGGGGAACGCCTTGCCCCATTTGCCGGTTCTGGTTTTGATTTCAGCGACGTTTCTGCGGGTAACCGCGTCCCAGGGCAGGCAGCCGGCATGGGCCAGCACGGCCTCGTACGCGGCCTCGGCGGAACCGGTGGTCACGGGCGGCGCGGGGTAGGCGGTATCGCCGCGGTTTTCCGCGTTCAGGGAGGCGATGCGCAGTCTGCCGGGATCGAAGATATCCAGGTGGCCGGTGGGCGTGTCGGTCATGTCGAAGTAGTTGCCAATGCCGAAAATTCGGGCCGAGGCACCGTTAATAAAGGGATATTCCCAGGGGCCGTCGTCAAGCTTCCGGCTGTTGGGGCCCACTTTGAAGAAATTGTTCACCACGTTGGCCTTGAACAGCTCTCCGGGCCGCTGCTCGTTCATGGTCGGCGGATGCCAGACGATTCCCTCGGCGATATTGTAGATCACGTTGTTGCGGTGGTCCATCACCTCCACGCCGGATAGCGGGCTGCGGGTGTGGTGGTGGGCGAAGAAATTGTGGTGCAGGCTGATGTTCTTGCCCGAATAGCCCATGATCATGCCGTAGTTGTGGGTCGGCCCCTGGAGCGGGGTGGTGCCGGCGTCATGCTCTTCGCGGTTGGTGGCCAGGTCGCCGTCCAGATCGTCGCCGGGCCGGACGTCGGCCAGGGTGTTGAGCGCGTCCGTATCGCTGCTGGCGATGACTTTCAGCTCCCACCAGTCGAACATGCCGTCCCGGTCCGAGTCGTATCCCGGTGTCCAGGCCGGATCGGGTGTGACGCCGGCTGCCAGCGGGTTGGATCCTGCCCTGTACTCTTGGATATTGGTGGCCCCGTCGCCGTCCAGGTCGTCGTCCGGATTGACATGCAGAATATAATCCTTGACGTCGTCTGAGTCTTTGAAGTCGCAGACCATCTTTTCCCAGTAGTCGAGCATGCCGTCGTTGTCTTTGTCGATATGCACTTCCCACTCATGGCCGTAGCCCGCGGCCTCTTCGACGCCGCACCATTGGATCGAGCCGTTTTTAAGACCGGAAAAATCGAAGTTTTCATCCACCCCCCATGCACCGGAGAGGTGGTCGAAGACGCCCATGTTGCCCGGGGCGTCCAGGTTGTCGCCGACGCCGGTTCGGTGATAGGGGTCGCGGATTCGAAGGAACCGCGCGGTGACGTTGTCCACCGGCGTGCCCCCGTCGCCTTCCCGAAACACCAGTTGGCCCGAGAGGGTGATGCCGGCGCCGGGGGCCGTCTGGCCGGCGATGGTGACCGGGGCGTTGGTCGCGTAGAAGCGTTTGGATTTGGGGATCAGCCATGCGCCTGGGGGCGGCGGACCTTCGATCACGCCGCTGACGTCGAACACGATGATCCGGGGGCCTTCGGCAAGAAGCGCCGCCGCAAAACTGCCCGGGCCCGAAGTGTTCAGGTTGGTCACCTTGATCACCTGGCCGCCGCGCCCGCCGCGGGTTCCGGCGCCGAAGCCCTCTGCGCCGGGGAAGGCAGGCACGTCGAAGAAGATATTGCGGAGCTCTTCGTCTGACAGGTCCGGACTGGAGACGCGCCATCGCACATCGGGGCCGAAATCGGTTGGCGGGCGCACCGTGAAGTTGAGCAGATCACCCTCTCCGACGGTGATGGTGTCGTCGATCTGGCCGATGGTAAATGATGGGGTGGACGACGAAGCCGTTGGCGGGCAGGCGATGAACCAGCCATTCAGGAGCAGAAAGATAACAATGACCCCTGAAATAAAAGAAGAGCCTGATCTATGGCATGCAGGCCTGTGAATGTTGCATCGCCATCTTGTCTCGGTCTGGTCTTTGAATCGCTTCATATGTTGCCTCTTAAATAAGGTGTGTAAGATTGACGGCGCCGTGAAAAGTCCGGAATCAGGTTTCACCGACGAATCAGGTTTCACCGACGAATCAGGTTTCCCCGACGAATCAGGTTTCCCCGTCGAATCAGGTTTTACCGTCATCCCGGCGAACGCCGGGATCCAGTATTTTCAATAGGTTCTGGATGCCGGCGTTCGCCGGCATGACGCTTCTACGACTTTTACGAGTTCATCAAGATTGATGGCTTCGTAAAAAGCCCGGAATCAGGTTTTCCCGTCGATTCAGGTTTTACCGTCATCCCGGCGAACGCCGGGATCCAGTCCTATCGGTATGTCCTGGATCCGGGATCAAAGCCTGCCCCGGTCCACGATACGGGGTCGGGCATGACGCTTCTGCGATTTTTTACGGGCTCATCAACATGATTGCCACCCAACAACTATGCAGGAGGAGTGCCAAGAGCCTCAGGAGACGACAAACGCGCAGATGAATGGCATCGGGCAGCCTTTTGTGTGCATTTCGAATAACGGAACCATACAATAATTTGCACACAAGCGGAAGTCTCCGCTGACATGTTCCACTCAATTGTGTTAAAAAATGAGCCACGATGAAGACTCGACTGCTCACCATCTTGACTGCAATTTACGGATGCCTGTTGATTTACGCCAGCTTGATGCCGTTCGATTTCCTTTTCGATGTGCGCGTCATCGACCGGATCGATCATGTTTGGGCGGGATGGCCGATCAATCCATCTGCCCGGATCAGCGGCTCGGACATTGTCAGCAACCTGGCCCTGTATATTCCCTTGGGATGGATGCTCGCGGTGCGGCTGCGACTCGCCGGCCGCCACCTTGTGATCGCGGTAGTGATCTCGATGGTCGCTTGCTCGGCGTTGAGTGCTGGCGTCGAGTTGCTGCAGTTGCCGTTGCGCTCCCGGATTTCCAGTGCCGCAGACTGGCTGCTCAACACCATCAGCGGTTTCACGGGAAGCGTGGCCGGTGCGGTCTGGGGTAAACGGCTGTGGCAATATCTCGTGGCATGGCTCGAAAGGGCCTGGGAAGTCAGGCCCGTGGATATCGCCACTATCGTTCTTTTATCATTGCTGGCCGCCGATGCCTTTTCGCCTTACCTGCCGACCATTCTGCTCAAGCATGTGTGGCGCAACCTGCAACAGGCGCGAGTGGACCTTGCGGACGGCTTCAGCGTGCACCCCTGGCACTGGTGGCTCGTGACCCGTATGGGGGCCTATGCTGTCTTGACCCTGATGCTGAACGTGTGGAACGGCCGGACCCGGCGCGACTGGCGCGGGGCGCTCCAGGCGGCGCTGTTCCTTGCCGGGTTTGCTTTGTGCCTCGAGGTGGGCAAGCTGATGATTGTTTCACGAACCTTTAACATTGCAAATCCGGCCGCCAGCCTGATGGGTTGTGCCGTCGCCATGATTGTTGCCGTTTCCGCCCCCAAACGGATTTCCCCCGCGTTGCGAGTCGGCTTGGCCTGCGTGGCATTACCGGCTTATCTGTTCTATCTGGCCTGGACGCCTTTCGACTTTATCTGGGATCTGGACATGATCCGAAGAGTCCGTTTCTCCCCCGTACAACTGCTTCCCTTTTATCACTATGCCATGGGCGCCGGATTGAACAGCGCGCGTCTGTTCGTACAGAGCGTCTTGCTGCTGGCGATTTTCGTGTATCTGCTGCGCGTCCGATGGGGCTGCTTCGAGCCCTCCCGGGCGGGTATTGTCTTTGCTGCACTGTTTGCCGCGCTGCTCGGCCTGCTGGTCGAAGGCGGACAAATTTTTCTGCCATCGCGCACCCCCTCGATGACAGATGTGTACTGTTACGCCATCGGTGGCGGGTTGGGGGCTTGGGTTCCGACCCCGGCCTCACACCGGCTCGTTTCTCCGAAAGATCAGGCCGAGGCCTTTGGATAGGTGGGAGAAACGCAGTTTGCCGATTCGGGACCAGTGCAGATGAGCGAGGATCGGCTTGACGGTGCACACGCGAAAGGCTTCGCGCCTGTAGCGTGCCGGGGTGATGTCACGCTTCAACAGCCCATCGACGTTTCGAAGGTGACGCTTCCCCCAAGGCTTCGGGTGCAGGCCTATCGTACGGCCGTCGTCGAACGTTGGAATCCGCTGGCTGCGCAGCAGATTGGTCTCATCCAGTTCCGCAACGAACAGGCATCCGGTGCGCTCGTATCGGTTCCAGTGGAGCACGTCGTCGACGCGGGTCCAGTGGACGGGGTTGGCGAAAAAGTTGCCCAGGGAATAGACGATGGGTTTGCCCCGGTAATATTCCATGCCCTGGAGGACATGCGGATGGTGACCGAGCACCATGCCGGCGCCGGCGTCGATGAAGGCCCGGGCCTGCTTTTGTTGCTTCGGCGAGGGGATGCGGAAACGTTCTTCGCCCCAATGGGGCGAGACGATGATGTGATTCACGTGGTTTTTCAATTTTGTAATCCGTTTACACAGATCTTCCGTGTCCAGCGGCGCCACGCCACTTGACACCGGATCGGCGAACCGATACGCTCCACTGGAGTTGTCGACAGCGCCTATAAACGCGAGGGATATGCCGTTGATTTCAGTGATGGCCGGTTGACAGGCCTCCTCGAGATCTCGTCCGGCGCCGCACCACAGTACCTCCATCTCATCCAAAAGCCTTGTCGTTCGCTGGAAGCCGGCATCCAGACAGTCGAACATGTGGTTGTTGCCCAGGGTGACCGCGCGAATGCCGGCCTCTGTGACGGTCCGCATCTGTTTTTCGGTCGTCAGCACCAGCGGTTCGGTGGGAACGGCCTCTTTGGGCAGCAGGCCGTCGAGGGCATCGCGTTCGGCCGGCAGGGTGCATTCGAGGTTTGCAAAAACCACGTCGCAAGCGGACAGAATTTGGAGAAGTTCCGCCGAAAGGCATTCAAGGCCCCGGTCCGGGGCAGCCGCGCCGGCTTTGGTGATCAGCATCAGGTCGCCCAGCACCGCCAGCCGAATTTTCGCCTGGGGTGTGTGGGAGTCGGTAAAATTGTTTTTTGCCATTGGATCCATCGGGGTTGCTCGTTATCCCGGCCGAGCCGGCATGACCGTTTTCGGATGATTTCTATGTGATGGTCGCGTAAACAGTCCGGAATTCGCTTTTTCGTCATCCCGGCGAACGCCGGGATCCAGTGCTGTCGACATATTCTGGATGCCGGCGTTCGCCGGCATGACGCGTGGGCGATTTTTTAGGCACTCTAATATGTTCTGGGAAACGGTTCAAGTTCGGAGGAGGTTTTTGTGACGAATCGAGCCAAGCGATGGTTCCTTTTAGTTTCCCTTGCCGTGGCCATACCCCTGGCCGGATTGGGGGTGGATGCGTTGCGCGGGGATGGCGCTGGGGCTGGTAAGGCGGATGAACAGGAGGCGCCGCCCTCGCGTGTCTTGAAGGCGCCCGGTGCGGATTCCCCTTTTTGGCCCCAGTCGCAGCGCCGGGCCCAGTTGCATCAGGGCAACGCATACGCCGTCACCATGGTGGAGGAGTCGCTTCCGGCGAGGCAGCTTCCCGAAATGGTGACGGGGCATCCACGTTTGCTCGTAAGAAAAACGCCTTGGAAGCATGGCCTCTCCGTGGATGAACTTCGGCAGCGGGCCACCAGAGCGCCGTGGGCCGCCCAGGTGGCCAAAGACATGAGCAAGCCGCCGGACCACCCCTCGTCGTCGAGCGTCATCACCCATCGGGCGCTGCTCTATTTGATCACCGGCGATGAATCCTTGGTACCGCGCATCGTGGAGCGGATCCTGGCAGCCAAACCCGAATACAATGTGGGCGGCGGCCTTGTTCAAACCGTGCTCTGGTACGACTGGGTCTACAATAGCCCCAGCATTGACGATGCCACACGGGCCGCCATGGCGGACAAGATCGCGGAGGTCGCCTTGGCCTGCGCCGGGATTTACGAATCCGGGCACGCCTTCGATATCTGGACCCACCGCGGTTCGCCGGGTTGGGCCTCGGACGTGCTCGCCGCCGGGCTGGTGCTGGACGATCACCCGAACGCCGCCAAGCTGCGCAGTTGGGGCATGGGGTACTTCAAGAAGAACTATTTCCGCGCCTGGCAGCACAACGACGGGGCCTGGATGCACGGCGGCAGCGCTTACAATATCGGGATGATCATGCCCCAGGTCATCGCCTATTGGGCCAGCGCCGTCAAAGGCGAGGATATTTACGAGGTGATCCGCCGGGATTACGGCAACTGGCTGGCAGGGCATCTGGAATACATGCTGGCCGAGGTGCTGCCCGATAAAACCCGCAGCGACGCAGTGGCCTGGGACTACAATCCCAAGGGGCTGCGCATCGAGGGGCACAATTTTTATTGGGCCATCGCAAGGGCCTACGGAAACCGTCAATTCTACCCGTTCCAGCGCTGGCTGGGCGAGGACCCGGCCTGCGGGCCCTATGGGCGCTTGATCCGCATCCTGTTTTACGAGGAGGCGCTCGATACCCAGACAGGCAAGGCGCCGCCCGGCGAGCCCTTCGTCCGGCTCTGGGGCCGGCACGGGCCGGGTTACCTGCAAATGCGGGACAAAGGGTGGGCCCCTGACGGCACGGTCATCGAGTTCAAATGCGGAGATTGGGTCTGGACCCACAGCCAGGCCAATCACGGGAACTCATTCTGGATATACCATAAGGGCCGGCTGGCAGTGCAGGGCGGCAGTTACGGTCTGGACAAGTGCTGGCACGGCGGCACGGGCAGCCACTACTTCACCCAGTCGATCAGCAGCAATACCCTGCTGGTTTTCCAGCCGGATGAATTCACCCACGCCGGCGGACCGGGCGCCGGGGACCTGGTGGCGCCGGGACTCATCGCCAATCCCGGCGGCCAGCGCATGCGGTGGGCCTGCGGACAGACTTGCTTCACCTTCGACGAGTACTTGCGCCGCAAATCGGAAGAGAGCCATGTCGAGGCAGGCCTGTTCGAGACCGGTGATATCACGGCTTTCGAGCAGGGTCAGGACGGTCGCTACACCTACGTGACCGGCGATGCCACCATGGCCTACAACAACCCGCGGTTCACTTTTTCCTACAGGGATAAAGAGTCCGGGAAAGTCTGGAAAAACAAACCCAAGATCGATCTTTTCACCCGTTCGATGGTCTACCTGCCCGAAAACGGCAACCTGGTGGTGTTCGACCGGGTGCAGGCGCTCGATGCCGACTGGCGCAAGGCGTGGCTGTGCCATTCCCAGGGCAAGCCCGACATCGTGGACGGTCGGCTCGTGGCCGCCGAGGTGCCGGGGCACATCGAGGACTTCGATGCAGACACCATCCGCATGACCTGGGGCGACGGGGTGCTGCAGCCGCCGGATCCCGGGGACCCCGGGCGGCTCTTCATCAAAACCTTGCTTCCCGAAGCGCACACGATCCGCAGGATCGGCGGCGACGGCTACGAGGCCTGGTGGAACGGCAAAAACCGCACCGGGGACGGGCATAAGATCATCGACAAGGTGGATGCCGGCCGCTGGCGGATCGAGGTGTCGCCGACCGAGCCGCGAAAGTTCGATACCTTTTTGAATCTCATCCACATCACCGACACGAAGACCGAAAAGATGCCGCCGGCGGAGACTATTGAATCCGAGGATCGGAAGATGGTCGGTCTTTGGAGCGGCGGTTGGCTCGTGCTGTTCGGGCGAACTGGGCCGGTCGAAGGAGATGTGGCCTATCGTGTGTCCGGCGGTGAGATACAGCATCTGGTGGCCGATTTACAGCGGAACGCCCCATATCGTATCAGCGGGTCCGCCGAAGGGGCGCAGGTCAAGACGGCCAGCCCGGAAGGCACCCTGAGATTCGGCACGCGAGCGTCGGCTACCGTCCGTATCGAACCGGTCCGATAATGACGGCGCCGTAAAACGCCCAATATCTGCGTTGCGCTCATCCCGTGGTCCTTGCGGCGTACGACAAGTACGACTCAGGACACGGAATTCGGTTTTCCCGTCATCCCGGCGGAAGCCGGGATCCAGAACAGGTCGATAATGCTTGTGAGGAATATGCAATGGACCATCAGATGCATGTCGTGCGGGCCCTGCTTTTAACGGCCCTGTTGCCGCTGAGCTTTCTTTTTACGGAAACGGCCGCGATCGCCGGTGCCGCGGTCGAGTCCGACCCTTTTTACCGAAAGCTCCAGGGGATCTGGCAGGGCGTACGGCTCAGCCGGGACCTGGCCTATTGGCGGGCGCCCGAACGCACGCCCGGCGGGGATTCGAATACTTCCCCGGATGCCGCGAATCTCTGGGTCGGCTGCGACCGGTGGCCGGATGGTTCCGATCCGCGCCGTTTCGGCCTGGATGCCATCCGACTGTCCGGCGCCCGCACCGACCACGAAAAGGCGCTGGCAGTCTATCGCTGGGTGCGGCGCTGGATGATCTATAACAACAAGAACGGCAGCTCCACCGAACATCTGAATCCCGGACCGGTCGGTCACCCCTGGGTGCACCAGGCCGACAAGCTGCTCAATGTTTACGGCGTGCACTGGTGCGGCGGCCAGGCGCGGGTGGTGGAACAGGTTTGGCGGGCGCTGGGATTCCGGGCCGAAAAGGTGATCCGCGGCGGCCACACCATTGTCGGCATGCACTATCGTGATTTCGACGGCATCGAGCGCTGGCACGGCCTGGACGTATCGCACAGCGCCGTGGCCTGGCACGATTCCTATCAGCGCCTGTTGAGCCTGGATGAGCTCTCCACCCAGTGGTACGCTTTTTACTACCAGTACGGCCTGCCGGGCAACGGCCACATCTATTTCAACGATCACCGCATGGAGTTGGCCCTGCGGCGCGGCGAACAACTGGAGCGGCTTTGGGGCAACGTGGGCAAGCCTTACCAGGACAATGCGGCCAGCGGTCGCGGCATGGCCGAACGCGTACCGGAAGCAGAACGCGGACCCTACTTGCCGTTCACTTATGGGAACGGGATCTGGCGTTACGCCCCTGATCTGGAGGGCGGTGAGTGGCAAAAGGGGCTTGCCGGGCTTCCCGTGCAGATGGCAGCGGGAAGGCTGCAGCCCGCAAAGGCGGGCAGGGCGGCCACCGCCGTGTGGGCGTTCAATACGCCCTATATCATCTCAGACGCCGAGGTGCGGCTCGATCTGTTTCGGCGGGGTGCAGGGGATACCATTCGCCTGCATGTGTCGATCGACGACGGTGCGACATGGGCGCCGGTCTGGGAGTGTCCCCCGGACCTCGTCGGGCTGCAGACGGTGACCGTTCCCATCTGTCCGAAATTCGAGGTGTCGGAGAAGGGGCCGCCGCCACCGAAAGACTTCGTCTCCCCGTTCGGGCGCTACCGCTATCGTCTCAAACTCGAACTCCTGGCGGAAACCGCCGCCGAAGATTGCCGGGTGACCGACATCTCATTTGAAAATACGGTGCAGTTGAACCTCTATTCGTTGCCCCAGCTCCACCCGGGAAAAAACGTCATCAAGGTAAGGGGCGACATTGCGCCGGGCGCCGCATTGAAGGTCGTCTATCGCTGGGACGATGCGGCAGGCAAGGAGCACCAGAATGTGCAACTGGTGACGAAAACCCCCTTCCAGTATGAAATTCATACCCAGGGCCAAAAATGGGAAGAGATCGTCTGTCGGTCGATAACCGTTGCGGCGGTGGATGCCCCGGCAGGCGCTGAGCCCGTGACGGCGGCTGAAGCCGACAGCGCATCAGGGACCGTGTCTCTTCTTCCGCCGGTCGAGGAGACCACCGGAAGATGGAACGGCCAGCCGCTGAAAAAGAACTTGCCATCACTCGGCGAAGTGTTGAAGGCAACGCGGGACCCCAAGCATTTCAAACGCGTTCTGCGGGGCGCGGTGATGCTGGCGGACCCGCGAACCTTCGATGCCTTCGAGGCGTTGGCCTATGGTGAGGCTGCGCCCAACGACAAGTTGCTGGCCTTCGTGGGCATGTATCGCGCCGATCCAGAGAAGGCCCGGCCGGTGCTGCTGGACATCCTCGACGATCGTGACGGCCTGCGGGTCGTCTGGAGCAAGGGCAAGGACCGCGAGGATGTGGGCTGGGGCCGGGAGCAATCCTGGTGCGTGGGGGGCACGGTGATCGGCTACATTGCCGCTGAGGCGCACTGGCCGGAGTTTCTGCCCGGTATGTTGAAACTCCTGCAGAGCGATCAATGCAAACCCGGATGGGGGCCGCGTTACGGCACGGTTCGGGTGATCGGCCGGCTGGGGAAGGGCAGCAGCGAGGCTCGCGAGGCGATCCGGAATGTGCTCGAGCACAAATACGGCAAGGAGCACGGCGACACCTTGGTGTGCGCCGCGCTGGCGGCAGGCCTGCTGCAGGACGAGGGATCGATCCCGGCGCTGCGCAAGTGCCTGGAGAGCGGCTATTGGCCCCTGAAGCACCATGCCGCACTGTCGCTGGCGATGCTGGGGGATGCGGGGATCGTGCCGCGCATGCTCGAATGGCTCACCGCGCCTTTCGACGAAAACTTCAGGGGATATGCGGCCGAGGCGCTGGGGCACCTGAAAGCAGAAAACACCCTCAGCGCCCTGGAAGCGGCGCTTGCCGTGGAGCCACTGCCCTGGGTGCGTGAGAAGATGAACTGGGCCATCGATGAGATAGGGGCGCCGTGAATGTGCGACCTAGATTAGCTTAAGGAGTCTATATTCGCAATTGGTTGCACGGCAGCTATGAAAAATTATTCACAATGAGAATTTTTCTTCATAATATTTAGGTAGGTTCATTTATAATGATCCATCTTGACTTGAAGTGGTGAAAGGTCGTCAAAACATTTCTGCACCGATGGTACTTTTTCTCGTCGCACTATATCTATCTTGTATCATAACGCTTTATACCCCCCCCTTTCGTTGGCATGATGCCGGCGTCTACTCTTCGAAAGCTGTATCACTAAGGAATCGAATTTGGGCACATTTTATGCTTAAGGCGGCATCAGTGCCCTTTTTAAACTATCTGGAATTATATGTGATCGAATTAAGATTGACGACACCGTAAAAAGCGGCTTACCCCGCTTCGCGCTGAAACATTTCATCCCAGGAAACGGCCCACAAGCATGACGCTTCCTTAGAATTCGCAGAGGCGTTGTGCCGGACTTGATCCGGCATCCAGAAGCTATTGAAAATACTGGATCCCGGTTTTCGCCGGGATGACGGGAAAACTTTATTCCGGACTTTTTACATTTCATCTCCGGCATGACCCTTTTGCGATGCTTTACTATTCCATCAAGAATGGGTTGGTCAACATGGTAGGTGAAATCCTGATTTTGGTTTTAAAAAGCTGGAGGCGTTTCTTTCCAGCTATCGAAGTGAAATGTCTTGCGAAAGGAGGGTGATGGTTACAGAGAGGGAGTATGTATTGAGAAAAAGGGAAATTAACTTTTACTAAAGGAGCTCGAAATGAAAACGAAATCTATTTTACTGGTCACTCTGTTCCTTTTCTTATTGGGATCAAACGCAAACGCATATGTGGAAACTTGGGATTATGGGCTGTCGGGTGTGTTTATCAACACTACACTCACAAACGGCGGCACATTAGCGGACGGCTTAACTACCCTGACTTGGGGTACTACCTATTGGGGGGATCCCAAGAGCAGTCTAGTGATTGACCCATCCACGGTGAATGATCAAGTGGACACCTATGTGGGGGGTGGTACCGTGCCATCGTTGTATTGGGCAGACTCCATCGATCTGACGCACAATAACAATCCGATTTATGAACCGTCATTGGCCAGCACTACGTTGCAAGTTAGCGTTTTGCTGGACCCCTTTGTGCCGGATAACCCTGCACTTCCGAATCAAATTTTCACGTTTGGAATCGATTTTACCGAGACGCCGAATATCGGCGGGTTGGCAGAGTACGATATTTTCGCTCTTCTCGACGGCTTTCCGAATTTTAATTTCCAATACGATGCGTTGGATGGGGATGGATTGCAGACGTATTACGTCAATGTCTTTCCGAGCACCGGAGGTGTGCTGTCCGCTCTTTCGCCGCTTTACGCAAGCTTAGCAGGTGTTCCCGTGGGTACACTTGGATTTGCAACCCCTGAAGGTCAATCAACCACACTCGGTTTTTCCTTTACAATTTCAACCGAGCCTCTCACCAATCCGGTCCCAGAGCCGGCCACGATGATTCTTTTTGGGACAGGTGTTTTGGGGATCGCAATGGTAGCCCGGAAAAAGTTTATTCGGTAATTGCTTGACACGCTATACGAGCAGGGCTGTTGATCAACAGCCCTGCTTTTGACGTGAAGGTGGGCCAATCGCCAGCATGTTTACCGGATGAACGCCTTCTACGTCCAAAAGTGTTTTACCTCAAAACCGATTTTGTCCATTTTCTCGCAAAACCAAAAAGTCCGAGCATCCCGATGCCGAGAAGCAGCAGGGTGGCGGGTTCAGGTACCAGCCTGTAGCCGAACTCATCTTTTATCTCATTGAGGTACTCGTTTTTGAATATCGCCGGTCCTCCTAAGGCAATGATGTCGGTGAAACCATCGGCACCGATTCTGGCTGTCCATGCGAATCCACCCAGAGTGTCATAGACCTTGTTTCCGAAGTCGCTGACGAGAAATGTGACAAAAAGGATACTGGTATTGATCGGCTGACCGCCGGGAAAGTCAAAATAGCCGAGCGTCGAGCCATTCACATTGGAGTCCAGCAGATAGCTTTCGTCCCATTCGGTTTTACCTGGCGGGAGCTGGTCCGGTGGCCTGAATTCATCAAAATACCATGGCCGGTCGTCTGCCCACTGCTCGCCGAAACCCCCGTCCGGCGGATCGATGAAGGGCTCGTCCACACCGAGGATGTCCGGGTTGATGCTGATTACCTTTTGAAACCAGTTCAGATGATCCTGGCCCAAAAAGGTTTCGAGTTCCTTGACGGTCATCGCGGCGCCATCTTTTTTCTTCGTGACCTCGAAACTTCCCCGGAGCCCTTCATTATTGCCGCTGGCCTCGCCCACAACAGATACCTTGCCGACCGTTTCACCCTTTGCCGCCACGTCGAACTGGTAAGGGCCGATAGGCAGCCCGAAAGCCGGCGTGGATAAAAAGGCAACGATCAGCAGTGCCAGACCGCTTTTCCGATAAAAATGCTCAATCGGTTTACTGTGATTGCCTTTCATTTGTCTTCCTCCTTTCGATGTGTGACGTTTTTGTTTGTCAGATCGAACCGCCATGCTCCTGAAAGGCGTCTCCCTTCCAAGGAAATTTCAGCCTCTTTGAGATCGTAAGCGGTAGAATCGGAGGAGAATTCACCTAAGCGAACGACATCGAGTTTCGAAAACTCCTGAATTTCCTGGCAGGTAAGGAGATCAAATAACTTTGAATAGGTATTTCCCCTGAAAACCGGGTTGCTCCTCGGATAATGCGAATCGCTGGAGGGTCTGCCGCTGGAAAACAATATAGCTAAGAATTGATCGTTCGGCGAAAATAGGTGCGCATCGGGGCCAAGCATGGGTCCCTTGCAAAGTTGGCACACGCCTTTCATGCTTGGATAGGCGTGTAAAAACACGCCGTCCGTGTTGTAGGTGAAAAACAGGGTTTCGTTGTTCGAGAAGCCGTATATTCTTTGATCAAAACGTCGAATTTCGGAACCGGTTGCCAAATCCCAGAAAACCGTATGGTCCTTCTGGGTCGCGACGAGGGTATTCCCGTTATCGAGGAGATACAACTCTCTCACCACGCCTGTTTCCATCTGGAATCTATAACGCACATGGCCGGAAACGGCCTCCTTCACCGTCACGTGCCCTTTACGATCTCCGCTGATGAGCAATCTTTCTCGCATGCCGTCTCCTGCTTGGGTGTCAAACGCGAACGCGCTGGACCAGACCGAGTTGATCGTGAAAATGAGTAAAAGGATCCATACCGAAAAAACGCAGCAACGATTTCCTCGGTGCGCCACTCGCATTTTTAGGGATGGTTGACAGCTAACCATAATAATTAGAATCCTTGGTCCTATTCGGTGTCTTTTTGCCCGGCAAGCTAGATAAACCTGTAAAAAGTCGCAGAGGCGTCATGCCGGACCCCGGATCGTGGTCCGGGGCAGGCTCTGATCCGGCATCCAGAATATATTGAACATACTAGATTCCGGATTTCGCTGGAATGAAGTTCGTTACCGATGAATTATCATACCTGTCCAGACACCTGCGCAGGCAGACTTTGATCCGGTAATCGGGCGGGAATATGAGTCTGAATAGAAATTGGAATCAGTGAAGGAGGATAGCATTCAGGGGGAAATTGAAGCATCCAAAGTAGAGGTTAAAATTTCATTTTTTCGGATCACCCCCTTTGAAGAATAAAGGGTGACGAGTTTTTAATAAATTTACCGTGGCAAAATAAAATTTTCCTGTCAATAGAAAAGAATTAAATATGCTGAAGTAGTAAAATGTAAGGAGTTCGTTTTCAGGTTATCCCGGCCTCGCTCGAAGCCCGGGGTAAACTAAAGCCGGAATTCGATTTTTTTAATGTGTTCTGGATGCCGGCGTTCGCCGGCATGACGCATCTGCGACCTTTTACGCTGTCTTCAAATTAAGCTGTGATAAAATTTGCGGGCCTGTCCGACTGAATTGAATCGCCTGCAGCGCTCCTGATTAGACGGATGCCCGTCGATATTTGTCCGGTTTCAGGAGCATTATCGTTGGAAGAAAAACCAGGTCGCCGATCAGGGCGGTCAGCATGATGATGGCGCTGAGCAGCCCGAAATGGATGATGGGTACGAACCGGCTGAGCCCCAGGACGCCGAAGCCGATGCAGAGAATCAGGGAGGATGCCACAATGGCCCGTCCTTTGGTTTCGTTGGCGGCTGTCAAGGCATCCGGCATGGTCATGTTTTGGCTTCTGCGCAGCTGATATTCGGAAAGGAAATGGATGGTGTCATCCACGGCGATTCCCAGGGCGACCGCGGCGATCAAGGCCGTGCCGGTATCCAGGGGAATATTGAACATGCCCATGATGCCGAAATTAAGGACGATCGGGAACAGATTGGGAATCATGCTCAACAGGGCCAGCTTGAACGATCGAAACACCAGCAGCATGATCAGACTGATCACCCCCAAAGCCATGCTCAAACTGGAAACTTGGCCCTGCACGAGCGCGTCGATGACATTGGCATCGGTTACCGCCCTGCCGGTGACGCGGATGTCGATGCCCTGGTGGTCGATGGTCTGAATATAGGCTTTGATCCTTTCAATGAGCTCTTTTTGGCCTGCAGAGGAGTGTTCGGATATTCTGACGGAAATTCTGGCATGGTCATAGTCTGTGTTGATAAAGTCCTCGATGTCGTCGGAATCGTATACAAGCAGATACTGCGAAACCAGTTCGGGGCTTGCGGGAATCCTGTAGTAACGGATGTCTTCGGCATGAAAAGAGGCATTCATGTCTTTCAAAAAGTCAACGAATGACATGGTCTTGTCGACCGGGTCGAGGGAGTCGATATACTGTTGGAGCCTTTCGATGACCCTCAGGTTGGACGGCTGTTTGAAGGCATCCAGCGCCTGGGCCTTGAAGGAGACATCCAAGGTGCCTACGCCGCTCAATCGGTTTTCGACGAAATCGAGAGCAGTCCGCACGGGGCTCTCTTTCTTGAAAAATTCGATCAGGTTGGTTTCCACGCGGATGAGAGTGGCGGCCCAGATTGACACCAGTATAACCGCAGTGCCAGTGATGGCAATGGCCCGGTAATGGCGTTGCACGGATGCGCCGAGTTGACTGATAAAGGTGTCCATCTTTTGCCCGGAGCGCGCCTGATGGTAAATTTTTTCCGGCCGGAACCACAAGAGCACGGGCGGCAGCAGGAAAAATGAAAAGACGAATTCGAACACCATGCCGGCCGAGGCGATCCAGGCAAACTCTTTGATTGGCGTAATGTGGCTGAACGACAGGGAAAAAAAACCGACGGCCGTGGTCACTGTGGTGAGAAAGCACGGCAACGCCACCCGTTTGAGCACTTTGGCCAGGGCGTCGTATTTGTCCGCGGCACTGTCCAGGATGGTTCTGTCCAGGTGCGAGAAGATGTGCACGGTGTCGCACAGGGAAAGCGCCATGACGAGCGGGATGACGATGCTGGTCACGTTGTTCAGCGCGACACCGGTCATCCCCAGCAGACCGCGGGTGGCGGCCAGGCAAACCGAGATGTTGATCACCGCCGCTATCGTCAGGCGGATGTTCCTGAAAAAAAGCCAGGTCGTCAGGGCTATTAAAAAATAGGTGGCGGGCACGAACACGATCATGTCGGCTTTCAGGTACTGGCTGAGGCTCAGGTTGGTCGTGGTCCAGCCCCCTAAATAAAAATGTGGAACGTCCTTCCTGTACTTCTGCAAAACCGCCTCGGTTTCGGAAAGCAGACGGCGGCGGTAATCGGGGTCGTCGGGCCGGTCGTAGGCCTGGACCAGGATGGCCGCTGTCCTGGCGTCTTTGGGAAGCAGGTTGTCAAGATAGAGATAATTATGGGTGGCCTGTGCCCTTAAAGATGCGAGCGCATCCGGATCATCGGGTATCTCTTCCAGAAACGGGCGAACTTCGAAATAATCCTGCTCGCCGATGATGTCGTCGACGTTGGCCAGGCTGGTGACGCTTTCGATATCTTCAATGGTCTCCAGGTCTTGGGTGATGCTTTTCAGCAGGGTCAGCTTCTCTTTTGAAAAGAGCGGGTCGGTTTCAAAGGCAATGACAAAAAATTCGTCGTTACCGAATATCTTTTTAAACTGTTCGTAAAAGTCCATGTCCGGATCGTCTTCGAGCCGGAAGTAGTCGACGTTGTTCACTGTTTTTACAAAAGGATTGAATACCGCAAACACGGCGGCCAGGATCAGCGATGCCACAAGAAAAATTTTGGGATACGTGCAGATGGTGTTGAAGCTGAACAGGGGCCCGGCGGCGCGATGGGGCGCCTCTTCGGCTGCCTCGACGATTTCGAGCTTGCCGAGGACGGCATGGACCGGTTGGGTCGCAGACCGATCGCCGGGGCCTTCTTGCGCCGTTTCCGCCACGCGGTGGTTCTGCTCGAAAATTTTCTCCCGGTGCCGAATTTCCGCGACTTTGGCTTCGAGGGCGGCGATGTCGGTTTCGATGGCGCTCCGGTCGTTAGAATCGGTGAAAATGACGAGCCGGGATTGGTGATAGTTCAGCAGGGTGTCGTAGATCTGCCGGGCTTCCGCAAAGAGTCCCTGGCGCAGATAGAGTTCGGCTTCCTCGAGTTTTTTTCGAATGGCCTCTTCTCGTGGCAGCTTCGGTTGATCTGGGCGAACGTCGTTCATGGCAAGCGGATTTTATCCCTATTTCCATTTGATCATGTTTTTCAAAAGGTCAGGATTGCGGACGGTCAGGGTTTTGCCGTCCTCGAAGAGAACCACCCCGCTTTGGACCCACTTATCGATGAGCTCGCCCATTTCGTTGGGGCGAAAACCGCACTGCGCCGACAACCAGGCCACATCGACGGTTTTACGTGCTTCTCTGGACGCATCCATGACAATGGTAGCCACCAGCGCATCGTTCGCCTCGTTTTTTTCAAATCCTTCAACCTGCACGCGCAATCGGTTGGCCAGCACCTTACAGAGCTTGATGGCTTTATGATGGTCCAGGGTGAGTTGGTCCAGGACCTGCTCGCGGGTCCACACCATCACATCCACCTCTTTGGAGTGGCATACGACCGATGCGGTTCGTGTGGTGCCGTCCAGTAGGGCCAATTCGCCGAATACCTGACCCTGGCCCAGCAGAGGATTCCTGGCATCGGATAGATCGGCGGCGCTGTTCGACGCCCGTAGTGCCTTATGGAGACAGTTGCCGGTCAGCACCTCCACGGATCCACGCATGATCAGGAAGGCTTCTTCGCCCGGGTGGCCCTTTTCGATGATGGTTTCTCCCTCTCTGTAGATGCGTCGCTCGTTGCTGTCCTGAAAGATGATATGGAAAGGATCTTGGGAAAATTCTCTGAGGCCCGACGGCAGATCCTCGAAGTCGATGTGAATGGGAACCATGGGAACCTGCAGTTCCTCGGAAAAGAATTCCTTGTCCACCGGTTTGGCGCCGAATCGCTTCAATAACGGAAGGATGGCCGGGTGCAGCGGCGCGATGAGATGCTGCACGCCTCTATTCCTCGCCTCCCGCACCATCATTTTAAAGAGAGCCGCCAACATGCCGCGATGCCGGCGGTAGCCTTTGGCAATGCAGAGCCACCCGATGCCGGCGAATTTGCCGGGGGTCGATTTTATCAGGCGGCTGAAGTTGTAATGATCGAGCGCCGGCATTCCAACAGGGTTATCGATGGTGACGCGCATCGACCCGACCACCTTATCGTGTTCCATGGCAGCGAAATTAACGGTTTCGTCGAGCGTATCGTAGAAGTCGAAGATCCGGTCCGGTGGGTGCTCGAAGCGATTTTCCTCTTCGACAAATACCCGGTATCTCAGTCTGTAGACTTCGTTTTTTTCTTCTGCGGTTCTCGCCGCCTTCAGAGTGATCGGCATGATGGGTCGTTTTTATCCCTTGGGTTGAGTTTTATATGGCCCATTGCAGCAGCACATAGGCCTGGTCGTTGTCCCGGTAAAACCCGAGGGGGTGTTCATCGGTGCCATCAAAAAGCTCGACGCCCAGTTCCACTTTCACATTCTGCCATGGCTTGATGATGGCTTTAGGATTGTAGAGCGTACCGTCGCCATCCAGATCATAAAAGCACCGGAATTCGAATTTGAGATCGCCGTTTAAAAATTCCTTGCTGATGGTGCCGCTGATGTTACTGCTCAGTTCGTCGGCCAGGAGAATGTCGTCATCGAAATCCTGGATAAAGACCTGGCCGAATTGAACGTTGATATAAAAGGCGCTGGGACCGTTGTAATCGGCACCGAGCACATACTGGGCCACGGGTTTGGTGGTGCGCTGCAACTGTTCGGTCACGAAGCTGACCGAATCGGTGTAGACGAAGTCGCCCCGGATGCCGAAAACCGCCAGCGTGGTTTCCATTTCAAGCCCATATATGTGCTGCCGGTCGTAGCGTAGATAAATATCCTGGTCCGTCAGGCTGGCATAGCCGGTGAGATCCCGGATCACCCGAGAGCTGAAGGTCGGGGCGAAGCCCGGGGGCACGGCCAGTGATTCCAGGGAACCGACATCTTCGTGGGCGGTCAGGTAACTCAGGGCGTAGTCGACTTTACCGATGATGCCGGACAACCTGAGGCCCGCCTCGCCGTTTTCGAAGGTGTTGGCCACGTCTTCCTGGCGGGTGCCGAAGCCGCCGACCTGCTCGTCATAGTGATCGAACAGGGCCCAGTCCGTATCTTTTCTGTCGTACTTGGATTTCACGAAGAAGGGGATGTAAAGTGCCTGCAGGGTGACCGGCCCCGTGAAGATTTCCAGGTTGGCCATGGGAATGTGGATCTTGCGGTCCTCGCGCCGGCCGCCGATACCGGCCCGCAGATCCTCCGGGTTCACGTTGTCCAGGGGGCTGTAGCCGTCGGTCTTGCCCCATCTGACGATCTGGTTGCCCAACTTCAGATTGAACCCCGAGCCGGCAAGATTGATCCACGCGTCGAACACGCGCAGGTCGCTGTCGTTCTCCCAATCCGAGGTGTCGTCGGTGTAGTGAAAAAGGTCGGCGCCGACCGCGATTTTGGTCTCGACCGCCGAGCTGGGGCGGTAGGTGCCTCCCAATTGCACCTGCAGATGATTCAGGTACAGATCCTCGAAGGGATTGTCTTTGTGGATGTCGAAGGCGAACTTGTTTTTCAACTGCCCGTCAAATTCGAATTGCTTGCGTGCGGGTGCCTCTTCCCAGGGGGCGGGGCTGGATGCGTCCTTTTGGGGATCTGTTTCGGCAAATGGATCTTTGGCATCGTCTCCGAAAGGATCCTTGGCCCCGGCTTCGTCCCATGGCGAGGGGTTGGGCGCCTCATCTGCCGACTGATTCACCGATCCAGCGGTGGCGTTCTGGGCCTGTGCCCCCGGCGCCATCATCAAAAGGCAGCAGCACAAGAGCATGAGGCGCAAGAAGTTGCTTTTTGGCATTCTGGTCATGGCTTCTCCTTGAAGGTTTCTCAGTTGCCGTGTTGCATATACTCTTTGGTAAATACCCGGTCCGGAATTCCCTGGTTGTACTTGATGTCGGTAATGCGCATCAGCGTGCGACTCTCTCGTTCCAGATCCTGCATTTCCGTGTCGATGGCGGTCCATATGCCGTCGATGTCCTTGAGGCTGCTGAAAAGCAGGCGTTTTAACGGTTTGCCGTTCGGATCGTAAAAATCGACGCGGAGTGTCATGTTCAGATCCTGGGCGATCCAGCTCACCCGTTTGCCATATTGAGACGACGACGCCTTTTTGGGAGTGCTTTCCAGCACCCAGCACGAGTGGCCGGCGAAGGTTTCCGTCCTTAGAATCCGGTGATCGTCCAGCGCCACCTTGCGGCGTTCCAGATCCTCGTAGGTGAAATCGGTATTGACGAAACGGTTTTTTTTCTGGGAGGAGACGACGCGGCGTACCCGCCGCAATGCGGGCAGGTAGAGGAACTGGTCGTTGTCCCCGTTCTCGTTTTCCCATGTCAGAAAGGCGGTTCCGTCAATATCGGCCGGTGTGTAAAACCGGGTGAAGATTTTGATGCCTTCCGGATAGTCCTTGGTGGCCGTGACCAGTGTCCGCAGCCGTTTTTGGCCCCGTTTGTCGATGATCAGCATTTTCACCCGGGCATAGGAATCGTCGCCGTCATCGCGGTCATACACTTTCTGGGCGACCTGGGTGCCGTCCATGGCGACTCCCTGGGAAAAAGCGCCCCCAGGGAAAAGCATTAGACATAAAAGGCAAACAACTATATATCGCATCTATCTATTCTATCCCTCTGATCATGTGCGCTCATCACGCGCAACAGCTGGAAATTTTTTGCTTTATACTATATCGCCTTTTTTTAATGAAACTCAATGGTCAATTTGATGAACGCGTTAAAAGTCGCAGAAGCGTCATGCCGGCGAACGCCGGCATCCAGAACCTATTGAAAATACTGGATCCCGCCTTTCGCCGGGATAACGAGAAACGCGAATTTCGGACCGTTTACCAGACTGTCAAAATTGGAGGACAAGATGCCGCCTGATCGTTATTCATCCCGTTTAGAAGCGTTGGGCCTGTACAGCGCGGATCAGTACCACGAAGCCGCCTTTGCGCGCAATATCGGTTTGTTCACCAGAACGGAACAGGAGAGGCTCCGCCAGGCGAAAATCGCCATACCCGGCATGGGTGGGGTCGGCGG
This sequence comes from Desulfatitalea sp. UBA4791, assembly GCA_002402905.1. GTDB lineage: Bacteria > Desulfobacterota > Desulfobacteria > Desulfobacterales > Desulfosarcinaceae > Desulfatitalea. Next base: position 69,036 of record DHGT01000018.1, on the reverse strand, counting down.
CGTCCACCTGGTCACCATGGCCCGCACCGGCATCGGCAACATGCACCTTGCCGATTTCGACCGGTTCGAACCGGTGAACATCAACCGGCAGTATGGCGCGCGGGTGCCGGATCTGGGGCGGCCGAAACTCGATGTCATGATGGACGAGGCACGGGCCATCAACCCGTATTTGAATATCACCCCCTTTCCGGCCGGTCTCACCGAAGCCAATATGGACGAATTCCTTGACGGGGTGGAGGTGGTGCTCGACGGCCTGGACTTTTTCCAGTTCGATATCCGCCGGCAGCTTTTCAATCGGGCACAGGAAAAGGGTGTTTATGTGGTCACCGCCGCGCCCCTGGGTTTCAGCGCGGCCGTGCTCATATTCTCACCGCACGAAGGCATGCGGTTCGACGAATATTTCAACATCACTTCGGGGATGTCGGAACGGCAGCGCTACCTCTCTTTCGGCATGGGGCTGACGCCGCGGGCGACCCAACTCAACTACATGGACCTGTCGCGGGTCGACCTGGAATCCAAAGCTGGCCCCTCCTTGAATATCGCCTGCCAGATCTGCGCCGGAATGGCCGCCACCGAGGCGGTTCGGATCATTTTAAAACGCGGCCGAATCAAGCCGGTGCCGTACTTCTTCCAATTTGACCCTTACGCGCAAAAATATCGCCGTGGCAAGCTCCACCTGGGCAATCGCAACCCGGTTCAGAAGGTCAAGATCAAGGCCGCGGATATCCTGCTGGCGCGCAACAAAGTGCTGTTCCGCAGGCCCATTCCCGAAACGCCCCCCATCCCCATCGCCGACCCCGGAACCATCAGCGAGGCAAATTTGCGCTCCATTATCCAGGCCGGCATCCAGGCGCCCTCAGGGGACAATGCCCAGCCCTGGAAATTTGCATGGCAAGGCAACACCATCGACCTGTCCCTGGACCGGGATGCAGACCACTCGTTTTTCAATGTCCGGCAGGTGGCTTCGATCCTATCCTGCGGTGCGGTTCTGGAAAACATGTGCATCGCGGCCAGAGCGCTGGGGTTCGAGCCCCAGGTCACATACTTGCCCGCAGGTGCGTCGGCCGATCATATGGCTTCCGTTACCCTGACCGCCGGAAAGGATGCCCACCCATGGGAGCCGCTTTTTGAATCGGTATGGGAGCGAAACACCAATCGGACCTTTTACCGAAAAAAGGCGCTTCCGGATTTGTTGACCACCCGGATGCACGAGGCCGTCACCCCTTACGAAGGCGTCCATATCCACCTGCTCACCGAAAGCGCCGATCTTCGCAAGTTGGCCGGATTGATATACAAAGTCGACCGCATCCGCACCGAGCACCGGCCGCTGCACCAGCACCTGTGCAAGATGATTCGGTTCACCGACCAGGAAGCGATCGAGAAAAGAGACGGTCTGCCCCTCAAGAATCTCGAGGCCGGGCTTGCCGGCGAGCTGTTTCTCAAGCTCACCCGACCCTGGCCCGTCATGTGGATGGCCAACACCCTGGGCCTGGGCCGCATGGTGGCCTTGCACGCCATGGCCGGCGTCCTGCGATCGTCCGGCGCGGCCCTGATTACCGTAGATGGCATGGACCCTGGCGATTTCCTGTTGGGCGGCCGGGCCCTGCAGCGCGCGTGGCTGACACTCACCCGCGAGGGCCTGAACGTTCAGCCCATGGCGGCGATGACCCTTTTCCGGACGCGATGGGTGCTCGAAGGGGAGGGGGGGGGCTTTTCGGTCAAGCACCAGGCCCTGCTGAGAGAGGTCTGGCGGCGCTATGACGGGCTGTTTCCCGGGGTGGATTTCAGTCAAAAGGGCCAGGTGATGTTGTTCCGGTTCGGTTACGGGAGACCCATGAGGTATGGCACGCACCGGAAAAAGGATGAGATGCTGATCGGTTGAATAGTCTGTTAGCAGACTGTCATTTTTCGGCTATCTGCAGATTCGATATGCCATATATGAGAAACTCAAACGGGGAGGCGTTTCGCCTCCCCGTTTGAGTTTTAGATGACCTATGTATCTTTAAGAGCCTATTTTTTCATAAACTTTTTTCTGCTCACACCGGCGATGCCGATCAGGCCCAGGCCCAGGAGAACCATGGTGCCGGGCTCGGGAACTACGGCAACGACTGTTTGGTCACCTGTATCACCAATAAATGTAAAGTAGTCATCACCACCTCCGGCGACTCCATCAGGTCCAGGGTTGAAAATACTTTGTTGTATGGTGGTGTCTCCAGTAGTTATTGTAAGCAACCAATCATTGTCTCCAAAAAGGTCAAATAAGTCATTTCCTTCTGAATCAAGAAGTAATCCTGCAAGAGCCGAATCAACTTCTACTGTAATGTCCCAATTAGAAGATGACCCAGCGCCTGACAAAAACCCATCTGCAGTTCCTGAAGACAACGGGATAATTGATCCTGTCAGCACTGCGCCAGAAGTTCCATTAGTTGGATCAAGATCTGTGTCTAAATACCATCCTACTGTTCCTGATCCAGTGTCAAATGTATAATTCCAGGTATCGTCTGTCAGGTCAAAAGGTGTGCCACCATCACTATAGTTGCTTATAGAACCAGTAATATCTTCATAATAAACATTTATATAGTATTGCACCATGTTAGTATCATCATATAGGTCTATAGGGAATCCGGGGGGGGTTGCACTAATTGAACTAAGGTTCATAAAACCGGTTTCTGAGAAAGTGTCACCATTTCCCAAAACATTATCTGCACCTAAGTATTGAGTTATTTCCGTATTCGGTTTTAATATACTGTCATAATTAATGTCAGTTACATTAGTATATGTTCCGAAATCAGGATTAATGGCACTTAGGTCGAGGGTAAAATCGGTAAGAATTGTGTAAGCATTTGCATTGATTACTAAAAAAAATAATGAAGCTATAATCATTAAAAAACATTTTGTCTTTTTCATGTTTGATTAACCTCCTGATTATTTAACATCATTGTAAAACCGTTTCTTGTTACATGCTGTAATGGATCATTTACCACTACTACGATAATTAAGCCTAAGTCCCGTTTTCCCTCCTTCCATGGCAAAAGTTTTAACTTCTGTTGTGCGTGATAGAGCGAAAATGGAAATTTTTTTGCTCGATACACACACATTTCCGTATGCAACAAAATACACAAAATTTTTATCCGCAATGCCCATGATTGTCATACAAGTGAGTTCCGATTGGCAGCACTGCAACCCTTGGGCCAAAAATTTTATATTATATTAAAAATCAGGTCTAACTTATAAATCAATGGCTTATTGCCAATCGGTATATTGTTCAATCAAAATGTTTCGCTATGTAATTAAGGTTCTAAATTCACAATTGTTGGGAAATATACTTCAACTAAAAGGGACCGGTCTCTCTTCATTCAAACAATCTTGTAGGCCGATTTGGTTACTAATGAGTTCGACGGTTAAGGCGGCTCAAAGCTCACATGTTTGTGCTACCATGCTCACACCGCTTCAGACAGGCACCTGCCACAACACCCTTCACCATCTTTATGGATTGGGTTTCTCACATCCAAGATAGTCCTCGATTTTATCCTAAGAACGTTAGGCTTTAATGAGTTGTCCTGCATGAAGTAAGTTTTTTAATATTTACAAATTAGACGGCACCTTAAAAAGCCGAAATTTGCTTTCCCGTCATCCCGGTGAAAGCCAGGATCCAGTCTTTTCAATAGGTTCTGGATGCCGGATCAAGTCCGGCATGACGCCTCTGCGATTTCTGAGGAAGCGTCATGCTTTTGGGCCGCTTCCTATGTTCAAAGGTTTCGCCGCGAAGGCGGGTAACCCGCTTTTTACGAGCTCACCATAATTTAGTTTCAGGCGATGATCGGTTTTGGTAACCAGGTCCATCGCGTGAGCATGATTCGTCACAAAAATGCCGCCTAAAAATTGTCTCAAAAATCAAAAGATGCTGTAATAACTACAAAAAAATTATGGCACAAATCTTGTTAAGTCCGTAACGCAAGGCTCCAGATTTTTTTCGCATGCAAAATTCGTTTTGATCGTTTCATTCACGATGCAGGCAGGAAGAAAAATATCCTAAAACCTAAGCAAGGAATGGGCCAGACGCTGAAAAAGCCTGTTGGAAAGTGATGTAAGTAATATATTTTATTAATAATATTTAATATTACGACCATAAATTTTCGTCCAATGTTTCGATTGTTTCGATCAAATCGTATGTACTGTTTTTCATATTTTCATATTATTTGTGTATTCAATTTCATGGTTGCCCCATGCCGAGCCAGATAAGTCCCCAACATGTGAATGTCGCGAGATCCAAAGGAACTGCAAATTTTTTCACTCGCGAAAAGGTCAATTTCATAGCCAAGCCTGAAACCATCCATTTTTTATGAACCATAACTGCCAACGGTGATCTGCGAACATGGAAATCCAAATCGATCAGAAGCGTATCCAAAGAATCAAGCGGTCAAAGGTATTACAAATCGATTGCAAAGGCATCGCGTCTCCGTCCATCGAATGGGCCGAGAGCCCCGAGGACCTCAGGCAATCCTTTTCCCTGGTTCACCGGGAATATCTGAGATTGGGATATTTAAAGGAACCCCATCCGTCCGGTCTGTTTTTCGGCATCCACAGCCTGTTGCCGGAAACGGTCACCCTGGTGGTCAAGTCGGAATCCAAAGTGGTGGCCACGCTGACCCAAGTGCCGGACACCGCCGATCACGGCCTTCCGATGGACACGCTTTTCAAGCGCGAACTCGACACCCTTCGCCGCAAAGGCCGAAAAACCGCCGAGCTATGCGCCCTGGTCACATCTCCCGAATTGCGATGGAAGAACCTCTACATGCAGATGACCCGGATCATGTACAGACATGCACTGTGCAACGGGATCAACGATTTTTGCATCATGGTGAATCCCAAGCACGTCGAGTTTTACAAGCTGATCTTTATGTTCGAGCAGTTGGGGCCTGAAAAACATTACCCGGTTCTGGGGGTCCCTGCCGTGGCATTGCGCGCCGATTTGAACCTGGCCAAGCAGCGTTTCCACGAAAAATACGGCTGGTCGGATACGGAGTGCAATCTTCACGATTACCTGCACAAATCGTTTGGTGATGCACGGTCCGCCTGGGCGGAGCAGCTCGAGCCGCCGGTAAGGATTTCCCCGAAAACCAGGGCATATTTTTCTGCATAGGCTTTGAGTTGCCACTCTTCAGGACTCTGTCAGGTTTGACAGCTATGTAAAAAGGTGCCAAATGGGCTTTTCCCGTCATCCCGACGGACCCTTGGAGCCAGTATTTTCAATAGGTTCTGGATACCGGCGTTCGCCGGTAGGACGCCTCTACGACTTTATAGGGGGCCATCAAATTTCAATTGACGCACTCCTCGGGCGTTGGTAAGGACTTTTTTATGCCACGCCGAGCCGCCGTCGACTCTCCTATGAATTCCCAGGCAGTGTCTAAGTTATCTGCGACCCTTCCCTATGTCGCACCCTTCGTATTGTTTGCCTTGATCACCTATTGCGGGCCGCTGCTAAGCTTGCCGGTCTCCATCGTGTATTCGATCAAGACCGTGGCGGTTGGCGCCCTCATCGTCTGGTACTGGCGCAGCTATGCAGACGAGATCCGGTGGCGGATGGACTTGCCGGCGGTAGTCGCCGGCGTTCTGGTATTCGTGGTCTGGGTCGGGCTGGAAGGGCATTATCCGCAGCTGGGTTCGACGAGTGCGGCGGCCGCCGGCAGTGCGCCGGCTTACGGTAATGTCGGGTTTCTAGTGGTACGGATGATCGGCGCGGTGTTGGTCGTCCCGGTGATGGAGGAGCTTTTCTGGCGCTCATTCGCACTGCGCTTCCTGATCGATTCGAATTTTAAAAATGTGCCTTTAGGCCGGTTTGCCTGGTTTTCGTTTGTGGCGGTTTCCGTGGCCTTCGGGCTGGAACACCACCGCTGGCTGCCGGGCATTGTCGCCGGTGCGATTTATGCGGCAGTCTTGTATCGCACCAAAAATTTATTCTCGCCTGTTCTGGCGCACGCCGTGACCAATCTGCTGTTGGGGATTTACGTGATCGAGGGCGGTCATTGGACCTATTGGTAGGTCGTGGCTCTTGCTGGCTGCACGATGGCGGGCATACTTACCCGGAGCTCCAGATTGACAGTTTGGTAAAAAGTCCGAAATTCGCGTTTCCCGTCATCCCGGCGAACGCCGGGATCCAGTATTTTCAATAGGTTCTGGATGCCGGCGTTCGCCGGCATGACGCCTCTGCGATTTTTTACGGGTTGATCAAAACTTCTGCTTATAATTCAATCCCGGTATAGTAGGGGCGGGCTTGACGCCCGCCCCCTGCGTCCCCTCGAGTTAATTGCTTTTTTTGCTGAGCTTCCTGCGCCCCACGCCGGCCAGGCCGATGAGGCCCGCACCAAGCAGCAGCATGGTGGCGGGTTCCGGCACTGGGGCCGAGACCAGTTGGCTTTGCGCCGGATTGCCGTTTAGATAGGTAAGGTTCATGACCTGCACATTTCCGAAGCTTGCGTAATCGGTAGCGGCGAACAGCTCGATAAAGTCGCGGGCAGCCGTATAAATATAACCAAATTGAGATGGGAGGGTTGAAATCTCGTCCTCTAAACGCCAGATCGCATATTGAACCGCGTTGGTGCCGGCATCGCCATAGGAGAAGTCGCCGACCGCATCGTCCAGGGTCCCGTTGACATAGTGCCAGTAGAGCCATCTGGTCGAATCGCTGATATAATCCTTGCCATTAGTGGCGCCACCTCCGCCATTGGTCGCATAGGCGGAGATGTCCGCCACCGTAAAGGTACTGTTGAAATCGATGTACTCTACCCGTTCCAGGCAGAAAGTCTTGAATAGCGCTTCTCCGTCAGTGTTTAAAACAATGAATTCACCGCCGCCGTTGAGGCCGCCATCACCTTGGGCAAAGGTGATTTGGTCCCCTGGACTGACCGGGAAGGCGAGTGTGTAGGAAGATAAAAAAAGAATTGAAAGAAGAGTCAGGACAGACAGTTGAACAAATTTTCGCATTGCAGCTTCCTTTCGATGCCGTGCACAGTTGATTCCATTTGTGGCGATGAACAGATTCAAATCGAATTCCGGTTCAAGAATTTGCGCCATTGTACCGATGCCGTGTCACTTTTAAGCAAAAGCCCTGCCAAAAACAAATATATAAAAAAAACAAAATGTTAAGTATTATTCAGGTGGTCAAAAGGTGAAAAGGCAGGGGGTATTTGAGAGTTGAACTTCATACCGTGAATGTAAAATATTTCCTATGTTGCGCTCCACTAGGGGGGCAACATAGGAGGATAGACAGAACATTTTTCGGCTGTGAGCGGCACCCCGCGCTCAAAATGAAGGCTATACATTTGCAGCGAATGTTGGTATGAAAAATCTCATTGTTTTTCAGCCTGCTATGTTACATCCGAACTTGTCTCGAGGAGGTTCCCAAATGAAAAAGTGTGCTGTTTTCTTGTTTTCGATAGCGCTTGTTCTACTGTTTTTTCATCTTACGGGTACCCCCGCCCGGGCGGACCAGACCGTTAAGGAGATTTACACCATCGGTGCCGGCGATATTCTGGAAATCGTGACGTGGAAGGAGCCGGATTTTTCCCGGGAGGAAATTCTGGTACGGCTCGATGGATACATCTCGTTTCCTTTGCTTGGGGACGTGCAGGCCGCAGGTCTCACCCCCCCGCAATTGACCGATGTGATCGCGGTCAAGCTCAAGAAATTCATCTCCAATCCAAGTGTCACGGTCACGGTTCGCAATGCCGCCGGCCAGCGCTTCTATATACTCGGTGAAGTCATGCGGACCGGTGAATACCCCTTGATGAAGGAGCTTACCGTATTGCAGGCATTCGCAATCGCCGGTGGCTTCACGGAGTGGGCTTCGAAAAAGGAGATTATTCTGTTCCGGCGGGAAGAGGGAAAGGAGACCGTCTTCAGGATCAATTACAAGGATATCGTCAAAGACCACAATTTTGAGCAGAATGTGCTGATCAGAGCCAATGATACCATCATTGTCCCTTAGACTGAGCTCGCGAGGCCGGGTATCATGCCGAAGGATTGAATGCGGCGATTTTTGAGAAAAGCACACCAACATAGGGGCGGGAGATGGCAGAAAGGCATATTTCTTACCGGAAGTTCAATGACACCTCTGATACGTCGTTACCTACCCAAAGTTCTCTACCGAGCCCGTGGCAGGCAACACGCCACCGCGTGAGTGGCTTTCTTTATGTGCTGTGCGGTCGAATTTATCGCTCCATTGGAAGGCCTTCTGCATATGGGCTCGTTCTGGTCCTTTTGGGAAGCATGTCCGGTTTGACCGTAGAAAGTGCCGCGGAGATCAGATTTCAGCCAAGGGTGTCGGCCGGTGTGGAATACACCGACAATGTTTTTCTGACCCACAAGGATACCGAGGAAGACTTTATATATTCCGTCTCTCCGGGGATGACGCTAAGCCTCGTCGGTCGGCACACTGAATTGTCCCTCTCGTACGATCCTTCCTACGCCCACTATGAAAAAGAGACGCGGGACGATTATTGGCAGCATGCGGCCAACGGCAGGTTGTTTACCCAATTGAGCCGGACCGCGAACTTCCAGGTCAGTCACACCTACCTCAGGACCGAGAATCTTTTCTCTGACGAAGACTACACCCTTCGCAGGGGGCAGGCGCCATACGATCGCCACACCACCTCGGCTAGTTATGTCCAGGAATTTGGAAGAGACAACCAGTTCTCGCTTTCCTACACCCATAGCTTCCTGGAAAACGAAGATCCCACATTGGAAGATAGTGCGACCATGAGCCCTGCAGCGGAGATCATCTATTGGTTTGGTCCCCGCTGGGGCATAGAGGCGAAGGCGGTGTATCGTCAGACTGATTACGATACATCCGAAGATTTCTACAACTGGTCCGGCACGATGCAAGTCAACCGCCGGTTCTCCCGGCATCTGACCAGTTTCGTAAACTTCGGTTACACCGCGCAAACGTACGATGAAAACAGCGAGGATTTCGATGTCTACGACATGGGCGCCGGGTTTACCTACGACATAGACAGCACCTCCACCCTCCAAATGGCGGTCAACTACTTCATTCGCGATTACGACGATGGGAAAAATGTGGATGGCGTGCCGGTCACCATCGACTACACGAAACAGTTCAAGCGCGGGCGCATGGGCATCTCTACGGGCGGCGGTTATGAAACCACGTCCGCCACGGCGGAAAACCTTGGATTTTACACCTATTACTTTGCCCGCATCGATGGGCAATATGATTTTTACGAGCGGTTGTACGGCGGTATCGATCTGATGGCGCGGCGAATCGAATATCAGGATCAGTCACCTGAATTCAAAGATGATATCGGCCGGGCGCGCGCTTATGTCGCCTACAGGCTCTTTACCTGGCTGTCCGTGCAGCTCGAATACAATCTCCGGGCCGTCGAGTCGGAGTTGCACAGCAGGGACTATGTTGAAAACAGCGGCATGCTGCGTTTCACAGCCACCACGCCGCAGCCCTTCCGAATGTGAATCCGATTCTGGTGAAATCGTAAAAGTCCCAGAGGTGTCATGCCGGACTCGATCCGGCATCCAGAACCCGTTGAAATTCTGGGTCCCGCCGCCTCAATTGGCTTCCGAGCCGGTTTTATTCTTCAGGTCTGTGTATTTTCGGGTAAGTTCTTCGTTGCGTTTTCTCTCGAACATGTACAGTTTGGTAAGCGAATTGGTGACGTCCTGCCGGATCTTGTCGATTTGGGCCCTGAGGTTGGATATTTCAGTCCGGAAAGACTGATCGATGCGGTTCAGGTCGCCCTCGATCCGGTCGAGCCGGCTGTTGGAGTTGTCGCCATTGCCTCTATGTGCCGTTTTGTCGGGCGTTGCGCCAGCCGTGTTCATAACTGTAGCTTCTATAAAGACCAGCCCCACATCGTTTTTTTCCCTCAGCACCTGCTCGATGATATCGACATCGACAGTCTCAAGCTCGTTGCCGAACCCATAGACCAGGGCATAGTCGCAGAGCACGTTGATATTGCGTGGTATGCCTTTGGTGTGTTCGTAAATTTTTTCCAGGGCCTTCTGAGTGAAGAGTTTGGGGTTTCCCCCGGCTTGCTGGATGCGATGGGCGATGTAAGCCATTGTCTCGGCCTTATCCAATGCCGGTATGTGGTAGTTCACTGAAATGCGTTGCGCGAACTGAAGGAACTCCGGTCTTTTAAGGCGAAAGCGCAATTCGGGTTGGCCGACGAGCATGATTTGAAGCAGCATGATGTCGTCATTCTGAATGTTGCCCAGCATGCGCACTTCCTCCAGGGTTTCAAACGAAAGATTCTGGGCTTCGTCAATGATCAGCAATACGCGTCTCTTTTTGCGAGCCTGATTTTGCAGAAACGAATTGAGTTTGGCCAGGTTTTTGGCCTTGTCGCCGTGGATGTAATCGAGTCCGTAGGCGTCCAGGATGGCCTCGATCAGCTGATCCGGCGTGAGGTTGGTATTGTAGATGACCGCCGTCAGCAGCTGCTTGCAGTAGTGGTTGACGGCGTATCTCAGGAGCGTGGTTTTCCCTGTGCCGACCTCGCCGGTCAGCAGCACGGTGCCGATATTGTCCATCAGCCCGTATTCCAGATAGGTCAGGGCCGCCTCGTGCTTGGGACTCAAGTAAAGGAAATTGGGATCGGGCCTGATGTCGAAAGGCTTGCCCTTCAGGCCGTAATAGGATTCGTACATTTTAACGCTCCATGATCATTTTAAATTTTCGTAACATAGGAAGGTCCTTAACTCAAGAGCGTTGCGCGTCCCGCAGATCGAACTACAGCACCAGCCCCCCATTATGTGACCGGTTTTGATAATCCCGAAAACGACACCGGTGCGTCATGCCGGACCCCGGGTCGTGGCCCGGTGCAGGCGTCGGTCCGGTGTTGAGGCGAGGCGTCATGCCGGACTCGATCCGGCATCCAGAAGATATTAATAATACAAGATTCTTAACTTCGCCGGGATGACGGTAAAACCTGATGCGGGAGGTTTTACGAAGCCGTTAGTTTTGAATCGGCGAACCAGAAAAATGTGTAAGTCCTATGAAGAAAATTACATATGTTTTGGGTTGTGATTTTCATATCGGACGGGTGGTAATAATTTTATGGCAAACTAACCGATTGAAAAATTTGATATAAAATTTTAGCGTCGTAAGGTTAATTTTGGCGCTGAAATTGCTGAAGCAATGCTTGACGTGTTTTTTGGGTAAGCCGCTTCATATAGTTAAGTCGCTCTTGTTTAAAAGGCAATCAAGAATAAGAACACACTTCATTAAAACTTTTAAGGGAAGGAGGTGCTTGGAGGACTCGAATCGGGTACAATCGGGAGGGGTGGCATAATAATTTTGGATATGATTTCAATTTGGGGGGAGGCTAAATGAAAAGATTTTTACTGTTGTTGTTGATTTTAATGTTCACGGTGCCGTCTGGTGCCCATGCGGTCTTATTCTATTTTGGGCCGGAGTCCGATGAAGGAGGTTATGGTACTGCCGAAATGGATGTTATCATTGCGGGTTCTACTCTCACAGCCTATCTGGACAATACAAGTCCGACGACATTATACGATGGAACGGGGGTTAATTCGCCGGGTATCACAAGTTTCGGTTTTGATTTGGATCCGAGCGATCTCACACTTGTTTCATGGGAATTGTGGGCTCATGACACATCAAATAATTTTGTTGAAATAGACCCAGATGGAACAGAGGATTGGAATTTATTTGTACAGACGGATCCTAATCAAGGTATTGACGGCATTAAGATTGAATACATACCTAATACAGACGGGGGAGTTCAGGGTGCGCTTTACAATCCAGCGATTGAGGGTGGCGAGGGTGCTCTTCCAAATTTCTACACTGAAGCAATTCTGACACTTAATTTTAATATGGTACCCATATTAAACACATCAGATGCTTTTAGTCCTTTTGTTAGAATGCAAAATGTAGGGTTGGATGGCGAGGGAAGTCTCAAATTGGAAGGTGACGACAACGGCGGCGGCGGTGGAGGGGACCCGGTTCCTGAACCGGGGACGATGCTGTTGCTCGGTTTCGGCTTGATCGGTATGGCTGGGGTTTTTCGTAAGAAGTTCGTGCGATAAAAGATGAGAGACTCGTAAAAAGCCAGGAATTCGGTGTTACCGTCATTCCGGCGAACGCCGGGATCCAGTTGGGATCCAATAAAGACAGCCGAATACTATAAAATATTCTTGAAGTGGGGGGGGGTGAAATATCACCCCCCGCTTTTTTTGTACCGCAGCACCCAGTTGAGTGGCTTATTTGAACACGGTGATGGTCTGTTCGCCGGTATTGCCTGCCGCATCGATGGCCCTGACCAGAAGAGTGTGGGCGCCTGCCGATTCCTTGCGGGTGTTCCAATTCACTGCCAGCGTGCTTTTGTAATCCGCTGCCCTTAGAAGGTTCCCATCAAGATAGAGTTCCATGGACCTGATACCGTCGCTGTCCGAGGCAACGGCGTTGATGATCTCCTTGTCGGAAATATAGGCGCCGTCCCGGGGCGAGGTGATGGTCACCACCGGTGCCGTCACGTCAACGTCAACGGGTTCCTCTGGCGCAACCTCCTCGTTAATAATCTCGTTGTGCAAAATTACGATAACATAAGCGCTTTTGCCCTCATTGTTGGAACCGTCATAGGCGATGGCCAGAAGTTCGTAAGTGGCGTCGGCATAGGAGGTGGTGTCCCAGTAGAACTGATGGGGCGCGGCGTTGTCGGTGGCCAGGAGGGCCCCATCGAGGTAAAGGTCGACCCGATCGATACCACCATCGTCCATCGCCTGGACCTCCACGGAGACCCCTCCACTGACCGTTGCCCCATCGGATGGGGTCATGATAGTGACTGAAGGCGCGGTGGCATCGGTTTCGGGCGCAGATGCCACGGCCGCTGCGAGGCACAGGTGGGCATTGATCCGGCCATACCCAAAGTAAGGGTCGAAACCTGCCGTGCCTAAGTCATCCGCATTGCGGGTGATGATGTCCACGACCTGGGCGTTGGTCAAGGATGGGTTTGCCGACAGGATCAGGGCGGCGACACCAGCGGCAATGGGCGATGAAAAGGAGGTTCCGCTCCAGCTGCCGTAGCTGCCGCCGTTGTTGGTCGTGAGAATGGAAACCCCAGGGGCCGCGATGTCGACCCAGTCCCCGTAGTTGGAAAAACTGGCCCGGGTGTCGGTTGAGGTGGTTGCCGAGACGGCTACCACATTGGCGCAGGCGGCTGGATAGTAGGGGGTGCTGGTGGCGTAGTTCTGGGCGCAGGCGAAGATGACGGCGCCTTTGTTCCAGGCATAATTGACGGCATTCTGGAGGGTGGTGGAACTGCTCGAGCCGCCGATGCTGATGTTCATGACCCGGACCCCTTTATCGGCGGCGAAAGTGATGGCGCGAGCGATATCGTAGTAAGAGGCCCAGTCATCGGCATTCAGGACGACCAGGGGCATGATGGGGCTGTCCCAGACGACCCCGGCAACCCCGGCCACATTGTCGGTCATGGCGGCGGCGGCGCCAGCAACGGCCGTGCCATGGCCTCGCACATCATGAGTGTCCGTGTTGTTGCCGATAAAATTGTAGCCGTCAATAAGTTTGTAGGCAAGGTCGGGGTGGGTGGGGTCCACACCGGAGTCGATAATAGCGATGGGCGTCGTCGTGGCGCCGGTTTCGAAATCCCATGCACCGGGCGCCGAAATTTTCGGCAGGTGCCACTGGGATGGGTACTTGTCGTCGTTTGGTTCGAAGCCCGCCTCGGCGATATAGTTGTTTTCCACGAAATTGACGTTCGGGTTCCTGGCCAGGGCTGCTTTGACCTTTTCGAGCGCATGCGCCGGTACTTTGACCCTCCTGATTTTGAGCTTTTCGATTTCGTCTGCAGTTTTGGCGCCGTGGGATTTCAGCAGGCTGTCGATGTCGGCCTTGGAAGTGCCGGATTTGATCTGCACAAGGAGGTCATCGGGCACGAACTTGTTTGCTTTTTGCGCCCAACTCATACCAACTCCCGTGAGGCCAAGGGTCAGTGTCAGAATAACCGTTGTGACTGCGTGTAAAAAATGTTTCTTTCGTTCTTGCATGGCCTGTCTCCATTCTTCAATTAGGTCTTGACCGGAAACAAGCCATTCATTAAATAACTGGACTTGTTTCTTCGGCAACCCGGCCGTCCGTTTTCCTTGGACCCGTGGTTTTGTGCCCCGTGGTTACCCACGGTTTACCCTTTCGAAAACAATCTGAAGGTTATCGACCCCCCGAATTGACCAATCTCCGTCAATTCATTTTTTCGAAGAGCAACTCGATCTTTGTTTTGAGCAACAATCGCGCCAACGATGAGGGTCCGGCAAAATGCCCGTTTTCCGAGGATTCCGAAGGAACGGTGCGGCGTTTGTCAAAGCGGGTGATGCCAAAAATATCACTCTTCGTGACAAAAAATGTACACTTGATTCATTTGAAATGGAGGCGAAATGAAATTTCCGGTGGTCCATCTGGGGGGAGAGAAGTGTGTGACGGGCTCGTGCCATTTCATGCAGCTGCAGGGGCTGAACATCCTCGTGGACTGCGGCATGACCCAGGGCGAGGATCGCGGGGTGGATCCGTCGCAGTGGCCGGTGCGGGCTTCGGAGCTGGATTTCATTTTTCTCACGCATGCCCATGTGGATCACATCGGGATGCTGCCCCGTTTGATCGCCGATGGGTTTGGGGGAGAGATCATCTGCACGCATCCGACCCAGGCGCTGATCGTTCCCATGCTGAACGATGCCATGCGCTTCGAGCACCTGTCGGACGATGCCCGGCAGGATGTTACGCGCCGGATCGACGATTTGTCGTGGGGTTTCGAATGCGGTCCAACGTTTGATTTGAAGCGGGGCATTTCATTCAAGCTCGGACGGGCCGGGCATATTCTCGGTTCCTGTTTCATTCGGTTGGAGAGTGCCCGCGATGGGTTCTCCATCCTGTTTTCCGGGGATCTGGGGAACCGGGACACACCGCTGTTGCCGGATCCGGAGGCAGCCGACCCGGCGGACTTTTTAATTCTCGAATCCACTTACGGCAATCGGCTGCACGGGGACCGGAGGCAGCGGGTCCGGCAATTGGCGGGCGTTCTCGCGCATTGCCTGGCCGACGGGGGCAAGGTGTTCATCCCGGCGTTTGCGCTGGGACGCACCCAGGAGGTTTTGTACGAGTTGGACAGGATCTTTTCCGACGACGCGTATCGGGAGATGTATCCGCAGCTGCGTGGCGAAGCCCACCCGCCGGTTTTCCTGGATTCGCCCCTGGGGCTGGATATCACGCAGATCTATTCCGGGCTTCACGCCTATTGGGACGAGGAGGCGCGGGCGCTGTTGATGGGCGGGGAAGATCCGCTGGATTTTGACAGGTTGTTTGCCGTGCCCAGGCATTACCAGCATGAGCAGTTGCTGGGGGTCGATGGCCCGGTGATCATTATCGCCGGCAGCGGAATGTGTGCGGGCGGGCGCATTGTGGATCATCTGGTGCACGGGATCGAGGAGCCGCGGAACGATATTGTCTTTGTGGGGTATACGGCAAAGGGAACGCCGGGCAGATGCATTCAGGCGCAGGCCGAAAGCCATGGCACGGTGGTGCTGGACGGGGTGGAGCGCCGGGTGCGCGCCGGTGTGCATGTCTTGAGCGGCTATTCGGCCCATGCCGATCAAAGGGGCTTGCTGGATTGGGTGGGGGCAATGGGCGGACGGCCGAAGATGATCCGGTTGGTGCATGGAGAAGATGATGCGCGGTCGGCGCTGGCGGCGGCGCTGGAACAGAGAGGGTATGTGGTGGGGTGACGATAAAACCGCCGGGATGACGCCTCTACGACTTTTTACGCTGCCTTCAATATTGAGTCATGGCAACGGGACCAATTCGATGCGACGGTTCTGTTCGCGGCCTTCGGGTTTGAGGTTGGATGCGATGGGACGGCTTTCCCCATATCCCTTGTAGGTCAGACGGTCCGCCGGCACGCCTTTCCGGACCAGGTAGTCGTAGATTGCCTTTGCCCGTTTTTCCGACAGGCGCTGGTTCAACTCGTCCGAGCCGCTGTTGTCGGTGTGGCCCTGGATTTCCATGCGCAGCGACGGGTTGGCCATCAACACCAGCACGGCATCGTCGAGTTGGGAAAGCGCGTCAGGCTTCAACTCCACGCCGCTTACGATGAAGATGTCGGTCAGGTTCCAACAGCCGTTGGCATCGACGGCCGCCCGGGGCGGGGTGTTCTTGCACCAATCCGAGTCGTCCGGCACCCCATCGCCATCTGCGTCGGGCGGGGTCTGGGTTTCGGCCGGCGGCAAGTTGGCCAGGTTGACCTTGGCGATCTCGACCAGATTGCGGCCGGAGTATCCCTTTACGTTGGCAGAGGCCGCCGTGTCCGAAGGATTCATGTCGATCACCGCCTGGTAGGCATCGCGGGCTTGTTTGTAGCGCTGGGTGTCCTGGTAGACCACGCCCAGGTTCAAGAGCGTATAGGGATTCTTGTCATTGATGTACAGGGCCTGGTTTAGGAGATGTTCGGCGGTGTTGTAGTCTCCGGCGGATAGGGCGATGTAGCCGTTCTCCAGCAATTCGGCCTCCTTTTGGGAAGAAGACGGGGAGCCGAAGGTCGAGCAGGAAACTACAGCAAGTGCTGCCAGGATGACCAGAGTGGTGAAGTTTTTCATTGGCGATCTCCTAATTGGCAATCGGGGATGACGGTGCGCCGGGGAATTTGGGCCAGTTTGCAGAATGCACGTTGAAGTCGTCGCCGAAATTGAGCTTGAACCGGATGTGATTGTTGTAAATTGTGTTTTAAATATTTCTGGTGGCTTTGTTAAAAGCCTGGAATCATGTTTTACCGTCATCCCGGAGAAAGCCGGGCCCAGTGTTTTCAAAAATGGCCTGGATGCCGGCGTTCTTCTGCATGACGACTTTAGACCTTTTGACGAGTTCGCCATTTATAAATCTCTTATACGGCATTTTCTCGTTTTCTTCAAGAGGGAAGAGGGGATAGACATGCGGGGAAGGTTTGAAAATCATATGGTTGCAGGATGTCGTCGCGTGTGACGGGTTGATTTTTGGAATCTGCCAGGTGGTTTTTTGGAGTGCACTGTCATGGTAACGGAGTTGTGAGAATGACAGACAAATTGATGGAACTGCTCGTTTGGGCGCTTTGCGATCAGCGACCGGCACCGCCGGTGGACGCAGCTTATCTCTATTGCCAGACGCAGGACAATCAGGCTTCGGTGTTTGGAGCGGCGCAGTCGATCGTTCGTGAAGGGCTGGCAAAGCGTATACTGATTTGCGATGCGCCGCCGGTGAGCGGCTATCCTGGATTCGCGGACTGGAAGAGGGAACTGGCAGGGATTGGGATCGATGGCGATGTTGTGGGGCGGGTGCCGGTCGGCGCGGTCGGGATGCTCCACACCCTCATCGAGTCCAGGGCGCTGATATCGTTTGCCAGGTTGCAGGATTATAAGACAATCATGATCGTTTCCTCCCCGTTTCATCAGCTCAGGGCCTTGATGACGGCGGCCAGCGTGGCGATATGGGGGTGGCCGGAGATCAATATATATAGTTTCCCGGGCGTCGCCCTGCCTTGGCACGAGGCGGCGGTGCACTCACAAGGCATGCTGCAGGCCAAGCGGATCGATCTGATCCATGAGGAGATGCGGCGGATTGAAGCTTACCAAGGCAAAGGCGATCTGGCTTCGTTCGAGGAGGTGGGGCGGTATCTGCTTGGGCGGGATCTTTCTTAAGAGGTTAAAGAAAACTCCCCGTTTTCAAATGGTGTGAATCGTTTGAAAAACGGGGAGTTGGTTTTTTGAATTCTACTTTACATACTGTACTGCATCTGCGCAGGTGCTGCAGCTGCTGTCACGGGATACCACTTCTACCCGGGCCGATCCCGTAAAATTGTATCTGCCCAGGGAGTTCCACTTCCCACCGTTTTGACGCTGGTTGACATAGACGGTGCCAACCTTCGTGCTGCCGTTGTAGACGTTGACCGGTACGCTGCCGCAGCGCGAGGAATAAGCGGACCACCACAGGGAGACCTTGTAGTTGCCTGAAAGCTGGGCCGAGTAGCTGTATTTTCCGCTGGTATCTTTGCTGTACAGGGATTGGGAGCCGTAGGCACCGGTCCCACCGGATACGGACCACTTGCCGACCTCCAGGGTGCCCCTTTCGCCGTCATCGATGACGCGAAGCGAGTCGTCATCATCGATGTCGAGGCTGAACTCGGCGGCGTCGGCGCAGGTGCTGCAACTGCTGTCGCGGGAGGCGACCACGACCCTGGCCACGCCGGAGAATTCGAAGCTGCCCAGAACGTTCCAGAGGCCGCCATTCTCGCGTTGATCCACGTAGATCGTTTTCAGCAGTGCGTTGTCGTCATAAATATAGACCGGTACGCTGCCGCAGCGAGAGGAGTACTCGGTCCACCAGAGGGAGACCTCGTAGCGCCCTGAAAGTTCGGATGAGAAGGTGTAGCGGCCGCTGGTATCTTTGCTGTACAGGGACTGGGAACCGTAGGGATTGGTCCCGCCGGAGACCTTCCAGCTACCCGATGCGGTGGTGCCCGTCTTGCCGTCGTCGAGAACGATGACTGCACTGTTGTTGGAAGTGGTACTGGTAGAACCGGAGGTGGTGCCGGAGGTGCTCGACGAGGTGCTGCTGGACGTATTGCTGGTTGTGCTGCTTGAAGAGGTGTTGGTGGTCGAGGTGCTGGTGGATGTCGTCGAACTCGTGGTGCCACTCGCGGTCGTTGTGTAAGCGAACTGGGCCGCATCGGCACAGGTGCTGCAGCTCGAGCCGCTGGCGGCGATCACCACGCGGGGCGATCCGGAAAAGGTGTATTCTCCCAGGGTGTTCCAACGGCCGCCGTTTTGACGCTGATCCACGTACACGGTATCGATGCGGCTGCTGCCGTCGTAAATGTAAACGGGCACGTTGCCGCAGCGCGAGCTGTAATCCGTCCACCACAGGCGCACCTGGCAGCGGCCCGACGACTGGGGGGCGAAAGTGTACCTGGCGCCGGACTCCTTGCTGTACAGCGAGTTGGCTCCATACGGGCTAGTTCCGCCAGACACGGGCCAGCTGCCGGTCGCGGACGTGCGGCTGGAACCGTTGTCCAATGTGACGGTGGTGGTTGAGGAGGAAGTGGTGCCGGATGAGGACGTACTCGAGGTCTGGGGGCTGATTTTGACCTCGTTGGAATTGCCGCTTTCCTGGCTGCCGACATAGGCGCGCACGACGCAGTAGTAGGTGGTGTTGTCTGCCAGGTTGGCGAGGGTTGCCGTAGTGGCGGCCCCGGTCCAGGAGGGCGAGCTGTAATTGTAACTCCCTCCTTCCGCACGGCGGTAGACTCTGTAGCCGTCGGGTGTCGGATTGTTTGAATCCCATGCAAGCGTGACTTGTGCTGCGCCGGCCACTGATGAATATGCGATTAAGATGATAAAAAGGGCAATTACTGCTGTGAGTGGGGTTAAAGATAATTTTTGTGGCTTCATTTTTCCATTCAGTTAGGTTTCGGGGTTTTAAGGCTGTTCAACGCTTGCTACGCATCCTCTCTCAGCAATTTGAATGCCCCTTTTGCCTGTCCCCAATAAGCTATCCGAGTCTAATATCTAATTCCCAGATATGATAGTAAATGTCGACTTATTGGGTCCTATGCAAGTAGATGTCCCGTATGACTTGCCAAAGCCGAATGCCCCAAAACTGCACATCCGAGGGAAAAATTCGAACCAATAGAGGGGACGCCCTTCATATTTCTATATTTACAACACTTTCACACAGTGCTATTGATACGGCATGCCAAGAAAAGCCAGAATAGATGCCCCGGGAGCCATACATCACATTATCGCGAGGGGAATTGAGCGCGGAATCATATTTCGCGACGATCAGGATCGCGACGATTTCGTCCATCGGCTTGGCAAAGTTGTGACAGAAACCGAAACTCGGTGTTTTGCCTGGGCCCTGATCCCTAATCATTTTCATCTACTGCTTCAGACCGGCGCTGCCCCCGTGTCCACTGTCATGCGTCGCCTGCTGACGGGCTATGCTGTTGGACATAACCGTCGCCACGACCGTAGCGGCCACCTCTTTCAAAACAGGTACAAATCGATTCTGTGCCAGAAGGATACTTACTTAAAAGAGTTGGTCCGCTACATCCATTTGAATCCGTTAAGGGCTGGATTGGTGAAAAATATGGATGAACTGGATCGGTATCGGTTTTCAGGACACAGCTGTGTTGCAGGAAAAATGAGCAATGACTGGCAGGCAGTTTCGGAGGTCTTATCTATCTTTGATGACCGGCTTGCTCGAGCTCGCTTGGGCTATCGAAACTATTTGATTCAGGGGATTTCCTTGGGACGGCAGCCGGAATTGGTTGGGGGTGGTTTGGTCCGCAGCGCAGGCGGATGGGATGTTGTTTGTGCAATGCGTAGGGTTGGTGATTTCCAAAAAAGTGACGAGCGCATCCTGGGGGATGGCGATTTTGTAGAAACAGTGCTTGTGGAAGCTCAGCAACGAATGCGGCATCGATACGTATTGGCTTCCAAGGGGATTGAGTTTAAAGATCTTGCAGACGCTGTGTCGAAAGTGGTGCCGATTTCACCCCAAGAGCTTGTTGGGCCTTCTAAGGCGAGAAGAGTTGTAAAAGCCAGAGCGCTCATCTGCTACTGGGCTGTGCGTGAACTGGGAATGTCCATGACTGAGGTCGGGGAGAAGTTGAAAATCGCGGTTTCGACGGTCAGTGCTGCAGTCAAGAAGGGCCAATCCATTGCAAAAGAGGAGGGATTGGTTCTTTCAGAACTATTGAATATGGAAATATGAAGGGCGTCCCCTTCTTTTGTTGGGCGCACCTGGAAAGGGATGTTGGCCGTGGCCGCGTGGCCGTTGTTGTCCAGGACGTAGACGAAGAGACGATATTCACCGGCCGACAGGGGCGCCGAGAGGTTGAGCTCCGGCGACTGGTCCTGGGTGATGCGGGCCAGGCTGGCCGGCCGGGGTTCAAACGAGCCGCCGTTGCCCAACACCGAGGGCTCTTCGAGCAGCTCCCACACATAGGTCAGGCGATCGGCTTCCGGATCGCTGGCGTTGACCCATGAGCTCAACGCTTCTCCGGGGGCAACGACGACGCCCTGTTCGGCCGGAATGCCGTTGATCAGCATGTCGAGCACCTCGGGAGCGCGGTTGGCCGGCCAGGAGCCGGTCCAGTTGTAGTGCATGGCGTCGACCGCGGGGCTGAACAGGCCGGCCTGGGCGATGCCGGGCAGCTCTTCCAGGATCATGCTGTACCAGGTGGGGGTGCGTTCCTGTTTTTGGCCCCAGAGAAAGACGTAGGCGCCGATGCACCGGTCCCGGTTGGCCAGGATGTCGCGTTCGTAGCCGGCCAGCTGGAAATCGGCCTTCCACGCGCTGGTGGGCTCAAGGGGTCGGCCCCAGGCGGTGTGCTGGGCCTCCCAGTGGCCTTTGACGCCCCATTCGGTGATCATGTAGGGCCCCGTGTAAGGGGAGCTGTCCACCATGGCCCGGATGTCGGCCAGGGTTCCGTAGGCATTGATGCCCACGGCATCCAGGGCCGGTGCGAAAATGGCGATGTTTTCCAGGGTGTCCGGATTGCAGGCGATGACCGAAACCACCGGGTGGGCATCGTCGTGCTGCCGGATGAGGCGGGCCAGGTCATCGACGAATCGCCAGGCCGACTCGGTGTCGGCGCCCTCCAGGTTGATCTCGTTGCCCAAAGCCCACGTGAGCAGCGCCGGATGGTTGCGATGGCGTTGCACCAGGCCTTGCACCTGGTCGATTTTCATCTGGCGATAGGAAGGGTCGTCATAGTCCGCCGGGTCGTGGGAGAGCCAGATGCCGAGCATGACGGTCATACCCAGTGTGTGGGCGCGTTCCAGCACTTCGTCCGCATCGCCGGCGTCCCAGGTGCGCACCGAATTAGCCCCCGCGGCCGCGGCATTTTCCAGAAAGCGGCTGCCGCCGATGCCTTTGATGTAGTAGGGTTCGCCGCCGCGATAGAGAGTGAAACCCTCATCCCGACGTTGGATTGTGACCCGGACCGTCTGTTGGTCCATGACCGGTGTGTCCTGAACATCAATCTCGTGTTGCGTTTCTTGTTCCGGTTCTTGTTCTGGTCCAGTCGCCGCCTCCGGGACCGGTGGCGGCTGTTGGGCAGGGATTTGGTCCGCATGGCATGGCCAGGCACAAGCCCAAATCAAAAGGGAAACAAGAGCGAAGGTGATGGATAGTGATTTTGTCCGGGCAAAAGCGACCAAATCGATTAACTCCCGTTATGGCTATCGGTCGATCCAGCTGAGCCAAGCAGATCAAATGTCAGCCCCGAACCGATAAAGTCTCTTATCTCTCCTCCGGGCCTTCTGAGCTATTCCCAGCATCTTCCATGCCAATAAACAAAGTGCAAAAAAACAATAACATAAGGTTGACGGTACCGTAAAAAGCCGCAGAGGCGGCATGCCGGATTCCGGATCGTGGTCCGGGGCAGGCTTTGATCCGGCATCCAGAACCTATTGAAAATACTGGATCCCGGCTTTCGCCGGGATGACGCGGCTTGCGGAGTCCGGCTTTCGCCGGGATGACGGGGTTGCGCAATCAGGCTTTCGCAGGGATAACGGTAAAAACGAATTCCGTACTTTTCATGAATCCATCGAGATTGAATTGCAGGCCATTTGAGACGCTGACTGACAAAAATCGGCGGTAATTTGACAATTGTTGTCAGGCGGCTTGGGCAGTGAAGCTTTTCAAGGTCGAGGGCGGGATTCTATTGGGTCGATGGTTGGGCATAGGGTTGGAAAATTAAAAATGGGGAAAAATGCAAGGGCCTGGAAAAACCATCCAAGCCCTTGTTTTTATTGGTGGTACGCCCGGTTGGGATCGAACCAACGACTCCCAGCTCCGGAGGCTGGTGCTCTATCCACTGAGCTACGGGCGCTTTATCGATCGCGGAGAATAATGGATCTGTCCGGTTAAGTCAAGGCGTCGGTTGCGCTGCCGGCGATTTTGCCTGAACACCGCTCAACCTGGACAATGCGGTCTTGGCCTCCCCGACGACATAGAGCGAGCCCGCCACGCAGATCGCATCCTGTGGGTCGGTTGTGTCCAGGGCGAAGCGGACCGCCTCCGCGACGTCTTTTTTAACGGTGACATTGGGGTTGAATGCCTTTGCGATGGTTGCCAGGCGCTCGACGGGAATGGCCCTGTCGATTTTGGGTTGGGTCACGATCACGCGTTCGCACGGTGTGATGAGATCCTTGAGAATGGAATGGTAGGGTTTGTCATCGAGTATGCCGACGACCAGGGTGATGTGGCGGTCGGCGAGATGCCGGGTCAGATATCGGCCGAGCACCCGCGCGGACATGAGGTTGTGGGCACCGTCCAGGATCAAATAGGGTGCTTCGCGTGCGATTTCGAGGCGTCCCGGCCAGGAGGCATTGCTCAGGCCACTGCGGATGGCGCTTTCGGTGATCTGCGCATGGTTGCCTTTGACCAGCAATTCGCAGCCGGCAAGTACCAGGGCCGCGTTTTCGACCTGGTGTTCTCCGGTCAATTTCAGTTGGATATCGGACCATCGGTGGTCCAGTCCGATATAGTTGAATCCGGCATCCGGCCTGCGTCGCGTTCTGAAATCGCGCCCCCACAAAGAGAGCTCGGCATGCTGGGCCGATGCCTGCTGTTCGATGACCTGCCGGGCGCTTTTCTGGCGCACGCCGCTCACCACGGCGATGCCGGGTTTGATGATGCCGGCTTTTTCGTATGCGATCAGGGGGAGGGTTTTGCCCAGATACTGTTTGTGTTCCAAAGATATGTTGGTGATGACGGCCAGTCGGGGTTGGACAATATTGGTGGCATCCAGGCGTCCGCCCATGCCGGTTTCAATGACGGCCCACTGGACCTGGTGGCGGGCAAAGGCATCGAAGGCCATGGCTGTGGTAAATTCGAAAAAGGTGGGTTGCCGCGGCAACCCATCGATGGCCATGACCCGTTGGCAACCGGCGATCACCTCGTCGTCGGCAATGGGGCGGTCGTCGATGCAGATCCGTTCGTTGAATCGTTCGAGGTGCGGCGAGGTATAGCGGCCGACCTTATAGCCCGCTGCGTTCAGTATGGCTGAAAGCATGGCGGCGACGGATCCTTTGCCGTTTGTGCCGGCAATGTGGATGCTTTTGAAATGGGTTTGAGGATTGTCCAGGGCGGAGAGCATGGCGCGGATCGTATCGAGGCCCAGTTTGATGCCGAACCGGTGCAGCCGATACATGGATTCCAAGCAGCTATGATAGGCGGTATCTTCCACGATGATCTCCCGTACTCCTTATGATTTGAAGATGGGGCATGTCGATGGGTGGTAATAGAAAAACCCGGCGTCATCACGCGTGACAGCCGGGTTGAATCCTCAGTCTTGCGGTTTTTTTACTGAAAGCGTTTTCTGCGTGCCGCGGCAATACGCTGACGCCTGAGCGCCTCGCGCTCTTTACGACGGCGGTACTCGCTTGGTTTTTCATAACTTTTCTTCAGTTTCAAGCGCTTGAAAAGGCCGTCGTTCTGAATTTTTTTCTTTAAAATCCGCATGGCTTTTTCAAGGTCGTTATCTTGCACCCGTACGGTAATTTCCTTCAAAAATCTCGCCCCCTTCGTTCCATCCGCGCAATTGGCTATATATAAGGATGGTTAGTATTGGTGCAGCAGGTAAATGAAACCGACCATATATACATTTTCAAAAAGGATTGCAACTTTAATTTGACGTCACCGTAAAAAGCCCGATATCTGCGTTATGCTCATCCCATAGAAGTCCGAAATCCATCTTTCCAGTCATCCGGGTGAAATCCGCGGCCCTGTATTTTCAATATGTTCTGTATGCCGGATCAAAGTCGGCCCCGGACCACGATCCGGGGTCCGGCATGACGCTTCTGCGCCTTTTTGAGGGTTCATCTCACTTAATGGATTTCATTTTTATTAATGGGTTGACACCGTACTATGTTTCGGTAATATTCACCACCTTTACGAGATTCTGAACCCGATCTGGCTCACGATCGAGGCCCCATAATACGTCAAACTATAAGGAGGTTGTATGCGTTTAATTCTTTTAGGCGGACCAGGTGCCGGTAAGGGAACCCAGGCCAATTACATCAAGGAAAGGTATCAGATCCCCCAGATCTCCACGGGCGACATGCTGCGGGCTGCGGTAAAGGCCGGCACGGAGCTTGGCAAGAAGGCGAAGCAGGTCATGGATACCGGCGGTCTGGTGCCCGATGATATCATTATCGGCCTGGTCAAGGAGCGCATCAAGGAGGCGGATTGCCAGAAGGGCTTCCTGTTTGACGGCTTCCCGCGCACCATTCCCCAGGCGGATGCCATGAAAGAGGCGGGCGTTCCCATTGACGCGGTGGTGGAAATCGATGTGCCGGACGGGGAGATCATCAAACGCATGAGCGGTCGCCGGGTTCATTTGGCCAGCGGCAGAACCTACCATGTGGTTTTCAATCCGCCCAAAATCGAGGGCAAGGACGATGTGACCGGTGAGCCTCTGATCCAGCGCGATGACGATAAAGAAGAGACGGTGAAAAAGCGCCTCGATGTGTACCATGCCCAAACCGAGCCGCTGGTGGATTACTACAAGAAATGGGCGGCCTCCGGCCAGGCCGGCGCTCCAAAGCATATCCGGATCGAAGGCGTGGGCAAGGTCGAACAGATTCGCGACCAGATCTTCGCCGCCTGCGACAAACTCCAGTAAAACGATCTGTTTTTTGAAACGGCAATTCACGAACGCCCATGACACCGCGAGTGTTGTGGGCGTTTTGATCAGAAGGCACGTTGATGTAAGGAGACGCCTGGATCTTGTGACGAAGGTCTGATAATTCAAGCGTTTCAGGCCTGCCAAAAATGCTTGACAGCTGAAATGCCTTGATATAATCAGCTTGACAGTATGTTGGAGCCCGCCCTGTTGGAGAGAATTTGGAAGCAATTTTCTCCGAAGACAAAGTAACTTCATATTCCTCCATAGCGATCAACTGTTCCACCATCACCAAGAGGGGCGAAACACCCAAGTAGACGGATTAACAGGATTATTCGAGCGGTTTGACACGGGTTTTGAGCGTTCGGCGTAGTTGTCTGATTCGGCCTGCAATGCCGTAAACCATCACGCTATAAAAGAGCCCTCGGGACGGGTCCCAAGGGGAATAGAAACGATTTTGTAATGGAGTGCGTTCAATGAATGTTTCCGAATTAAAAGGCATGAAAATCAATGAATTGACCCAAATGGCCAAAAAGCTGAAGATCGAGGGGTACGCAGGGATGCGGAAACAGGAGTTGATCTTCTCTTTACTTCAGGCCCAGATCGAAAAAAACGGCCTGATTTACGGTGAAGGCACCCTCGAAATTCTGCCCGACGGGTTTGGATTCTTGCGCGCACCGAGTTACAACTATCTGCCCGGACCGGATGATATTTATGTTTCGCCCTCACAAATCAGAAGATTCAACATCCGCACCGGCGACACGGTTTCCGGTCAAATCCGACAACCGAAAGAGTCGGAACGCTACTTTGCGTTGCTCAAGGTCGAGGCCATCAATTACGAGGATCCCGAGAGTGCACGGGACAAGATCCTTTTCGACAACCTGACCCCACTCTATCCAGATCAAAAAATCAATCTCGAAACCGATCCGGAAAATTATTCAGCCCGCATCATGGATTTATTGACGCCGGTGGGCTTTGGACAAAGAGGGTTGATCGTTTCACCCCCGCGATCCGGTAAAACCATGCTGCTGCAATGCATCGCCAACAGTATCACCAAAAATCACAAGGACATTACCTTGTTTGTGCTGCTCATCGACGAACGTCCCGAAGAGGTGACGGATATGCAGCGTTCGGTCAAGGGGGAAGTGATCAGCTCGACGTTCGACGAACCGGCCGAGCGGCATGTACAGGTGGCCGAGATGGTGATCGAAAAAGCCAAGCGCCTGGTCGAGCATAAAAAGAACGTCGTTATCCTGCTCGACAGTATTACCCGTCTGGCGCGGGCCTACAACTCGGTCATGCCGCCTTCGGGAAAGATTTTATCCGGTGGTGTCGATTCCAATGCACTGCAACGGCCCAAACGGTTCTTCGGGGCAGCCCGAAACATCGAAGACGGCGGCAGTCTGACCATCATTGCCACGGCGCTGATCGATACCGGCAGCCGCATGGATGAGGTCATATTCGAAGAGTTCAAGGGTACGGGCAACATGGAAATTCAGCTGGATAGACGGCTTGCGGACAAACGTATCTTCCCGGCCATCGACATCAAAAAGTCGGGTACCCGGAAGGAGGAGTTGTTGCTCGATGAGCAAACCCTCAATCGAGTCTGGATCTTGAGAAAATTGCTGGCTTCGCTCAATCCTGCCGATGCATTGGAATTTGTTCTTGATAAAATGCAAGGAACCAGAGATAATAAAGAGTTTTTAGATTCAATGAATGCCTAATTGATTGTAGGGGGTTGTAATTATTATGAAATCCGATATTCATCCAGAATACGCAGAAGCGACCATCAAGTGCGCTTGCGGGAACATCTTTACCGTCGGCTCCACCAAAAAAGAGATATCGGTTGAAATTTGTTCCCATTGCCACCCTTTTTTCACTGGGAAGCAGAAACTGGTGGATACGGCCGGCCGTATCGAGCGGTTTCGCAAAAAATACGCGAAATTCCAGAAAGAGCAATAGCGCCCTTCATTCTGGTGCGTCCAGAGTATCGTTTTCAAGCTGTCGACCCTCGTGGTGGCAGCTTGATGCGTTTTGGCGTCTTCCGTTGGCAGGCTAAAGTCGATCGTCCTGCAAAAAGACGCAGAGGCGGCATGTCGGACCCTGGATCGTGGTTTGGGGCAGACTTTGATCCGGCATCCAGAACCGATTGAAAATACTGGATCCCGGCTTTCGCCGGGAAGACGGTAAAACCTGATTCGGGAGTTTTCACGAAATTTTTCAATTTTAACGTGTTAAGTTCTTGTGAATGTGGGTCACCGATTTCGTGCCGACAGGGACTGAACAAATAGAATGATAGCTGTTGTCAGGACGATATGTATAACAAATTAAAAGGTGTCGAAGACCGTTTTCTTCAGTTGGAAGCGATGCTGAGTGATCCGGCTGTGCTGCAGGATCGTGCCGCATATCAACGGTACGCTCGCGAGCATTCGGAAATTTCCGATATCGTCGCGGCCTTTCGGACCTATCAGCAGGTGGATCAGGAGTTGGACGAGAGCCTGGAGCTCTTGAAGGACAGCGATCCCGAAATCAAGAACCTGGCCAGGGAAGAGGTCGATCGCCTGACACAGCGCAAAGAGGAGCTCGAGGATGAACTGAAAAAGCTCCTTATTCCCAAAGATCCGTTGGATGAAAAGAACGTGTTGCTCGAAATCCGGGCTGGTACCGGAGGGGACGAGGCCGGTCTTTTCGCCGGTGATCTATACAAGATGTACAGTCGATACGCCGAGTCGCTGGGGTGGAAACTGGAGGTTCTCGACCACCACACCACCGGTGTGGGCGGATTGAAAGAGATTATCGTCCTGGTAAAAGGCAAGGGGGCCTACAGCCGGCTGAAATACGAGAGCGGCACCCATCGTGTGCAGCGCGTACCGACGACCGAGACACAGGGACGGATTCATACGTCGGCGGTCACCGTGGCCGTTTTGCCGGAGGCCGAGGAGGTCGAGGTGGATATCGACCCCAGTGAATTGCGAATCGACGTGTTTCGCTCGTCCGGCCCTGGTGGTCAATCAGTCAACACGACCGATTCGGCGGTGCGCATCACCCATCTGCCCAGCGGCCTGGTGGTCAGCTGCCAGGATGAAAAATCCCAGCACAAGAACAAGGCCAAGGCCATGAAGGTGCTGCGTTCGCGATTGCTGGACAAAATGACGCAGGAACAGGACGCCAAACGCTACGAGGAACGCAAGAGCCAGGTCGGCAGCGGCGATCGAAGCGAGCGCATCCGAACCTATAATTTTCCCCAGGGGCGCGTGACCGACCATCGGATTGGGTTGACGCTTTACAAGCTGGAAATGATCCTTCAAGGCGACTTGGATGAGATCATCGATGCCCTGGTCACCTATTATCAAAGCCAAGCCCTGCAGCATGCCCAGTGACAGCCCTTCCGACACCGAGCCGTGGACTATTTTAAAAACCCTCCACTGGACCGTCGATTTTTTCAAACGACATCACCTGGACACTGCTCGGATCGACGCCGAACTCTTGTTGGCCAAGGCTCTGAAGTGTCAGCGCATCGATTTGTACATCCGCCACGATCAACCGCTCGATGGGAACGAATTGTCGATCTTTAAAGGGCTCATCCGGCGCAGGGCCGCCCACGAACCGATTGCGTACATCACCGGCATCAAGGAATTCTGGTCCCTGCCGTTCGAGGTCACCCCGGATGTCCTGATTCCAAGGCCGGATACGGAATGCCTGGTGGAAACGGCGGTCTCGGTACTGACGGACCGAGGCTTTGGCGATTCGGCCCGCACACTCGAGCTGGGGGTCGGGTCCGGGGCAATCACCGTGGCGTTGGCCCACGAATACAGGAACGGTCGGTTTTTCGCTTTGGATCGCTCGTTGGCTGCCATCTGTCTGGCAAAGAAAAATGCCGGTCGCAACCTGGGGGATCATCGCATTCATTTTTTCGCCGGGGATTGGATGGATGCCCTGTCCGCTGACCGGGCGCTGTTTGACATGATCATCAGCAATCCGCCTTACATCCCCACTGCGGATATCGCCACCCTTTTGGAAGATATCCGGCGATTCGAACCCGTTGCCGCATTAGACGGAGGCCCGGACGGCCTGGATGCCATCAGGCGCATTCTGGAAACGGCACATCTTCATCTCAGACCCGGAGGTGCGCTCCTGTTGGAGATGGGGAGTGACCAGAGAGCGGCCATTGAAAAGTGTATCGACCGGTTGGGGCACTATTCGTCTGTGGCGTTTTACAAGGACTATGGCGGCCACGATCGGGTGGTCCTGTTGAGAAGGTGAGAAGGGTGACAGGGCCTCTATTGAGGGTTCGGTTCAGCCTAAAAAACTATTGCAGAGCGGTGTGGTATTTGTTACAAATCCCCGATTTTAACTCAATGTCGGTAACTTGAACTTGACAGACTCGTAAAAAGCAGGGAATTCGATTTTCCCGTCATCCCGGCGAAAGCCGGGATCCAGTATCCTTAATCGGTTCTGGATGCCGGCGTTCGCCGGCATGACGCTTTTGCGGCTTTTTGCAGGTTCATCAAACTTATAACCCGCACGTTCATGGACTCGGCTCCCGGTGCTTTCGAACGAAAGTCGGAGCCGGGGATGATATGGACGCAAGAACAACCACAAGTAAAGGAGTATGAGATGGCTTATGTGACCATGAAGGAGTTGCTGGAGGCCGGTGTTCATTTCGGTCACCAGACCAAGCGTTGGAACCCCAAGATGAAGCCGTACATTTTCGGCGCTCGCAACGGCATTTACATCGTGGACCTGCAAAAAACGGTGCGTATGTTCAAAACGGCATACGATTTCATCGTCGATACGGCGGCCTCGGGGAAATCGGTTCTTTTTGTCGGCACCAAAAAGCAGGCCAGGGAATCGATCTACGAAGAGGCCAACCGCTGTGAAATGTACTACGTGCATAACCGCTGGCTGGGTGGCATGCTCACCAATTTCCAGACGATTAAAAAGAGCATCGATCGCCTCAACTATCTGAACCAGATCGAGTTGGACGGCACGATCGAGCTTTTTCCCAAAAAAGAGCGGCTTAAAATGGCCAAGGAAAGAGGCAAACTGGACAGCACCCTGGGCGGTATCCGCAACATGGGCAAGCTGCCGGGGGCCATGTTTGTCATCGATCCGAAGAATGAAGCCATCGCCATTCGTGAAGCCCGACGATTGCATATTCCCATCGTCGGTGTGGTCGATACCAATTGCGATCCGGATGAGGTGGATTTTATCATTCCGGGCAACGACGACGCCATTCGCGCCATCCGCCTGATCTCTTCACGAATGGCCGATGCGTGCCTCGATGGCCAGAAGCGCCTCAAAGAGAAAAAGCAAGCCGAGACAGACAAGGCCGAAGATGTCACGTCCGGGACGGAAGCGGCAGGCGTCGATCTGAAGCCGGGCGAGCGAAAAGTGATATCCGACGGTTCCCAAGGCCCGATCGTTGAAATTATTCGCAAATCCGGAGATGAGGCCGCGGATTCAAAACCCGCCGAAGAAGCCACAACCGGTCAAACAGGAGAGTAAAATAGAATGGCAGACATCAGTGCAGCTATGGTCAAAGCGCTCCGTGAAAAATCCGGAGCGGGCATAATGGATTGCAAGGAGGCCTTGGCTTCCTGTGATGGGGATATGGAAAAGGCCGTCGATTTCCTGCGCAAAAAAGGTCTGGCGACGGCCGCCAAACGTGCGGGGCGGGCAACCAGTGAAGGTACCATCCAGTCATACATTCACCTGGGGGGTAAAATCGGCGTCATGGTGGAAGTCGACTGCGAGACCGATTTTGTGGCCAAGACGGATGATTTCGTGGAATTCGCCAAAAACCTGGCCATGCATATCGCCGCCACCAATCCGGTCGCCATCGTTCCGGAAGATGTGCCCGAAGAGATTCTCAATCGAGAAAAGGAGATCTACAAGGCCCAGGCTCTGGAGATGGGCAAGCCCGAAAAGATGATCGATAAGATTGTCGACGGCAAGCTGAACAAATTTTTCAAGGACAGCTGCCTGCTCAACCAGCCCTATGTGAAAGACCCGGATAAAACCATTACCGATTATCTCAATGAAGTGATCGCCAAAACGGGTGAAAAGATCACCGTGAAGCGGTTCGCCCGTTTTCAGGTGGGAGCTGAATAACTTGAAGCAACCGAAATATAAGCGCGTCCTGCTGAAACTGAGCGGCGAAGCCCTGATGGGTGATCAGAGTTTCGGCATTGCGCCCGATATGCTTGCTTACGTTGCCGAAGAGATAAAAAAACCCCACGACAATGGCGTACAATTGGCCATTGTCGTGGGAGGCGGCAATATATTCAGGGGCGTGAAGGCATCCTCTTTTGGCATGGAGCGAACCTCCGCAGACCATATGGGCATGCTGGCCACGGTGATCAACAGCCTGGCATTGCAAGACGCTCTGGAGAAAAAGGGTGTTCAGACCCGGGTTCAGACGGCCATATCCATGCACGAGGTGGCCGAGCCGTATATCCTCAGGCGCGCGCTTCGACATCTCGAAAAGGGCAGGGTGGTGATCTTCGCAGCGGGAACGGGCAATCCCTATTTCACCACCGATACGGCCGCTGTTCTGCGAGCCCAGGAGGTTCATGCCGAAGTGCTGCTGAAGGCGACCAAGGTCGATGGATTGTACGATGCGGACCCGGCCACCCATCCCGATGCGACCTTCATCCCGAACACCTCCTATATGAAAGTGCTCGAAAAACAGCTCCGGGTGATGGACATGACCGCCATATCCCTGGCCATGGACAACGGTCTGCCCCTGGTCGTTTTCGATCTTAAAAAAGCGGGGAATATCTATCGGGTCATTTGTGGAGATCAAGTAGGGACTCAAATTTGTAAATAGTGTCCGTGAAAGGTGACAATGATGATTCAAGAAACCTATCAGGAAGCCCGTGACCGGATGACCAAGAGCATCGCCGCCTTGAAATCGGAGTTGAAGCGAATCCGCACCGGCAGGGCATCGTCTTCTCTACTGGACGGCATCAAGGTGGACTACTACGGTACCCCCACGCCGGTCCCTCAGATGGCCACCGTGGCCATACCGGAAAGCCGTTTGATCACCATCCAGCCGTGGGATGCGACCGCCATCAAGGATATCGAAAAGGCCATCCTCAAATCGGACCTCGGCTTGACGCCGTCCAATGATGGCAAATTGATCCGCATCGCCATTCCTCCCCTGACCGAACAGCGCCGCAAGGAGTTGGTCAAGGTCATTCATAAAACCAGCGAAGAATACAAGGTCGCCGTTCGCAATATTCGCCGGGATTCCAATGAGCTGATCAAGGGGTTCAAAAAGGACGGGGACATTTCCGAGGACGATGCCTTTAAAGCCCAGGATGAGATCCAGAAAATCACCGATGAGCACATCAAGCAGATAGACGACATCTACAAAGCCAAAGAGAAAGAGATCCTTGAGTTCTAAGGCCTCTAACGTCGAGTATTCAGTAGACGATAAGCTTCCCCGACATGTGGCCATTATCATGGACGGAAATGGCCGCTGGGCCAAAAAGCGCCTTCTGAATCG
The DNA here is from genome assembly GCA_002402905.1 of Desulfatitalea sp. UBA4791. Lineage (GTDB taxonomy): Bacteria > Desulfobacterota > Desulfobacteria > Desulfobacterales > Desulfosarcinaceae > Desulfatitalea. The sequence continues at coordinate 35,811 of DHGT01000018.1, read as the reverse complement.
CGTGAAGGGACACGAGAAAGGCGTAGAGGCTGTCAGACGGATCGTAGAAGCCTCTCGTGAACTCCATATCTCAGTGCTGACGCTCTATGCATTCTCCACGGAAAACTGGCAGCGACCGCAAAGTGAAGTGAAGGCCCTGATGGGGCTCTTGAAGCGTTTTCTTGTCGAAGAAGCACCCGAACTCTCCAAAAACAACATTCGGCTGAACGTGATCGGGCAACTGCACCGTCTGCCGGAGGATGTGCGCGCCACCATCGATCAGGTCCGTGAGGCGACCGCTGCGAACAGTGGTATGCTCCTCAATCTGGCGCTCAGCTATGGCGGGCGAACGGAGATTACCGACATGGTGCGGGCGATCGCAGTCAAGGTCGCCTCCGGTGACATTGCTCCGGAAGATATCGATGAATCGGTCGTGGCCGACCACCTGTACACAGCAGGCATTCAGGATCCGGATTTGATGATTCGCACCAGCGGCGAGATGCGCATCAGCAACTTTTTGTTGTGGCAATTGGCATACAGCGAGATATTCGTCACGCCTACGCTGTGGCCCGATTTTACACGGGAAGAGTTTCTGACTATCTTGCAGGATTATCAGCGGCGGGACAGGCGATTCGGCCGAGTGAGTTAGCGCCCATACAGAATCGATTGGAAATGAGTGGATACCGGCTTTCGCCGGGATGACAGAAAAAAGGCGGGATGAGGGGGAAAGCGAATTTCGGACCTCTATCGCGACTGTCGCGTCTCGAACGGGCGAATTTCAAAAGTCATAGCCGGCCGTCCTGAAGGGTGATTGACACATGCACTGGAAAAGATGGGTAACCGCGCTGGTTGCATTGCCGTTTCTCTTCTTGTTGATCATCAAGGGCGGCGCGCTGCTTTTCACCCTGGCCGTCATTCTGGTCAGTATCATCTCCCTCTGGGAATACTTTCGCATCGTTTTCAGGGGGCAACCTTTTCCCGTTCCGTTTGCGCTCGAAATCTGGACCTATGCCGCCGGGGCCGGCGTCGCCCTGTCGTTTCATTACCAAAGCCTGCGAACGGTTCTCGCCATTTTTACCATTCACCTTCTCGGCGCCGCGTTTCTATCCATTTTCCGGTTTAAACACTCCCAGGATGCGCCCCTGCTCGTGCTGAAGCAGACCTTCGGTCTGATGTACATTCCCTTTCTGCTTTCGTTCCTGATCCGGTTTTATGCACAAGAAGATGGCGTGCATTGGGTTTTCTGGTTGCTGTTGGTCGTGGCAGCCGGCGACACCGGTGCATTTTATGTGGGGTCGTACTTCGGAAAGCATAAGCTGTGTCCGGCGGTCAGCCCCAAAAAGACGATCGAGGGGGCCATCGGCGGATTGGCGGCCAATGTCATCATCGGCACGCTGTATCAGGTGCTGTTTATCCCATCGCTTTCTTTGGCTCTGGGGATTGTGTTCGCGCTCGTCGTCGGCGCCGTGGGCCAGGCCGGAGACCTTTTCGAGTCGGAATTCAAACGGGCGGCCGGGGTGAAGGATTCGGGAAAATTGCTGCCGGGCCATGGCGGCTTTTTAGATCGTATCGATGCCTTGCTTTTTGCGGCGCCGATCGCTTTTTTGCTCAAGGATTACCTGCTGCCATGAAGGCGCTCGCCATACTGGGGGCCACTGGTTCCATCGGCCAAAGCACGCTGAAGATCGTCGATAGATTCCGCGACCGCTTCTGCGTCAAGGCGCTGACGGCAAAACGCAATGTGACCCTGCTGGCCGAACAGATTCGACGCTTTGCGCCGGCGTTGGCCGTGGTCGAGGAAGAGCGGGCCGCCGGGCAACTCAAAGAGAGGATTGGCGCCGGCCACCGGACGGAAATTCTTTGGGGCGCAGACGCCTATTGCCAGGCGGCGAGCATGGAAGGGGTCGATCTGATGGTCGGCGCCATGGTCGGTGCCGCCGGGTTGGCGCCCACCCTGGCCGCCATCGAGGCGGGCAAGGACGTCGCCCTGGCCAACAAGGAGACCCTGGTGATGGCCGGTGCCATCGTGATGCAGGCGGTGGCCGATCACGGCGTTCGCCTGCTTCCCGTCGATAGCGAGCACAGCGCCATCTTTCAGTGCCTCCAGGGACAACGAGCCCAGGAGGTCGACAAGATTCTGCTCACCGCTTCGGGCGGCCCGTTCCGAGAAACACCTTTGAGCCAGTTCAAGGAGATCCTGCCGGCCCAGGCGCTCAAACACCCCAATTGGTCCATGGGCGCAAAGATCACCATCGATTCGGCGACCCTGATGAACAAGGGCCTGGAGGTCATCGAGGCCAAGTGGCTGTTTGGCGTGAACCCCGAGCAGATCGAGGTCGTGGTCCATCCCCAGAGCATCGTTCACTCCATGGTGGCCTTTTGTGATGGGGCGATCATCGCGCAGCTCGGTATTCCAGACATGCAGGGCGCCATCGCCTATGCGCTCTCGTATCCGCAGCGGCTCGCATTGCAACAGCCGATGCCGAACCTTCCCGCGATCCATGCCTTGACCTTCGAATCCCCGGATACCCAGAAGTTTCCCTGCCTGCGACTGGCCTTCGAGGCCGTTCATAAGGGCGGTACCCTGCCGGCCGTCATGAATGCAGCCAACGAGATCGCGGTGGCGGCCTTTCTCGATGGTCGTTTGCGGTTTACCGATATCGCCGCAGTCGTCGCACAGACCATGTCCGCGCATGCGATCGATTCGGCGCCCGGTCTTTCCGCTATTTTGGCCGCGGATCAATGGGCCCGGCTCAAATCGCAAAGCATGGTTGAAGAGTTGGCTGCAATTTAATACAATGCGCGGCATGAGGTCCTCGCTACGCCTTTTTATGACTCCTCAGGAAGACGGCAACATATGAGCACACTTTTAAATTTCGTCATCGTTTTGGGAATCCTTATTTTTTTCCACGAACTGGGCCACTTTCTGGTCGCGAGACTGTTCGGTGTGGGGGTGGAGAAATTCTCCCTGGGATTTGGCCCGCGGATCGTGGGCAAGACGATTGGCCGGACCGATTACCGTATCTCGCTGATTCCCCTCGGTGGCTATGTCAAAATGGTGGGCGAAGAGCCCGATGCCCCATTGCCACCGGAGGATATTCCCTACGCCTTCAATCACAAACATGTGGCCAAACGAAGCTTGATCGTGGCCGCCGGCCCGCTGTTCAACGTGTTGCTGGCGATCTTGATATTCACAGGGGGACTCTACTTTTCCGGATTGCCCAGCATCCGACCGGTCATTCGAACGGTGGAGAAAGCGAGCCCCGCCCAAGAGGCGGGGTTGCAGACCGGCGACTTGATCGAGGCGATCAACGGTGAACGGGTTTTCTCCTGGCGCGGCATCGACGAGATGGTCGACGAGAGCCAGGGCCGACCCCTGAACATAGAGATCAAACGCAATGGGGAACCGCTTGCCTTTACCGTCACGCCCAAGCCGACCGCGGCAAAAGACATTTATGGGGATCCGATCACCTATTTCGACCTGGGTATTAAAGGGTATGCCGAGCCAAGCGCCATCGTGGACGAGACGGTCAAGGGCATGCCGGCCGACAAAGGCGGCATCAAAAAAGGGGACCGCATCGTCGCCATCGACGGCCATCCCATCGAAAGGTGGGAGGCGATGCAGGAGATCGTCTCGACTTCAAAGGGGCGCCCGCTTGTCTTTCGCATCCTGCGGGACGGGGAGACTTTCGAAGCCCGCATCGAACCCGAGGAGGTGCAGGAGAAAAACGTGATGGGCGTGAAGGAAAGCGTCTATCGCATCGGCATCCGACGGGCGGGCATCGCCATACCCGAAGAGGACCAGATCACCCTCGATATCGGCGTTTGGGGCGCAGTGACCAAGGGCCTGGAGCAGACCTGGAACGTGGTGAAGGCCACCGGTTATTTCTTCGTCAAGCTGGTCGAGCGCAAGGTGCCGTCCGAGGCCATCGGCGGGCCCATTCGAATTGCCCAAATGGCCAACCAGCAGGCTCAAGAGGGGTTGCTCGCCTGGCTCTACTTCATTGCCATCATCAGCGTCAATCTCGCGGTGATCAACCTGGTGCCCATTCCGGTGCTCGACGGCGGCCATTTACTCTTCTTTGCAATCGAGGCCGTTCTACGTAAACCGGTCAGCTTGAAGATGCGTGAAACCGCTCAGCAGATCGGCATTTTTCTCCTGCTTCTGTTGATGATATTTGTTTTTTACAATGATATTATGATCACCTGGTTCAGATAAGTCCCGCTCACGGATCGGGTCCGGATTGAGACCGGATCGCGCACCGAATCGTGCCTGTGCCGGGGGCCGCACATTATTAAAAGGATTCAACGACTGCCATGCCCAGCCGAATCGAGATCACGTTAAAACCAGAAATGTTGGATGCCGAGGGCCTCGCATTGTCGCGAAAGGCCCGTGACTATTTCGGCATCGAAGTCGATAGCGTTCGCACGGTTCACCTCCTCACCATCGACGCCGACCTGACCGAAGCCCAGTGCGAGCGCGTGCGCAGCGACGTGTTCACCAATCCGGTCACCCAGATCTCTTCCCTGCGACCGCTGGCCGTCGAGGCGGACTGGATCATCTGGGTGGGTTTCCGGCCGGGGGTGCGCGACAATGCCGGTGCCACGGCCGTCGAAGCCATGGAAGACCTGTTGGGGATCACATTCGGTCCCCGCGAAGCGGCCTATACATCGAAGCGATACTGCCTCAAAGGCCCGAGGTTGTGCCGTCCGGAGGTTGAAAAAATCGCTTCCGAACTGCTGGCCAACGACATCATCCAACAGTGGATGATCTTCGACGCAAAGGATTGGGATCCGGCTCAGGGGGTGGGGTTCATCATCCCCAAGGTGAAACTGGACCACACCCCGACCGTCTCCGTGCTCTCCATCGACAGCGACGAGACGTTGCAGCGTTTGAGCGTGGAGCGCAACCTGGCGCTCAACCCCAACGATATTCCGATTATCCGCAATTATTTTTTGAATCCTGCGGTAAAGGCCCAGCGCAAGGCTGTCGGGTTGGACGAGCCGACCGACGTGGAGCTGGAATACATCTCCCAGGCCCGCAGCGATCACTGCAACCACAACACGTTTCGTGGTCTCTTCAACTATGCCGATCTTTCCAGCGGCGAGCGCGACACCATCAACAGCCTTTTCAAAACCTGCATCGAGGCACCGACCCTGGCGTTGAAGGAGAAGAAGTCCTGGGTCGTTTCCGTGCTGTGGGACAATGCCGGCGTGGGCCGCTTCGATGACGACACTTACTACACCATCACCGGCGAGACCCACAACTCTCCCTCCAACATGGAGGCTTACGGCGGCGCCATCACCGGTATCGTAGGCATCTACCGCGATCCCATGGGCACCGGCCTGGGGTCTCGGCTGATCATGGGCAGTTACGGGTTTTGCGTCGGCCATCGCGACTATGACGGCGATCTGAAACCCCACCTGCACCCGAGGCGTCTGTTGGACGGCGTGATCGAAGGGGTCCGCGACGGCGGCAACAAGAGCGGCATCCCCACACCCTGCGGGCAGGTGCTGTTCGACGACGGATACATGGGCAAATGCCTCGTGTATGTGACGGCCCTGGGGATCATGCCGGCCCGGGTCAAGGGTGCGCCTTCCGAACAGAAGACCATTTTGCCCGGCGATCTGGTGGTGATGTGCGGCGGGCGGGTGGGCAAGGACGGCATCCACGGGGTCACCGCCTCCTCGGAAACCTTCTCCGAGCACACCCCCGCGGGGCACGTCCAGATCGGTGACCCGTATACCCAGAAGAAGATGCAGGATTTTCTGCTCGAGGCCCGGGACGAAGGCCTGATCCGTTTCATCACCGACAACGGCGGGGGCGGGCTCTCCAGTTCCATCGGCGAGAGCGCGCGATTTTCCAACGGCTGCCGGATCGAGCTGGAAAAGGTGCCGCTCAAGTACGACGGTCTGGACCAGTGGGAAATATGGGTCTCTGAATCCCAGGAACGCATGACCGTGGCCATTGCGCCGGAAAACGAGGCGCGGTTCTTCCAGCTTTCCACCCAACACGCGGTGGAGAGCACGGTGATCGGCCGCTATACCGATACGGGAAAACTGCACATCACCTACAACGGCACGCCATGCGCCTATGTGGATCTGGATCTTCTTACCGCCGGTTTTCCCCAGTGGGTCTTCGACGCCGAATGGCGCTCCCCAGAGGAGCGCGGCCTTTTCGAGCCGGTCATCGGCGAACCCCAGGATCACAAACAGCTCTTGCTGGACATGCTGGCCCGGCCCAATATCTGTTCCAAGGCCTGGATCAGTCGCCAATACGACCACGAAGTCCAGGGCACCAGCGTCATCAAACCCCTGGTCGGCGTGGGCCGGGACGTGAACAGCGACGCGGCCGTCCTGCGGCCGGTGCTCGGCTCCCGTCGCGGCCTGGCCTTCTCCCAGGCCTTGCTGCCGTTTTACTCCCGTATCGATGCCTATCACATGACGGCCTGCACCATCGACGAGGCCGTGCGGCGGTTGATCGCCGTGGGCGGCGATCCGGAGCACATCGGCGGCGTGGATAACTTCTGCTGGCCCACGATCCAGTATGATCCGGTCAAGAATCCGGACGGTCGGTTCAAGGCCGCCCAACTGGTCCGATCCTGCCGGGCGTTGCGGGATATGTGCCTGGCCTACGAAATCCCTCTGCTTTCCGGCAAAGACAGCATGTACGTGGACGGCCATCTGGCCGGCCGTTACGGCGAGACCCACAAGGTGTCGGCCTTGGAGAGCCTGCAGTTCTCGGCCAGCAGCGTGATCGCCGATATTGAACGCTGTGTGGCCCTGGACCCCAAATTGGCAGGGGACCGGGTTTACGTGATCGGTTGGACCGGCGACGAATTGGGCGGTTCTGAATATTACGACCTGTTCGAGGCCGTGGGGTGCAACGTGCCCCAGGTGGATCCCGCAGCGTTTCTGAAATCCTACCGGGCATTGCACCGCGCCATCCAGGAGCAGCTGGTCGCTTCGGTACACGGTGTCTATCGCGGCGGGCTTGGTGTTCACCTGGCATTGACCGCCATGGCCGGCGGGATCGGCCTGGAGGTGGATCTGGCTGCCGTACCGGTTAGAACCCCGCTTCGATCCGACCGTTTGCTCTATTCCGAATCGGCCGGACGCTTCATCGTCACCGTGGCATCCGAACGTCGAGAGGCATTCGAATCGCTGTTCCAAGGCCTGCCCGTGGCGTGCGTGGGCCAGGTGACCGCGTCCCCTGTCCTGAATATCCGCAGGGGCGGCGAACCCGTTCTTGAATTAACCCTGCCGGCGCTGAAAAAGGCCTGGCAAAGCACATTTGGTGACCTGATATGACGCGACCCAAAGCTCTTGTTTTAACCGGCTATGGCCTGAACTGCGACATGGAAACCGCCTATGCGTTCGAACAGGCGGGGGCCGAGGCGCAACGGGTTCACATCAATGCGTTGATCGACGGATCGGTGAGCCTCGACCCGTTTCAAATCATGGCATTCATCGGCGGTTTCAGCTGGGGAGACGACCACGGGGCCGGGGTGGTGCAAGCGGTGCGCATGAAAACCAAAATCGGTGACCGGTTGCTGCGGTTCATCGAACAGGGCAACCTGGTGATCGGCATCTGCAACGGGTTTCAGTGTCTGGTCAACCTGGGATTGCTGCCGGGACTGGACGGCGATTACACGCGGCGGTCGGTGGCCCTGACCTACAACGATTGCGGCAACTTCCGAGATGATTGGGTTTTTTTGGCGAAGGAAAAGCAATCCCCCTGTGTGTTCACCAAGGGTATCGATCGTATCGAACTGCCGATTCGTCACGGGGAGGGCAAGTTTTTCACGGATCCGCACACGTTCAGCCAACTGCAAGCCCAACGTCAGATCGTCCTGCGCTACGCCCTGCCCGACGGTGGCGCCGCAAAGGGGGCATTCCCTTTCAATCCCAATGGTTCCCTGGACGATGTGGCCGGCATTTGCGATCCCACCGGAAGGGTCTTCGGATTGATGCCCCACCCGGAAGCCTACAACCACTGGACCAATCATCCGGACTGGACGCGGCTGAAAGAGGAGATCCAACGCGGAAAGTCGGCGCCCCCCGAGGACGTGACCCCGGGCGTGCGGATGTTTAAGAATGCAGTCGATTATTTGGTCGGATGAGATAAGGGGAATAGCGGCGGTTGGCAGCAGGGGCGGGTTTCGGGTTCCAGGCGTTCAGAGTTTAAAGAGAAAAGTTTAAAGTGTTAAGTTTAAAGTTTTAAGTGAAGGTATTCTGTCGATTCAATTGAAATGCATTGCATTTGAATGGTTTAATTTACTGCAACAGGAAGGAGATCCGCATGTTTGATTTGACCAGGTTTTCTCTGGAAGGAAAAGTTGCCGTCGTCACCGGTGGCGGCCGGGGTATCGGACAGGCCATCGCCATGGGGTTTGCCAAGGCTGGGGCCAAGGTGGCCATCACCAGCCGAAAAATCAATGACCTGGAGGAGACCGCGGCCCAGATCAAGGCGTTCGGGGGCGAGGCCGTCCCGATTCAGGCCCATCTGGGAAAGATGGAGGGCATCCAGGCTATGATCGATACCGTCATGGAGAAGTTCGGCAGAATCGACATCCTGGTCAACAACGCCGGCGCAAGCCCGGCCATGGCCTCGGTGCTGGATTCGGAGGAGCGGCTGTGGGAGACCATCATGAACCTGAACATGAAAGGCCTCTATTTCATCAGCCAGGCCGCCGCCAGGGTCATGAAAAAGCAGGGGGGCGGCAAAATCATCAATATCGCCAGTATCGACGGGTTTCATCCGGAACGCACGGTGAGCATCTACTCGATTTCCAAGGCCGGGGTGCGCATGATCACCAAGGCCTTCGCCTCCGAGTTGGCCGAGTTCAACATTCAGGTGAACACCATCGCACCGGGCCCGATTCACACCAAGATGATGGATTCGCACTGGATCAACTTTACGCCCGAAGAGGCGGCCAAGGCCAAGGCGGCTGCCGGTGAGTTGGTGCCCATGGGCCGCATCGGCGAACCCGACGACATCGTCGGCGCCGCCGTCTACTTCGCTTCCCCGGCGTCCGACTACACGACAGGCACCGAGGTGGTCATCGACGGCGGCGTGCTGCTGGCTCCGCTGCTCAATGCACCGGGCGTGCCCATCTGATCCGGACGGGGAATTCGCCGCATGTCTCTGCCGGTCGATGCGAATCGAGATGAATTGTTCAGGTGGGCCGACCAGCTCCCGTCGCCGCTGTGGGATGACGTGGCTGCGCGCCCGAGCGCCCACGCGGCGGCCATGGTGGGCGGCCGTTGGGAAGCGGGCGTGTTCAAAGTTCCGTTGCTGGGATTGACTTACCTTTTGAATCCAAGGTTGCGGACCATCCACCGGGCCGATGAACCCGATCACCGGGTGAGCTATCAAAGCGGTGTCGTGCTGCTGACCGCCCTGGCGAAATCCACGGGTGTGCCGCCCAGCGGCCGCATGGTCACGCCCCTGGAGCTGCAGGGCGGTACGCTTTTTTTTACCGGCGCCCACAGCCTGCCGCTTGAACCGCTGGCCCGGCGTTTCGGAAACGCCCCCGAAGCATTGGTTCGCCGGGCAGAGCAGATGGGCGGGGAGCCGATCGATGGCGCCGATTGTGCCGTGCGGATCCCTGGATTGCCGTTTGTTCCATTATATGTGTTGCTCTGGACTGCTGATGAGGAGTTCGGTGCCCGGGCCGTGATCGGCATCGACGATCGGGCACTTTTTCATCTGGATCTGGCCGGTGTCTTCGCACTGACCAACGTCATGGTGGGCCACCTGGCCCAAACCCACTAAACTGGAGGAACAAATGAAAAAAGTGGCTGGCTTCTTGATTCTGGTATCGCTGTACCTCTTCATTCCCCAAGCATTTGCCGAGTTGAAAATCGGAGAAGTTCCCAAGACCTTGACCCTTGCCGACAAATTGGGCGGCCGTCTGGATGGCTCGCCCTGGAGCAGTACGGAGCTGACCGGAAAGGTATCGGTCATTTTCTATGTGGATCCCGATGAAAAAGATTTGAACAACGCGGCCAGCGAGGCCCTGAAGGCCGAAGGCTTTTCCCTGGAGCAATATCAATCCTACGGCATCATCAACATGGCCGCCACCTGGCTGCCCAACTTCGCCATCTCCTCGAGCCTTGAAAAGAAACAAAAGGCTTACCCCAGCACCATTTATGTGCGCGACTACAAAAAGGCACTGGTCGAGCAGTGGGGGATCGCCGACGACACCAGCGATGTGCTGGTGTTCGATAAAACCGGGAAGCTGGTCTTCAAGAAAGAGGGCCAACTCAACGAGCAGGAAGTCAAAACACTGGTGGAAACCGTTCGTTCCAATCTGGACAAATAAAGGTGAACCAGGAATTGGGCCCGAACCCGCCCATGATGTCATGTAAAGGAGTTAAAGATATACCATGATCCAGGAAATAGGCCCCGATCTGTTTGTCATCCAGGTGCCTCTGCCCAACAGCCCGCTCAAGTACCTCAATTCATACGTGGTACGTGCCAAAGACCGCCATCTGGTGATCGATACGGGATTGAATCGCAGGGCTTGTTACGACGCCTTGACCGGTGGATTGCACGAGTTAGGCGTTGAGCTCGATAAAACGGATTTCTTCATTACCCATCTGCATGCCGACCATTTCGGGTTGGTGTCGCGGTTGGTGACCGAGTCCAGTCGGGTCTATTTCAACCGGCCGGATGCCGAGATCGTCGAAGCCAAGGGCTGGTGGGAGCCCATGCTCGCCTATGCCGGCCTGCACGGCTTCCCCGAAGGGCAATTGCGCAAAGCCATCGAGCAACACCCCGGCTACAAACACAGCTCCGAATGGGTCCCCGACATGCGCATGCTCAACGACGGAGACGTGATCGAGGCGGGCAATTATCGATTCGAGTGCGTGCAGACCCCAGGGCACACCGTTGGGCATACCTGCCTCTATGATCGGGAGAAGAAGATCTTCGTGGCAGGGGATCATATCCTGATCGACATCACACCCAACATTCAGTGCTGGTCGGATGCCCACAATCCGCTGGGCAGCTACCTGAAAAGCCTGGACCGTGTCAAGGAGCTGGAGATTGACCTGACATTGCCGGGGCACCGGCGTCTTATCGAAGATCACCGGACGCGCATCGAGGAGTTGAAGACCCATCACCAGCATCGCTGCAACGAAATTTTGAACATCCTGGAGACCGAGATGCTGAGCGCCTACGACGTGGCGGCCCGCATGACCTGGGACATCAAATGCGATTCCTGGGAGGAGTTCCCCATCGCCCAGAAATGGTTTGCCACGGGCGAGGCCATCTCCCATCTGAGATATCTGGAGGAACTGGGGCGCATCCGGCGCGAGAGCAACAATGGCCGGGTGTTGTTTACCGTGAGTTGAGTTGAACGTTGTGACGTGTGCTCTCATCCCTTGGCGCCGATAAAGCGCCAAGGGATGATTTTTTTTGGACAAGGCCGGCAGGGTGATTAAAATCTATGCCATAGGATTTCAGACGATTGGAAAGCGGTTCGGAAACAACCCGGTCGAACAGAAAGGAAGGTCATCATGACGAAAGAGACTTTTCATATTCCCAATATTTCCTGCGGTCATTGTACCGGCACGATCGAGAGAGAACTCAAGGAACTCGACGGCATCAAATCCGTTCAAGGCGACATCCAGGCCAAAACCGTGACGGTTGAATACGACGCGCCTCTGGACAAAGCGAAGATTCTCGCCACCTTGAAAGAGATCAACTACCCGGCGGCGTGACAGGGCACGGGCCGGCGCAGCGCAGGGTTTTCCCGTGTAACCTGTCGGATCATCGCCGCTAAGAGACTTTGGCGATGCGTCGCATGGCGCCGTCGATGTAACGCCGCATGTCAAATTTTCGCTCGAGACCGGAACGCGCCAGTATCGGATCTGACCATATATGGGGCGCTCCTGCCAGGGCCTGTCATGCAAGCCGAACAGCCAGCCCACGCCGGCATAGGAGTTGGGGTCGCGGCCATCTAAAAAATATCTGTGTCCCAGGTGGCCAGTGCCTGCCGGGTCGCCTCGGCGATGCTCAGACCATCGGGCAGACAGCGGTGATGGTGAACGTCATAGACCAGCGGCACACCGATTTCACGACACACTGGCACCAATTCACCAGGCGTGAAGGTCCGATCGTCGTTTTCGAGTGTCAGCCGTTTTCGGACCTCCGCCGGCAAGCCTGCGATGTTTTGGGCCAGCCGGACCAGCGCAGCAGGTTTGTCTCCGTATGCACCGCCGCCGTGGATGTTGATCACGTCCGCATGGACCCATTGGGCCACCTGGGCATGATAGATGAGATCGGCCGTGGATCGGGCCACGACCTCCGGGGAGGGCGAGTTGAGAACGATGAATTGATCGGGGTGAAAGGTCGTCCGGATGTCGTGCCGGCGGCTGAATCGACCGCATTCCCCAAAGGCATCCACCACGGCCTGCCCGCCGGGCAGGTCGCTCATTTCGTAGCCCACATCAGGATGGGTCTTGAGGGGCAGGATCTGGCTGTTGATGCGGAACGCACCGATTCCGTGCGCCTGGCAATAGGCGAGGGCTGCCATCAGGGATTGGGCGTTGTGCAGGCAGATGCTCGCGATCTTCTCCAATTGCCGTCCGCGCGGCATGCCCATCAGATGCTTGGCCGTGGTGCGCCGGAAGGTGATGGGCGCATCGTGAAAGATGCAGCAGAGGCCGAGGCGGAGCGTCCTAAACATGATTGCGCAGTTTCAGGGCGATGGGATGCGGATTGAGATAGGTTTGCCCGGCGAGATACTCCTGCCCGTATTTGCGGACATAGTGATTGCACAGGGTGATGGGAACGATGAGCGGCACATGACCGGCCCGGTATGCGCCGATGATGTCGACCATCTCCTGCTTTTCATCGCTGCTGAGCACCTTTTTAAAATATCCCATGATGTGCTGGAGCACATTGCTGTTTTTGGCCACGGTGGCTTTAAGATGCAAGGCCTCCACGAAGAGACTTTCATAGGCGTCAAAGAGTTTGGCGGGGCGATGCTGTTTGCCCTCGGCCACCAGTTTGCCCAGAGCGCGGTAGTGGTTGGGGCTGTGGGCCAGCAGGAGGAGTTTTTCACGGGTGTGGAAGGCGACCAGGTTGCCGAGCTTATGTCCTGAGGCCAGCAGGCGACGCCAGCGTTGCAGGGCAAAGATGTGTTCAATGAAATTTTCACGAAGCAGCGGGTCGTGCAGGCGGCCTTCCTCCTCCACCGGGATGCGGGGGAAGTGCTCCATGAAGGCCTTGGCAAACAGGCCGCTGCCGGTTTGATAGGGCATTCCCTGATCGTTGTAGATTTTTACGCGAATCATGCCGCTGCTCGGAGAGCCCTTTTTAAAGATGAAACCGCATAGATTCTCCTTTTCGAGCTCGCTGACGCGCCGGTGGGCCCATTTGAGCATGCGTTCGGTGTGGTCGATCTTGCTGCGCGTGGTGATCAGCCGGGGGGCGTCCGGCAAGCCGGCCAGATGCATGCTTTCCCGTGGCACGGGAAGACCGCATTCGACTTCCGGGCATACGGGAACGTAATCGAAATACTGCCCGAGGGTGTCGGTGAGGAAACGATCCAAATGGCCTACACCTCTTCTCCAGACGCCACCCGTATGTTTCTGGTCACGCCGAAGGACACCCGCAAGTACCAAAACATGGTCCGCGATCCTCGGGTCAGCCTCATGATCGATTCGCGTAACAGGGCCGCGCTCAATGAAATAAGGGCCTTGACGGTTTGCGGGCATGCGCAGCCAGTCTCCGATCCGAAAACCATCAAAGGCCTCCATGACGCCTTCGCCGTACGGCACCCGCACTTGAAACGCCTCCTCGAACAGCCCGATGTGGCCTGGATCAGTGTGCAGGTCGATTCCTACCAGTTGCTCGACGGCGTCCACGACGCCCATCACGTCCGATTGGGATCATAGCGCTCTGGGTACCGGCCTCTACACCTCCTCTTCGCCCGGGCCGATCAGGGGCAGTTCCTTGTCTATCTTGAAGAAGACCAGAAATTTGGGACCGGAAGGTTGTTTCTCGGACGTATAAACACGGCGTTTGAGTGCCGCGAGCCGTTCGGTGTCCTGCTCCTCGCTCACTTTGGTCAAAAAGAAACGTTTGCCGCGATATCCGGCGCCTTCCTCCCTGAACAGATAGGCGGCCTTGGGGTTGGATTGCAGGTAGTGGTGGGAGAGGCGGTCGTTCATGATGAATGCCATGGTGCCGTCTTCCATCACATGCGGGCGGCTGTATACGGCCGAATCCACATTGCCTTGGCCATCCGCGGTGGACAGTACGCCAAAACCTTTGTTGTCTTCGAAGTATTGTTTGAGATCCATAATATCCTTCTCCTTATTCATTTGGTTCAAGATGATGCTTTCTTACCACTGATATCCGCTAGGGTTTATTTCAAGGGCGGGCGTAAAGCCTGCCACTACGACATTCGGGTGGAAGTTCCAGGCGTCCATGCGCAAGCCTTCCGATCTTCCGGATCGAATCGCGTGGGTCGGGTCGTTCGGGTGGCGCCTGCACGCCGTGCAATGGCCTTCAACATACCTTGATAAATCCACACATGAAACGGGGAAAGCACATACCAGTAGACCAGGCCGCCCAGACCCCTGGGCAGAAATCGCGCGACCATCCGCAGTTCGCAGCGATTCTGACCCGAGGGGGCCAGTTGAATGTCGAGCAAGGCCTCGCCCGGCATCTTCATTTCGGCCACGAGCGTCAAGCGGCGGTTCATCTCGAGGTTCAAAACGCGCCAGAAATCGAGGGCGTCTCCAGTGCGCAGCCGCTCTGGATGGCGTCTCCCGCGTCGAAGCCCCACACCCCCGACCAGGCGGTCGAGCAGGCCGCGAAGCCGCCACAGCCCATCGCCGAAGTAGTATCCTCGCGCCCCACCGATACGCTCCACGTGTCTCCAGGTTTGCTCGCAGGAGGCATCCAGCACCAGGCGATAGCCGCAGTTCAGAACGGTGCCGCCGGCATAGGGTGCATCTCCACAGGTCGTCCAGGCCGGGGGTTGAAGCTCACCGGCATCGGACCAGCACGTTTCGACCTGCTTTTCCAGGATGCGGTCCAGAGCGGTGCGTATGGCCTGGCGGCAGGGAATCAGCTTTTCATCCACGACCCCGCGAATCTGATCGTCGGCGCAGGTCGTCGGAACGCTCAACCCTTCGGTTAACGGCAGGGCGATGGACGACGGCACCGGCGTCACCAGGTGAATCCATCTCGCGCTGAGGGTCGGCGTCAGCACCGGCACGGGTATCACCCGGCGTCGGGGCAATCCAGCCTCCTCGGCGTAGAGTTGAATCAGGGTTTCATAGTTAACGATGTCTGGTCCGCCGATATCGAGGGTTTTTCCCATGGCGCCATCGTTGCCCAGGCACCCGATCAGGTATCCCAATACATTGTCGATGGCAATCGGCTGGGTAGGTGTGCGCACCCAACGCGGGGTGATCATGACCGGCAAGCGCTCGACCAGGTAACGCAGGATTTCGAATGACGCGCTGCCCGATCCGATGATCATGGCCGCCCGCAGCACCGTGGTCGGTACCGAACCCGATCGGAGAATGTCACCGACCTCGTGCCTGGATTTCAGATGACGGCTGATGGCGTGATGATGGCCATCACCCAAGCCACCCAGGTAGATGACCTGTTTGAGGTCTGCCGCTTCTGCGGCTGCGCGCATGTTCAGCGCACCTCGTCGGTCGGCTTCCGCATATCGGCCCTTTTGGGCCACCATGGAGTGAACCAGGTAGTAAGCCGCGTCACAACCTCGGGCCGCTTCAAACAAGGCCCGCACATCCAGCACATCGCCCTCTGCCAGCTCCGCATTGGGATGGGACGCCCAGGCCCGGCAGGCCATCTTTCCCACAGAACGGCCGAAGGCGCGAACGCGATACCCCCGCGCCAGCAGCCGCGGAATCAGGCGCCCTCCAACATAGCCGGTGGCGCCTGTCACCAGTATGCGATTCATCTCAACCATCGATCCAACCCTTCGTTCATCATTCCGTCATATTTTCTCGCCCCACACGGCATATACCGGGTCGGCATAGGGCAATTGCATATAATACTTATCTTGAACGGGCCGACCAAGTCCCCTGAGCGAATAGGTCTGCAATTTATGAAATGGTCCGGATCTTCGGAAATACTCCAGAACCAGTCCCATGCGTTCGAATTCGTGCAGCTCTTTCCATATCGCCACGGCCTTGGGCTCGAACCAGCGGTTGGAAAAGGTGACGACAAATGGGCCACCCGGACGCAGCACACGCGCCACCTCGGAAAAGACAGACATCGGATCGGTCAGGTATTCCACCGAAACCGTGCAGATGACAACATCGAAATGGTTGTCCGGAAATCGGAGAACCGGGTCCTGGTTCAAGTCCTGCACCAGTCGATCGGTAAGTTGCTCATTTTTTTCGAGTTCGACACCGTTGAGGCCTACGCCGGTCAGCTGCGCCAGCCGGACTGCCACAGGCAAATGGGAGTCCCAGCTGCCCATCAGGTCGAGGACGCGCATACCGTCTTTGATGAAACGGCCATAGAGATCCTGGATCACGCCCAGTGCCGCATCATCCAGATGCTGCACCAGGCGGGGTTTGGCGTAGAACTCTTGATCCACACGCTCGTCCTCGCGCGAGAAGGGCTTTCCCTCGAAAAAATCGGTGGGTCGGCCCATCCAAGGGGCCTGCATGCCAACCCCATCGCAAATGGTTTCGATCCAATCCCGCATGCCGCCGCCGCGTTCCTCGAACTTGGGGCTGACCGATCCTACCGATACGTTCAACGACACCGGCCGCTCGGACAATGGGTGCCCCAGGTCGCCCTGGAGGCTTCTGTCATTGACATCCACACACCGGAACGGTTGAATGTTGGCGCTGAAAACCCCCGCAACGTCTCGAAGCAGTCCCTTGGGATAGAATCTGCCGAACAGCGGCCTCAGATCGGGTTTTCCGATAAGGGCCGGGTCGAACTGGGCGCGTTTGAAGGTTTGCACCGAGCGGGATTGACCGTTACGGAACAACTCTTCGGGCGAAAATTCGATGCACAACTGGTCCCCGGCCTGCCTGTTTTCCAGGCTGGTTCGCAACCGGCGGGGAAACAGGTCTCTCCAGAAATTCACGCCGCGTGCGGCATAGGCGTCCGTATGGCGCGCCAGCTCACTGGACCATCCCACCTGGAAAAAAATATCCGCAACATTGTTCGTGCTAATGTGATTCATTTCCGACCTCCTTTTTCAACTCATAGTAGATCATCGGAGGCCAATCACAACACGGGCACTTCAAGAGTTGATTGGTAGGTCTATCCTGCCATTGTGTTGCATTTTGATGGTGAACCTATCCGATCGACATGAGATAGGAACGCAGGTTCGTGCTGCTGTTCTTGATGCCGAACTTGTGGCGCAGGTTTTTACGATGAAAATGGACGGTGGTTTCGGACACCGACAAGATTTCGGCGATCTCCTTGCTGCTGCGACCGTCTTTGACCAGGGTGGCGACCTGCAACTCCTGGGGCGTGAGTAAAATGTTGATGTTGGTCAGGCGCTGCATGAGGGGAGAGATGATATCGTTCAAATGAGCGTCGATGATCTCCACGGCCGTTTTGTCTTTGGGTCGCAACGGCGCGCGCTTGAGCTTGTCGACATAGGGCAGGACCAGGTTTTTGATATTGGACAGGACCTTTTGCTCGAGTTCGGCCCTGTCGTTTTCCCGCTGTTTGAGAAGGACCTTGAGCGCGATGTTGGCCTCTTCCAGGTGCTGTTTCTGTTCTTCCACGGCCACTTTGCTCTGTTTCAGGGCCTCTTCGGTCAGTTTCAGCTGGGTGATCTCCTCGTGGCTGACCACGAGGCGTGTCGGACCATCACCTTCCATGCGGATGGCGCGCATGTAGAACCAATGGTGTTCGGCGGGACCATGACAGGGATAATCATGTAAAAACTCGGATACTTGGCCCGTAATGACCTGACGTATCCCTTCCGCCACCGCGTGGGCATCTTCGGCCCCATCGCCTTCGGCCAAGTCGCATACCTTCAAATAATTGGTGCCGATGAAATGGTTGGCCTTGTCGGCGAGCGTGCCGCCCCCGAACGCCTGCCATGCGCGGTTGGTTTCCAGAATGGTGCCCTGGTCATCGAGGATGGCGATATGGGCGGAGAGCGAGTTGAGAACGGCTTTGCCCAAATCGTCACTGAAGGTGCAGGGTTGATGGTCGTTCACAAAACGGTTAATACTGTTTTTCATAGGGTACTCCCCCAAATGGCGTCCGGCGTAACGGCGTTGCAGCGGCTCCCGAACGGGACCAAGGCAAGGTAAATCCAATGGGGCCGGCAGGATAGGGTCCGGTTCGACCTTGCCGGCAAGCCGCGTTTGGGCTAAACAATACCATTTTGGTCGCAATAGGCAAGTCCTTGCACAGGAGCGTGTATGATTCTGCCATACAAAGGAAAGATGCCGATCATCGGCAAAAACGTGTTTATCGCCCCGACCGCCGTGATCATCGGTGACGTCATCATCGAAGACGATGCCAGCATATGGTTCGGCGCGGTCATCCGCGGCGATCGGGATACCATCACCATCGGATCCGGCAGCAATGTTCAGGACAACTGCACCTTGCACGTCGACAGCAACCACCCGTTGCGGATCGGGTCTCAGACCACCATCGGTCACAATGCCGTCATCCATGGGTGCACGGTTGCGGATCGGGTCCTCATCGGCATCGGCGCGGTCGTATTGAACGATGCGCTGATTCAGGAAGGCAGCGTTGTGGCGGCCGGCAGTGTCGTGCCCGAGGGCATGGTGGTGGGCCCTCTGGAATTGGCCGCGGGCGTGCCGGCCAAGATCAAGAAGCGGTACGAACAGGACCGGGCCCAGACCCACGTGCGAGAGGCGGGTATCTATCTCGAGCTCTCCTCGGACTATACTCCTCTTTGATGGATTCGTAAATCGTCGCGGCCGGACGGCGCCGTAAGAAGTTCANNTCCGTGTCCTGAGGCGTACTTGTCGTACGCCGCAAGGACCACGGGATGAGCGCAACGCAGATATTGGGCTTCTTACGGTGCCGTCAGCTTTATGAAGTCATGGATCGCCCGCATGTAGACCGCCATCCCACGGAAGAAGATATCGTTGTGGTTGGCATCTTCGATCTGGATCAACCGCTTTTGAGGCGCAGGGCTGGCATCGTAAAGCGCCTGCCCGTCACTGAATGGAATGATGTGATCGTATTCGGCGTGGATGACGAGGGTGGGACCGAGGAATTTCGTAATCTTATCCACATTCCCGAAGCCATCCTCCTCATTGAATCCGATACGATCCACATCGACTCCCAGCAGGCGCAATAGCGGCGCTGCATAGGCGAAACCGCTTTCGAGGATCAGGCCGTCGATTTTTTTACCGGGGTCAGCGGCCAGTTCCAAGGCGGACGCGCTGCCCAGGGAGCGGCCCATGACCACCAGTGGGCCCTGGTAGCCATTTTTCGTAAGCCAGTCGCGCGTATAGTCGAACACCAGGTGGCAATCGGCCATCATTCCGCTGATCGTCGGGTATCCGGTGGATCGGCCGTAACCGCGATAGTCGACCACGATGAAGTTGATCCCCATCTGGTTGTACATGGGCGCCAGGTCATCGTAATCGGCCACGATCTCCCCGTTGCCGTGAAAAAAGAGGATCGTGGCGCCCGATCGATCGCACAGGTGGAACCGTGATCCGATAGCGATCTCCCGGGCGACCGGGATGAGGTGGTCCTGGCCTTGGCCGCGCCGGTCAAACCCTGCCGGTTCGGGCCGCGGATGAAAAATGGCGCGCAAGATTTCGGGGCGGTCGAGTTCGGCATACGCATGGGGGTCCGCTGCGGTCATTTCTTTCTCCTTCTCAATTCGACGGGTAACCGCTTGCCAAAGGCCAGGTGGTTGTTGACGTAGTAGCTTTCCTTTGGGGTGAAGGCGTAGATCCTGACCTTTTCAGCGACCTCCGGAACGACATCTGCCGATTCCGATTTCGAAGGCCGCAGAAACGGCACCGCGAACGGGAATCGGGCCAGAAATCGCCCGATGCTTTTCAGTTGATCGGTTCGTTTGCTGATCTCACGAAGATGGCCGCTCATCTGCAACCCCTGGATTTCCTGCCACTGGTCACTGTCTGCGAAAATGGCCGCCGCAACGAGGTCGTCCGGTTGTGTGCGCTGGACATGGCGTGCGTTGGGGCTTGAAAAAAAACAGAAAGAGGGCTCGACGTAGACATAATAGACGGGCGCCGCCCAAGGGCCTTGATGATCCTGGGTGGCCAGCACCATGGTGCGCATAGACTGGATCAATGCACAGGCGTGGCGGTGAAGAACTTCAGGAGCAAGCGGGTCGTCGGAGGGCCCTTGCAGTGGGTTTCGGGTGTTCATGATCGTGGCATCCAGTTGGGGGGTGGATGCGACCGGTGATATCGCGCGTTAAGCCGTCACACCCCTTGGGTTTCCCTGGTCATCCAGGTTGAGACGTGCTTTGAAAAATTCGGTTTCTTCTTCTATGGACAAGCCCTCGAGTTCTTTCAATGCTTCGCGGATTTCCTTGGAGCCGCGTTCATAGACCTGCCAAACCACACTGAAATCGTTGCGCACATCCCGCAACGAAAACTTCCCTTCCGTATTGCGTAGATATCGGATCACCGCGTCCCGCACCGCTTCCCAGTTGTCTTTTCGGGTTTGATTGAAAAGGGCGGTCAAGCTGCTGGTGTTCTTCAGTGCTTTCTTCAGGAAACGTTTATAGAAAAAGCGGCGCAGGGAAAGGGCCCATGCCAACAGGCCCGCGATGACAGCACCTCCGGCGATGACGCCTTTTATGATCAGGTCGGTTCCCGCCAGGGGCGGCGCCGTCATGGTGATCATAAAGACGGCGCTGCCCAATGCGAGGCAACACAGGAAGGCAACCAGGAAATTTTTGAAACCGAATTTGCGGGCCCTTTTGCGATAGCTGATGAGGGCTTCGAGAAAATGGGCCAATCGTTCGCCATGGGTTTCCACGAAGGCGGCCAGGTTGTCCAGTCGGTAGCGCGGCGCTTGCAACACCGCCAATTTGAGCACATCGCGCTGATTTTCCAGGTAGCGCAAGTAGCTCATCTCCTGATCCTTTGATATCTCCCTGCCTTTTTTCAGGGAGTAGCTCAAATGGATCATGGGGATATCTTTGCGCCCGGTAATTTGGGAAAGGTTCCAACATAAGGTCCCGTAGACGCGCAACAGGTCGATCATGGAGGCGCACTCGTCGATCCGGTTGAGAACGAACAGTACCCGGTCCTCAAAGGTTCTGGATGGCAAGGTTTCACGGAGGCTGGTGTGAATCTCGCGAACGGTACCGGCCTTGTGGGGATCGAAGAGAACGAGAACCAGGTCGGCGATTTGAGCCAGATCTCCGATGACCTCCTGGTAGTTATACCCGCGGTCCCTTTCGGTGATGCTGTCGAGCATGCCCGGGGTGTCGATGAGGGCCAGATTCTTGAGGAATGGCGAATTGACTTTTTTCAGGCGGAAATGGGCCGCAAACCGTTGGCCGTGCTTTTTTAACGTTTCGAAGGGGTATTCGCTGTCGTTGAGCAGAAATTTTCCATCCCGTGACTCGGTCACCTTGATCGGTTCGTCGGGTGGCAGCGAGTCGTCATAGGTGATGATCGTGAACGAGTCGTCGGTGGGCGCCTGACCGGTAGCCTGGATTTCGGCCCCGAGAAATTCATTGATCAGGGTGGATTTGCCCGAAGAATACCCGCCTAAAACCAAGACCTGGGGACGCCACTTGATGGTGGTTTCCAGGGGAACATCGCTGTACCCGTAGCGAATGGCCACGGGCGTCAGTTGCTCGGCGACCATCTCCAGCATCTCGGTGCGAAGGGCTTTAATGTAATTGTCTCGATACATGTATGGCTCCAGATGGTTCGCCGTCGATTTCCACTTGGACCGATGCGCGTGCAATATCCGTCCGATTCTCCTTTTTTCCGGATCGTTGGCACTCAGGGTTGGCCTCAAAATGTATATATGAAATTCAACGAATTAAATCAATGAATTAAATATGGCCCCGGTGTGAGGTGCGCATCGCCTTCAGAAAAGGCGTTTGCGTCGTGGGCGCAGGTGGGACGCTTTCCTTGGCAGTAAGACGAAACTGATTGAAAATATATAACAAAATTAAACCGTGGGTATAGCCATAATGGTCGGGAAGGGTATCAACACCCACATCCACAGGAACAACCGCCGCCGCAACCGCCGGTCATCTGGGCCATGGCCTTGACCACTTCGCGTCCCTCCGGTGTCGTCACGGAAACGACGGAGGCATGGAGGTCAAAGGGCGGCGTGATCCCGATGGCTTGATGCAACATGCAGTTGAGGTGACCGAAAATCACTTCGGCTACGCCTGGTTCCACGGGCATGGTCACGGTCTCACCTACTGTTTTTTCGATCAGTTGGTGTTCAAAGGGCATCAGTCCGGACGATCCAATACCGCAAATAAATGTAAAATCCGCTTCTGCGGGTTGGAGGCCGGAATTGCCGCACCGGGGCACGGCCTGAATGTGGAGCGTTATTTTATCGAGCGGGGCAATGGGTTTGCCGGGTGTAGACATGTCGACTTCCTCCCTGGATTTTGACAAGCGTTATGGACTTCTATCATAACGCATGTTTTCCATGATGCAATCAAGCGATGGCGGGCAGGAAGATATGCACCACCGTTCCGTGGTCGATTTCCGAGTCGACGTAGACATAGCCGCCATGATTTTTGATGATGCCGTAAACTGCGGCCATGCCCATGCCGCGGCCCAGGAATTTGGTGGTGAAGAAAGGTTCGAATATCCGGGAACTGGTCTCTTCGGTCATGCCGATGCCATTGTCGGCCACGCACAGTCCCGCATATTCACCGGAGGGTAAGCCTTCGAACGCCGATGCATCGTATGCATCCATATGGCATCGAAAGGTATGAATTCGAATGCGACCGCCGTCTTGCACCGCTTCAGCAGAATTGCTGAGGATCGCCTGGAGGACCATGCGAAGCTGGACGGCATCTCCTTCGATGTCGGGCGTATTCGGTGCAAACTGGGTTTCGATCTGTATGTTTTTGTCCTTGGGTGCGTCGAGCATCTGAAGTGTTTCCATCGTCAGGGCCGAGAGCTGTTGACGCCGTGCCTGGTATTTGCCGCCGCGGGCATAGGCCAGGAGTTGTCGCGTCAATCCGGTCATGGTCTCTACGGAGTGAAACATGGTCTGACAATATCTTGTGACCTCCGGGTGGTCTGGAAAGCAGAGTTTGAGAAGATCGATGCTGCCGGTGATGCTTGCGAGCGCGTTGTTGAATTTGTGGGCAATGCCGGCAGCCAGAACGCCGATGGCTTCCATTTTTTGAATCTGTCCGAGGGTGGCTTCGATTTTTTTGCGGGAGGAGATATCTCTCAGAAAGTTCAGGGTAGCGGGTTTCTTCCGCCATTCGATCACCACGGCATTGATTTCAACCCAGCAAGTGGCGCCTTTAGCTGTCATCAGACGAAATGCGTAGGTGTCGGGAACACTTCCGCCCTCTATACGTCGACGGTAGTGATGGTAGACCATGTCGGCATCCTCGGGGTGAACCAGGGTTATGAATTCACGCCCCAGCAATTGCTCGCCGCTGTATCCGCTCAGTTTGGTCATTGCGGGATTCGGGAAGAGGATGCGATCCTCCTGGGAGATATAGATCGCTTCATTGGCGTTTTCAAACAGGAGTCGGTACTTGTATTCCGACTCCCGTAATGAAAGTTCTGTTTTCAGGCGTTCGGCAATCTCTTCCCTGAGCCGCCGATTGACCACGATCAGCTCTTCCGTCCGCTCCTGCACCAATGTTTCCATATGATGGCGATGGCGTTCCAGTTCGGTGCGGGCGTTTTCGTGATCGATGATGATGGCCAGCCTTCTGGCCACTTCCTCTGTGAATTCGCGGGCATTGTCGTAAAAAGCCGAGGCCGTGTCCACGGATGGTTTTTCGCAAAAGCCCACATCGAGTATCCCAGAAGTCTGTTGCCCCAGGATGATGGGGCTCGAAAAGCTGAATGAACAATCAGATGGCGTTTCGTTTCCGAATGCACGCCCCTCATAGGTGATACGCGCTCGGGCCGACACGCCCTCAAAACCGACCTCTTCCAACAAATGGATGGTCTTTTGGAAGATATCCGGCAAGGAAAGGGTGCTTTTTTCCCTCAGGCGGTTGATGGCGTAAAGGCAGCTCAAGGCCTGCACCCGTTGCTGTAATTCCGATGATTGTCGTTTTAAGGCTGCTTCGGAGGCGAGAATTTTCTTGCGCATCATCAAGACCAGCATCGAGACCACGACAAACATGACGGCTCTGAAATGGTCATTAGGGCCTGCCATATCGGGTCTTAATGTCCAGTGGCACGCC
Source organism: Desulfatitalea sp. UBA4791 (assembly GCA_002402905.1). GTDB lineage: Bacteria > Desulfobacterota > Desulfobacteria > Desulfobacterales > Desulfosarcinaceae > Desulfatitalea. The sequence continues at coordinate 11,461 of DHGT01000018.1, read as the reverse complement.
ATCAGCATGAGTCCCAGGTAAATGGCGATGCTCAATCCCCTGCGACCCCACCATAAAGCGCCAAGAATCACAGGAAGATAAAAAAGATGGGTAAAGACCAATCCGCTTTTCAGAACGGCGTGGAAATAGATTGTCAGGGAGGTGGCCAGCGTCAACATACCTGCCATGGACAATAGTTTGATACGTTCGGTAGGGTTCATAGACGCAAGACTCATCGGGTTTACAATACCATCCATATTTTTAGAATGAGCTGAGCAAACCCGATGCCTGTTTTTGAACTTTTCAAGTATTAATTAACTATCAGAAATAAAAATAAAAAATATTGAATGGCATGAAGGTGTCAAAAAAGCGCAAACATTCTTCTGTCAATAAATTTTGCAGAATGTAAATGATAGCTTAACTGAATCCTTGACCTATGTGGCGATGAACACACCGTGATCCACCTTGAGGCGTTCACGCATGCACTCCATAATGATACGCATCGGGTCCGTGTCGGTATGGTTGTCGACCTTATCGAAACAATCCATCAGCAATCGGTCATTGCCTCTCCACAAACCAAAGTCGTGTTGCAAGTGAGGGATCAGTTGCCTGCACAGTTGGTCGAACGCCTCGTCGCTCATGTGGCCCATGGTATTCATCTGCTGGGTCGTCAAATCGGATATCAATATGTCGACAGCCTCGTCGACAGTCCTTGGCAGTCTGAATCTCTGAAAACGGTCAATCATTCCTGGTTCTAACGCTCCTTTTGATCACGTTCTTTCATGCGATTGCATCGATTCTTCGATAGGAAAGAATCCTAAAATAATCAATGCAACACACATGCCCACTTTGTGCATTTTTTGAAGAAATTTTCAAGCCCCCCGGAAGTCAATATGGCGTGCACTTCAACCCTTACCGGGGCGGATATGGTCGATGGGCTGTCCCGAAGAGCTTTCAATAATGAAATAAAACAGGACATTTTTGAAAGATGTGCTATCAAAACGATAGGGGCGCGGGTACAGATTTCGTTTTATCTGTTACGCGGGCTATGATATTTGATCCACCCGGCTTTTGACGAAACCATCACGGGTTGGAACCGTATAAGAAGGAGTAACCTCACGTGAAAGCATCACAGCTGCGTAAAGGCAATGTGGTCAGCATTAATGGCGTTGCCTGCCAAGTGCGCGATATCGATATGCAAACGCCTTCCGCTCGGGGTGCCAATACACTTTACCGAGTTCGTTTCACCACGATTCCCGGTGGCCAGAATCTGGAGCAGTCGTATAAGAGCAACGATGTGCTGGAAGAGTTGGTCCTCGAAAGGCGGCCCATGACCTATCTCTATTCGGACCAGGACACCTTTCATTTCATGGATGCGGAAAACTATGAGCAGTACAGCCTCCATGTGGACCAACTGGAAGAGCAGAAGGACTGGTTGCTGGATAATATGGAAGGGTTGACCGCATTGATGCTCGAAGGTCAGTTGGCCGCCATCGAGCTTCCGGCTTCGGTGGAATTAGAAATCGTGGAGACCGCACCGATCATCAAGGGGGCGACGGCCACCAACCGCAACAAGCCCGCGACCCTGTCCAATGGCCGGGTGGTGCTGGTGCCCGAATATATGGCTCCCGGCGATCGGGTCCGCATCAATACGGAAACGGGTAAGTTCATGAGCCGGGTCCGTTAGTGCCCATCCACAAATCTCGGCAACAGCATTATCCCGACAGTCCGCCTTACTGCTCATGCTGCATATCATGCCGTATGATTCAAGCATCTGCTGATATTCCTGTGAAGCGTACTGGCTGCCGCGATCCGAATGGTGGACCAGGCCCTTTGGCGGCTTGCGCCGAAAGTAGGCCATCGATAGGGCCTCTATTACCAGAGCCGTTTTCATCCGTTCAGTCATTGCCCAACCCACCACCTTGACCTGGCATTCGGGCAAACCGATCCCGATATTCTTTTGGGGACAGTCCAGTATAGTTTCTAAACAGCCGCCGGAACGAGTTGCTGTCTTCGTATCCTACGTGCCAGGTAATTTCATTGACCGTTTCCAGAGTGGTCTCCAGCTTTCGTTTCGCCGCCTCAATCCGAAGTCGCTGGAGATAGACGAGTGGTGAATCGCCGGTGGCGTTTTTGAATCGCCTTTTGAAATGGCGCGAGCTGATACCGAGGTCTGATGCCAGGTCATCCAATGAAAAGGGTTTCGTGTAACTAACCTCCATATAGTCCTGGGCTTCCAAGATTTTATCGTCAGTGTGGTTCTTCTGGAAATCGACGATAAAATATGGGGATTGACTCCGTCGTCCCGATTCCACCAGCAGTGACTTGGCACAGCGTGAGGATAGATCCTCTGAACCGAATTTCTTGATCAGATAAAGGCACAGGTCCAGAAAGGAAGTGTTCGCCCCCGAGCAAATCAATCCACCGTCCACGCTAAGGATTTTTTCCGGCTTTAACTTGACGTTAGGGTACAGTTTCTTGAAATAACGGGCAAATGCCCAATTGGTGGTGGCTTCTTTCTCATTCAGGAGTCCGGTCTCGGCCAGGAAAAACGCTCCGGTGCATGTGGTCCCTATTAGGGTGTTCTCGGAGTGCATGCGACAGATCCAGGCCAGAACCTCGTCTGACACCTTTCCGATAAAATCCAGCGGGGGCAAGAATGCAGGTATCAGAATCAGATCGGTTGCATCCACCTCGTGTATTGATCGGTGCGGCTCTATCGTAATTCCGCCGTATCCCTTAACCGCTTTCCCATCGAGGCTCACAATGTGCCATGAAAACAAGGGGTCTCTGTCGTGCCTGTCTCGCCCCTGAGTCTGATTCCACAGGTTGGCTATGGCAAACGCTTCTATAGGGCCAAAAATGCTGAGCAGAGAACAATTCGGGTAGGCGAGGAAAGTTATATGGGCCATGACAATTCTCCGTGTATGTCAATATGTCCTATTTAACGTGTTTTATGTCATAAATGCCTCTATATATTTTTAGTGTCAACAGCTAAAACAGGCTAAATTGAACCTGAGGTGAGGAGGGAAAAAATGGAAGGGTGGAATAAAACCGGATGTGTCCTATGCGCGCAAAACTGCGGACTGGAAATCTTGGTGGAAAACGACCGCATGGTCAAGGTGCGGCCGGACAAGGAAAACCCGCGCAGCCAGGGCTATGCGTGCCGCAAGGGGATGAATGTCATCTATCACCAATATCCCGCCGACCGGGTTACGGAACCGCTAAAGCGAGACGGTGATGATTTTGTCCCCATCTCCTGGAACCAGGCCATCGACGAAATCGCCGGTCGCATGAAGGAGCTGGTGGGTCGTCACGGTCCGCGTTGTCTGGCCTACATGGGCGCCGGCGCACAGGGCGGTCATTCGGAAGGCGCCTTCGGCATATCAGTTTTGCGGGCCATGGGCTCCCAATATTTCTACTCATCGGCCGGGCAGGAGTTCAGCGGCATTTTCTGGGTTAACGGGCGTATGCTCGGCAAGCAGTACATCCCGCACTTACCTGATGATCACGAATCCGATATCATGGTGGCCTGGGGCTGGAACGGCATGGAGAGCCACCAGATACGTCGGGCACCCATCGTGCTCAAGGGATTCAGCAAGGATCCGGACCGCAAACTGATCGTCATCGACCCGCGCGTCAGTGAAACCGCGGCCATTGCCGATATACACCTGGCTGTGCGGCCAGGAACCGATGCCTTGCTTGCCAAGGCCATGATCGCCCTTATCGTCCAGGAAAAGTGGGAAAACCGGGACTATATCCGCGACCATGTGGCGGGTTGGGAGACGATCCGGCCCTGGTTTGAAGAATTCGATGTCGATGCGGCCCTGAAGGTTTGCGAAGTGCCGTATGACCAGGTGCATCAAGTGTGTCGACTGATGACGACACAACGCTGGTGCGTACACCAGGACCTGGGCATCTATATGGGGCGACGTAGCACTCTCAATTCATACATGATCAATATCCTGGCTGCCGTTTGCGGTGTTTTTGCCAAACGAGGCGGCAATGTGATCCCGGGCATGCTGATGCCCCTGGGCCGTCACGCCGACGAACTCAACCCCAAGAACTGGCGCACAATGGTTACCGACATGCCACCGGTCGCGGCAGGTTCTTTCCCGCCGGCGGTTATGCCCGAAGAAATTCTCAGTGGCCATCCCGAGCGACTACGGGCGGTGCTGGTCAGCGCCTGCAACCCGCTGAGGGCCTATCCGGACACCTCGGCCTACGAAGAAGCCTTCGGCAAACTCGATTTGCTGGTGGTCAACGATATCGTCATGAGTGAAACAGCTCGCCTGGCCCACTACATGCTGCCATGCCGCACCTTTTATGAGTCTTGGGACGGCACCTTTTTTCCGGAGACCTTCCCGGAAGTCTATTTTCAGCTTCGGCGTCCCATCGTGCGCCCGCCGGGGAACTGCCTGGAGGCAGCCCAAATCTTCACCCGCCTGGCGGACCGGCTGGGACTGATTCCGCAAATACCTCAGGAGCTCTACGACGCAGCGAGCGGCGACCGATTGACGTTCAGCGCCCGGTTGACGGCCTGGGCGGCCAAGGAGCCGCGGGCATTTGCGGCAATGCCGTTCGTGCTGGCCAAAACACTGGGTGAACAGTGGGACAGCGCAGCCCGTGCGGCTTTATGGGGGATACTGATGACAGCGCCCAAGGCGTTCCGGGAGAACGCTGTTCGTGTCGGTTTCGAGAACACCCCTGACCAGGGAGACCGCATCTTCCAGGCGTTGCTGGATAACCCACAGGGCATGTGGGTGGGCCGCGTCGACCCGGCTGAGAATATGGCGGCTCTTAAGACCCCTTCGGGAAAGATAGAGGTCGTGATCCCTGAACTGGCCGACGAGGCCAAAGCCCTGGATGCCCAAGGCGAATCCGAGGACTTGCGCCTGCCGTCCGAGTTTCCACTGATTCTCCACGCCGGCCGCCACACTAGATTCAACATTAACACCCTGATGCGCAATCCGGGGTGGAACAAGGGCAAGCGCGCCTGCACGGTGGCCGTCCATGCCGATGATGCCGCCGATCTGGGGCTGAGCGACGGCCAGCAGGTTCGGGTGACCACCGCCGCAGGCAGCGAAGTGGGCGAACTTGAAGTGAGCGACCAGGTTCGCAAAGGTACGGTGCTGATTCCCCACGGCTTCGGCCTGATCTACGACGGCAAGGTGTACGGCATCAACGTAAACCGCCTGACCAAAAACACCAACCGAGACCCGCTCGGCACCCCGCTGCATCGCTTCGTACCCTGCCGGGTGGAAGCTGCGTAAAAGGAGAACAAACCATGACCAATCCAGTCTACATCGAACTGCTGAAGGTTATGAAAAAAAGAGGTGGCGACTTTGCCGGGATGGACATCCCGGAATTCTTCGCCATGGCAGAGGAGCTGTTCACACCTGCCGAAGCCGAGGTCAACAACGCCATGCCAAAAGGCCCGTTCAGTGCAGCGGACCTGGCCAAAAGCATGGGCCGTCCGGTGGAAGAGATCGAGCCGATCCTGGAGGCCATGGCCGACAAGGGGCTCTGCATGGCCGTCAACAAGAACGGAACCGTGTTCTACCAGAGCGCCCGTTTAATGCCCGGCATATTCGAGTTTCAATTCATGTCCGGGGGCACGTCCGAACGAGACAAGCGGATCGCCGCTGTCATCCACGCCTACAAGAAAGCCTGCAATCAGAACTCGGACATCAGTAAACCGGAATTTCCTACCAAACGAGTGATCACCGTGGACCGCGCCATCGCGGCAAACAACCAGGTCCATACTTACGATCAGGTACAGACCTACATCGACAAGCACGATCAAATCGCCTTGACTACTTGCTATTGCCGCCACGCCGCATCTCTATTAGGCGAAGACACTCACGGCATGCCCAACGATGTCTGTATGCAGTTCGGCATGGGAGCCCAGTTCGCGGTCGAGCGGCTCAACGCACGCAAGATCACCAAAGCGGAGGCGCGCGAGGTGATCGACCGCGCCGAAGATGCAGGCCTCATCCACATGAGCATGAACATGACCGACGATGTAGGGTTTATCTGCAATTGCGACCGCTGGCACTGCGTGGTCGTGACCCACGCCCTGGCCAAAAACAAACCGGGCCTGGCCTTAAACTCCGGCTTCGAGCCGCGCTTCGACGCCGAAACGTGCGTGGCATGCGAGACGTGCATCGAGCGCTGTCCGGCCGAGGCGTTGGAGATGGGGACTGAAGAGGTGCCGGTGGTGAATCTGGACCGCTGCTTTGGATGCGCCGTATGCGCCACAGGCTGTCCGTCAGAAGCCATCACCATGAATACCCGCACCGATATCCCTGTTCCGCCTGAAAACGCAAAGGCCATGAAAGAGGCGATAAAATCCAATGCAGCCGCCAATGCTACCATTTGATCAGCTCCTGGAGGCGTCCGCAGAGGCTCATGGGCACCTGTGCCCAGGACAGGTAGTGGGCGTGCGCATGGGCCTGCTTGGCTTCCGGCCCGTTGGCCTGGACAATCCCCGCAGTATCGAACAGGTATTTTTTCGGCTGGCCTTGACTTAAAACTTCTGCCCACCCAGGACTTTGAGGAACAGATCAGGTTTAAAAGAAGGTTTGCCACAACTATGCTCAGGGTCTATCAGTTTCCCATACCAACCATTGCCGCATATGCTGGGCATTCAATTGCCGGTGGAGTTATCCTTTCCTGTGCGTGCGACCGGTTAATGGTTGCCGACGGGCCTTACACCGTTCAAATGAATGAAGTCGCCAACAAGATGGCCATCCCGAGCTGGATTACCCTGATCTGCCGTTCATCTATTCCACATCGCTACTGGAAAGAGACCTTGCTCCATGCCACGGCCTATTCCCCTCGCGAAGCATTTGAGCGTGGAATCGTCGATGACTTGGTGGAAGAAGACGGCGGCATCATGGATGCTGCCCATGCTTATGCCGAGAAACTTTTTAAACTCTCCACGCCTGCATATGCAGCCACGAAAAAGTTTCTACGTCAGGAAGAATCAGCACACGTTATGGAGATTTTCGAGAAAGAACTCCTGGATTGGGTATTGAACTACTGACTTCTACAATAGTATTTTTCATAGCGATATTGATTATCGGCAGCACATTTTGGACATAATGATCCTACTGGTACTTCCCATATCCGCATTGCGAGGAAAATTTAATCCTTTTTATACGCTTGGTTTTCAGATGCCGAAGTAGCTGCGCAAACGCTCCTGTCTGAAGTGGTGTTCGATGCGTCTTTTCATTTGGTCGCGCAGGGCGCACGACTTGAACTGAATCACCTTGCGGCCATAGCGAATGTTTTTTTCAATGAGGTCCGGGCAGTTGCCGATATTCGAGCGCAGCTTGAGACTGTTGGTGGTCACTTTGCGCAGGAAGGTGATCTCTTTGCCAACGACCTGGTTGCGCTTGCTCTTGATGGCATCCAGAAAGTCCTGCCGCGTTCGGGCGCATTTCGCGTAGCTCACCGCTCGTCCCATATGGTTTAAGGCGTGCCCGTCACTGCCGCCCACCATGGCTTTGTCGAGATTGAATCCCAAAACCGTGCATTTGAGGTTCCAGCGATTCAGGTTGTTGGCATTGATCGATTCGACGCCGTCGCCCAGGGCCAGCAAATGCTGCAGCTCACCTGGCGAGAATTGCACGTTACAGACGCCGGTGTACATGGCGCAGTAGGGGTGGGCGAAAATAACGACACATCGGTAACGGCGGCTTTTTTCTATAGCCTGGGCCATGGTGAGACTCAGGGAACTCATGACGCCGGCGCCCATGTGAGGCACCACCTCGCGCTCGTAAAATCGAATCAATTCGGCTGTCTCATAAAAATAGACGAGCAAATGCGATCCTTCGGCGACCGTCAATTCGATGCCGGGGATGGAAAAAATATCATCATATTGATCGATTTCCAGCGCACCACGAATCTCATTGTGATCGGTGATGGCGATGCCGATACCCAATTTGCGTACTTTGGCGGCAATCTTGTCAATACGATTCAGTCCGTCGGAATAGGTCGAGTGGAAATGAAGATCCACTACGGTATGCGTTTGATTCAGGATTTCAAGATCAGGTTTTTCAAATTGAACACGATCACTGATGGACATTAAGGGCTCCTCCTGGAGTGGTCTCAGACTGCGCTGGCGCAGGGTGATGCAAAAGCTCTGCCGCCCGTGCGCAACTGGTAAAACTAATCGGCCGCCACAGGTTTGTCAATGATCCGTTTGGCGGCGGAGATGCTGCAGGAAGACGATCATTGTCAGAATCGTCAAGAATATTCCGATGGTACATCCGGTTTTAAAGAGGTGGTCATCTCTGGCCGACCACGCAATTTTTCCCCTTGCGTTTCGCTTCGTACAAGGCCTTGTCCGCACGGGCGACCAGCTTTTCGGGCGTGTCGCCTTTTTTAAACTGGGTCATGCCGATGCTGACCGTCATGCTCAAATAATCATCCTTTTGGACTTCGCTGGTGGCATAACGCACTGCAGCGACACTGGTACAAATGGTGCGCGCTTTTTTGAGCGCGTTCCGAAAGGTGGTGCCTTCGAGAATAATGGTGAATTCTTCGCCACCGTAGCGCGCCAGAAAATCATCCCCCCGTATGGCTCCATGGCATTTTTGAGCCAGCGCGACCAGCACCCTGTCTCCGATCAGGTGGCCATATTTGTCATTGATCTGCTTAAAGTTGTCAATGTCGACCATCATCAGGCTGAAATCCTCATGAACCATACGGTTGCGATCGATTCTCTCCGCAAGAAAGTGATCCAGGGCATGGCGATTGTATACTCCGGTCAGGCCGTCTGTCATGGATTTCTTTTTGGCGGCTGCCAATTCGGCTTGCAGGGTATGGACCTGATTGGCCAATGATTGAATCTGACGTTTTTCCTGGTCCTGCTTGAGCTCGACCATTTCCCACATCTGCTCGACCTCGACCTTGAGGGCGTTTTTAATCTTTTTGATGTCATCGAGCCCGCTGATCTCGATCATCTTTTCGCCCTGGTCGTGAATTCGGCGATAGAATTCCAGGTTTTCCACGTTCAGGTTGGCCATGGCCTTGGTCAGCAGATCGATGATGTCGCGGAGCTCTTTCTCTTTGTCATGGACATAGCTGCGTTGACGCTCGATGAATGCGAGAATACGCTCCTTTTGACGCTCGAAGTGCATCTCGATGCGCTTCGAGCGTTCGTCGGAATGATACAGATCGTTTAACTCCTGGACCTCCTGCTTGTATCGTTCCGCATTGATCTCTTTGAAATCGAGGGCAAAGGCCTTTAAAAAATGCAAGAGTACATCGACGCTGCGAAACAACATCTCAGCGCGTTCTTTTATATCCGTCGCCGACTGAATCACGGCGTCGGAGTTGTCTTCCGGTAAAGGTTTATCCCCGCGTTTGAGAAGTTTGATCATGGCACAATACCTGTTTTCGAAAATGGTCACTAAGGCCGTATCGGCTTATAGGTACTATCGCCCCCTTTGTTCGGAACTTTACGATCGTTCAGGGATATTTATGGATTCGGCCTCAAGGCGTAACAGGAGGGCAAGCATCCGTATTCTATATTAAAAGGGAATTGGATCGCTCCATAGATGGTATTGCGCTAGGGTACAGCCATGGGGTATATTAAAACGCTTTGATGCGCCAGGCTATCCCTTCACCAGGCTAACCCTTCAATAGATGAGTGTGGTGCCACGTTGCGTGACAAAACGATTGGAAAACTGAATGAATCCTGATTTGTCTGTCGATATGGGGCGGTTGAGGCTGAAAAACCCGGTCATGACCGCTTCCGGCACCTTCGGGTATGCCAAAGAATTCGAGTCCCTGCTGTCCCTGGATCGACTGGGCGCGGTTGTGGTCAAAGGATTGTCGCTGGCACCTTCGAAGGGCAATCCCCCGCCGCGCATCGTGGAAACCGCCTGCGGGATGCTCAATGCCATCGGTCTTGAAAATGTGGGCGTCGATGCCTTTATCAGTGAAAAATTGCCGTACCTGGCAAAACTCGAGGCGCCGGTACTGGCCAATATTTATGGAACCGATATCGAATCCTATGCCGAACTGGCGGCCAGGCTCGACGGCATTGAAGGGATTTCCGGCATCGAGGTCAACATCTCGTGCCCGAACGTCAAGCAGGGTGGGGTGGCCTTCGGTGCCGATGCCCACACTGCCCAAAAAGTCACTCAAGCGGTGCGGCGCCGTTACCAGGGGCCGCTGATCGTCAAGCTTTCACCCAACGTCACCGACGTCACCCTGATCGCGCGCAGCGTCGTCGATGGGGGCGCAGACGCCGTTTCACTGATCAACACCCTCACCGGAATGGCCGTTGACATTCATACCCGCCGCCCCAGACTGGCCAACATCACCGGTGGCCTTTCAGGGCCGGCCATCAAACCGGTGGCGCTGCGCATGGTCTGGCAGGTCGCCCAGGCGGTCGATGTGCCCGTGATCGGCATCGGCGGCATCATGAACGCCGAAGATGCCCTGGAGTTTATCATCGCCGGCGCCAGTGCGGTGCAGGTCGGTACGGCCAATTTCGTGAACCCGCGTTGCACCATGGAGATCATCGACGGTATCGAAGACTATCTTCGTGAAAAGGGAATCGCCTCGGTGAGGGAGCTTGTCGGCAGCATCGAGATCCAGCGATTTTAACTGAATGCTATTATTCAATAGACCCGGCGCGTGTGGAGCAGGTGGCCGATGCCACACGCCAAGCGGTCAAGTGCCGCTAAGATTGCAAGGCGGGCGGCCCAGAAACTCGCTGCGCTCAAACAGTCTGGGCCGCTTGTCCGCCGTTTGCATTCAAGCGGCACTAAGACCGCAGGCGTACGTGGCCCTGGCCACCTGCTCCACCCAAGCCTGCCATTGCCGATGCCTTGCGAATTTTTTGTCAAATGCCGTGCAGCCGTGGACGGGCACACCTATCCTTCGTCCACTCCCAGAACCGCCTTGAACGTCTCGCCGATCTCGGCATGGATCACCAGATCTGCATAGCGATCCAGCTCTGTGGGATCACGGTTGATGATCACCATTCTTGCGCCATTGCGCTTGGCTAAAAGAGGGAATCCGGCCGCCGGATAGACGACCAGGGACGAGCCGACGGCAATGAACAGGTCGCATGCCAGGGCGTGTTCTTCGGCCAACTTCATCTCGCGCACTGGCATCGACTGACCAAAGGAGATGGTGGCGGTCTTGATGATCCCGCCGCAGGCGTCGCAATGCGGCAGGGTTTCGTCGGGAAGGAAAATGCTGCGGATGTGGTCCAGTTCATAGCGCTTGCCGCAGTCGAGACAGACGGCGTAGGTGCTGTTGCCGTGCAGTTCGATGACCGCTTCGTCCGGGATGCCCGAGACCTGATGCAGCCCGTCGATATTCTGGGTGATTACGCTGGTGAGCTTGCCCGATCGGTAGAGTTGGGCGATGGCGAGGTGTCCGGCGTTGGGCCTGGCCTCGGCGATCAGGCGTTCCGTGGCGAATTTCATACGCCAAGACGCCCGTCGCTGCTCCT
>DHGT01000088.1 GCA_002402905.1 Desulfatitalea sp. UBA4791 | reverse complement strand
GGCATGACCAGGTTGTTGCAGATCATGGTGGAAAGCGCGATGGTTTCGACGATCACCATGCCGGTGGCCGCGGACATGCCGCCGATAAAGACCAGCAGGGTCAGGGCCTTTTGCTGGCTGACCAGGGGGAGCTTGAGTACGAAGATGTCGGCATCCACGGGCTGGCCCGCAAATTGGAGCATGCCGGCCATGGCCACGGGGAGCACGAACAGATTGATCGCCAGCATGTAGAGCGGAAAGAGCCAGATGGCCTTTCGCAAATGATCTTCTTCTACATTTTCGATGACCGTGATCTGGAATTGGCGAGGCAGCAAAACGATGGCCAACATGCTCAGGACAACATAGACCGTCCAGTCCATGTAGGCGTCGCCCCCCTGACGTTCGAAGGTAAACAGGTCGACCAGATGGTCATGGGTTGCGGCCTGGGAGAAAAGATCGGCAAAACCGTCGAACAACCCGTAGGTGACAAAGAGGCCCACGGCCAGAAATGCGATCAGTTTGATCATCGACTCCAGGGCGATGGCCGCCACCAGGCCTTCGTGCCGTTCGGTGGCCTCGGGTTTGCGGGTGCCGAACAGGACGGCGAAAGCCGCCAGCAAAATGGCGACGTAGAAGGCCGTGTCCTGAAAAAAGGGCATCCGCCGAACCACCACATCGCCGCTGGGAAAACTGCTCATCACCTGAAAACTGGTGGAAATGGCCTTGAGTTGCAGTGAGATGTAGGGGACGATGCCCAGCACGGCAATGATCGTCACCGCGCCGCCGAGCAGGATGCTTTTGCCATATCGCGAGGCCAGGAAATCGGCGATGGAGGTGATGCGGTGAACCCGGCTGATGCGCATGATCTTGCGCAGCACCAGCCACCCGAGCGTGACCATGAGGGTCGGTCCAACATAGATGGAGAGAAAGGCGGGGCCGGAATGCACCGCCCGGCCGACGCTGCCGTAGAAGGTCCAGGCCGTGCAATAGACCGCCATGGAGAGGGCGTAGACATAGGGGTTGTTGATGATGCTGCGGCCCGCATCGGCCCGTTTGTCACCGTAGTAGGCGATGGCGAACAGCATGCCGATGTAGCATATGGAAACAAAGAGTATGGTTTCGGTCGCCAGCATGGTCATTCGGATTGGGTTGACATGGCAAAACCAACGAAGCCGCCGATGGCTACATCCCGCTGGGACGGGACCTTGCCGTAACGCCCACCAGGACGATCAACAGCGCCCAAACCACAAAAATATAGACGTAGAGCAACGGCACGCCAAAGATCCTGCGCGGCACGTCAAACAGAGAGAGCAGTGGATAGTTGAATGCCAGTACCCCCACAATAAAGAGATAGGTAAAGCGTTGGGCGCGGGTCCTGCTGCTTTTCATGGGGTGTGCCTTCCAGCCCTCGTGCAACCGCGTCGCCCGTGCAGCCCGATTAGAAGGCGCGGGGGCACATGTTGATCGGGCAGGGAATGAATGGTTTGAAAAAATATGAATTGTCTTCAAAAAAGTTTTTTGATATTTTCAAAACCATATGGTCGACTTTAATTGAATTGGGTCATAGAGTCAATCGGGCAATCCGATGGATTGTGGTACATTAATCGTTCCCTATGCCGATTGAAAAGATATAGCGCCATGACACAACCTACCATTTTGATCGTCGATGACGAGATCAGCATTCTGGTACCGCTTAAATTTCTGCTGGAGAAGAACAGCTTCAATGTGGCCTTGGCACAGAGCGGTAAGGATGCCTTTGACGCCATCACACAAAAAAAGCCGGACCTGATCATTCTGGATATCATGCTGCCGGACTTGGATGGTTACGAGATTTTTCAGGTCATCCGGCAACACCCTGAATGGAACGATATCAAGGTGATTTTCCTGACCGCTAAAAACAGGGATGTGGATGTCGCCAAAGGACTGAACCTGGGCATCGATGCTTACATCACCAAACCATTCTCCAACGCCGAGTTACTGCGCGAAATCAAACGCCTGCTCGACAAGGCCCCGGTGGCATGACCATCGATATGATAGACACACGACGCGTGTGAACCCCATATGTGGTGTTTTGTTCATAACTTTGAACGGAAAATAGGCAAAAAAAGCAACAGGTAAGGTATTGGGACGCCCATGTGAGGATCGCCGGGTTCAAGATTATGAACAGCCGCCGGTTTTTATGTATATGTAATAATAATAGGATGTTAAAATTTTTTCAGCCACTTTTGAGTTCAAAATTTTAAACCTTGACCTCACGCAGGGGCGCCTCCGCGGCCGACGGAAGGTTTGCGAGCATCAGTTTGAAAATTTTTAACATGCTGAAACAATAGATAAAAATAAACGTACAGAAAAACAGGCGATGTTTTGACACGCAAATGGCAAGCAGCTTGCATTATCTCAAATTGCCAAACCAATAGTTTTTTCATCTGTTCTCCTCCTTTAACGGCCAAATGATGCCAATTCATTTGGCCGTTTTCTTTTGGATATTGCCGAATCTATTGCCTCATCGATGGGTTCGGCATCCGACAAAATTCATAAGGTGCGAGGGAACTTGAAATCATTTGCATGGATCGCCGCATGGATATTGGTTGCCGGTGCCGCGTTCGCAGCGGATAGTGCGACGGTGCAACCGGCCCTTAAAAATGTCACCCTGACAGGTTATACCCGTAGCAATACCACGCAGAACCTTGCCTCGGAAGTTTCCGGCAAGGTTCTCCATGTTCATTACGATGTGGGCGGCGCGATTGGAAAAGCACCATTCCTCGAAGTGGACCCGGTCTTCATCGATTTCCAGATCGAGCAAACCCAATGGAACCTGGAAAAGCTCCGCGTTGCCCGAGAACGAAACGCATCGCGGGCCGCTTACCTGGAAAAGGAATTTCGCCGCATCGACCGGTTGCATGCGGACCATGTCGCCACCCAGTCCAACTGGGATGCGGCCACCGAGGAACTCGCCCAGGCGCGCCTGGCCCTGCAAGCCACCGATGTCGAACTGAAAGCAGTGTCCGTCCAACTCGAGGAGCTCAAAGAACGGCGTCGGCGTTACCGGCTTCCGGCGCCCGAGGGATGGATCGTGGTGCACCGGCAGGTGGAGCCGGGCGAGATCATCGCCGCCGGGACCCCTTTGGGCCAGGTGGCCGATTTTACCCGGCTGGTCGTGCCCTTGTTCGTGTCCGGTCCGGAGTTGGACGCCCTGCGGGAGCCCGAGCGATTGAACGTCACCGTGGCCGGTCGGCCCACTCAGGCCAGAATCAATTGGGTCAATCCAGAATTTGACGAGCGAACCCGCAAATGGGGCGTCGAGCTCGCCTTGCTGGATTACCGGGGGGGGGAAGCCATGGGGGGGCTGCTGACAGAGCTCACCTTCGAGGTCGCGACCGAAGGGTTGATGGTGCCCCGGACCGCCGTCGTTCAACGCTATGACAACCCCTTCGTGGTCCTGCAGTCCGACGGCCGCAGGGTGCCCGTCGTCGTACTGGGGGAAACCGCCGATCATGTGTTGATCGCCGACCACGCACTTCTAAAACCGGGCATGGCCTTGCGGCAGGGAGCGTCACCGCCGGCGAAATAAGCATCCAACCCTATCAGGAACCTGCAGATCCCTATGATGCCCACGGTCGTCAAATACACCCTCAAGCAAACCGTTTTCATCAATGTCTTTTTCGTCATCCTGGTGGTGGCCGGGGTGTTCAGCCTGCTCACCAATCCCACCGAGAACCTGCCCCTGGTCGATATCGGCAAGGTCTTCATTCACACGGTATATTTTGGGGCCTCGGCCGAAGATGTGGAGCAATTGGTCACCCGTGAAATCGAAGAGTCCCTGGAGAGCATGGAGGATGTGGAGTATGTCCAGTCCAACTCCTATCGCAATTTTTCCTCGGTCCAGGTCAAGTTCATCGACGACACGGATTACCAGGAGCTTTACAACGAGTTGCGCTTCCGGGTGCTGAATATCAAAGACGAACTTCCCCAGGGCGTCGATGAGCCCGATTTCATATGGATCGATACCAACATCTGGATGCCGGTGATCATCGTTCACCTCAGCGGCGATTTGCCGCCCCAGAGTCTGGAGCGGTATGCCGAGGAGCTGCGTGCCACCTTGATCAGCGTACCGACGGTAAGGGACGTGGATATCGAAGGGGAACCGGAAGATGAGTTTCATCTCTCCCTCAACCCGGAACGCCTGCGCCGATTCGGGGTCACCTTCAGCCAGGTGGTTCAGGCCGTGTCCTCGGCCAGTACCAAGATTCCCTCGGGCCGGTTTCGCACCGGCGACACCGCCTACATGCTCGATGCCGGCATCCGTCTGCGCAGTCAGGATGACGTACTCGATGTGATCGTGCGCCGGGACGGCGACGGCAACTATATTCGGGTCAGGGACCTGGTGACCAGCGCCCGCCTGCACTATCGGGACCGGATCACCGTGCCGTCGGTCAATGGCCAAACGTCCGTCCGTCTGGTGGTGACCAAGGAAGAGAAGGGCAGTGCGGTCGCCATCAGCGAACAGGTCAAGGCGCTCGCCCGGCGTTTCGAACAGGTGCACGTCGATGAAGGCCTTCAGGTCGTGTTCACCAACGATTCGACCATCGAGATCAATGACTCGATCCGCATTCTGGGGGGCAACCTGGTCCTGGGAATGGCCCTGGTCGTGCTGGTGTTGTGGCTCTCCCTGGGGTTTCGCAACGCCATGCTGGCCGCCATAGGGATCCCCTTTTCCTTTTTGTGCGCCATTGCCATCATGAAGCTGAGCGGCGTGACCATCAACACGATCAGCATCTTCTCTTTCGTGCTGGTCACCGGCATTCTCGTGGACGATGCGGTCATCATCGTGGAGAACACCTTCCGCCACATGCAGATGGGCAAATCCAGGCGCCAGGCCGTCATCGACGGAACTTCGGAAGTGATGCTGCCGGTGATCAGTTCGGCCCTGACCACGGCCCTGGCCTTCCTTCCCATGCTGATCATGACCGGCAGCACGGGAGATTTCTTCGCCATTATTCCCAAAACCGTCAGCTACGCCCTGGCCGCCTCCCTGCTCGAAGCGCTGTTCATCCTGCCCATCCATATTTTCGACTGGGGTCCCAAAAATGCCGAGACCCTGCCGGTGCAGGAGGACGAAGAGGCGCCCTTCGCCCATTTGCAGACCGGCCTGTTCGGCCCCACCTGGCGCATCTACCGCCGGGCCGTCGTCTGGGTGCTCGACCACAAGGCCGTCGCATTGATCGGAATCAATCTGGCGTTCGGGTCGGCATTGGCGATTCTGCTGCTCTCCATGTTCGGCATCGCACCGCTGATCAAGGTGAAATTTTTTCCGGGCAATTATTTCCGCTACCACGTGACCCTGCAGACGCCGGCCGGCACCGCCCTGGAGCGAACCGATGCCATCGTGCGCGACCTTTCACGGTTCATCATCTCCCTGGGGTCGCAGCAGGCCGATTCCACGGCCGGTTACACCGGCTATTACGAAGACCAGGACTATGTCCGCCATTATGGATCCAATTACGGTCAGATCGTGGTGACGCTTCCGGAAAAGCGGGTGCGTGATTTTCCGGACAACCCCACCAACGATCCCATGCAGCACCTGAGTTACATGCGCGAGCACATCAACGCCTATGTGGCCGAGAATTACGCCGCTGATCCGGCGCGGCCCTCCGTGCAGATCTTCGAGGAGGGCGACGGTCCGCCCACGGGTAAGGCGGTCAATGTGCGGGTCCAGGCCGAAACCATTGCCTCGGCCATCCAGGCCAGTGATCGCCTGCTGGCCGCGATGCGCAAGGACGGCGATCTGGTCGATCTTGTGGATCTGGGAGACAACCGGCCGGTGCAACATCGTACCGTGGCTTTCGAACCGCGCCAGGAGGCGGTGTATCAGTATAATCTGTCGACGGCCCAGATTACCGCCATCGCCGCCGGCGTGCTCAACGGCCACACGGCCGGGCCGTTCAGGGCCGCGGATGAAGAGGTGGACCTGGTGGTCCGTCTGGCCCGTGCAGATGACCTGGTGAGCGACAGCGCGAGCTTGTCATCGCCCCTGGACATCTTGTCGGTGCCGGTCATCGAGGACAGTGCCGCCCCCATCTATCTGAGGGACCTGGTGACGGCTCGTATGGTGGCGGAACCCAATGTTCGCTCGCGCTACCAGGGCAAGCCCACCATTACCATCAGCGCGGATATCCGGCCGGGATCCAACCTGTCGCCGGCGGTCGTTCAAAAAAAGGTGCAGGCCTTTTACCAACAGATTCGTGAACGAATATCGGGGGTTTCCATCTCTTTCGGGGGTGAGTTCGAGTCCACCACCAAGTCCTACATTTCTCTGGCCGTGGCTTTCAGTATGGCCTTAATGGGCATCTACATGGTGCTCGCCTCCCAATTCAGGGATTACCTGCAGCCATTGTTGATCCTGACCGCCGTGCCCTTTGCCATTATCGGTGTGGCCTACGGCATATTTTTTACCCGGACCCTGTTTACCATCGGCAGCTTCATCGCCACCATCGGCTTGTCGGGTGTGGCCGTCAACAATACGATCCTGCTCATCGATTTCATGAACAAGCGCATGCGTGCGGGCAGAGAGCTGCGGCAGGCCATATTGGAATCTTGCGCCGCCCGCATCCGTCCCGTGCTGATCACCACCGTCACCACCCTGTTGGGCCTGCTGCCCATGGCCATCGGCATTCCTTCCAAATCGATCTCCTGGGCGCCCATGGCCACGGCCTTTGTCACCGGCCTGTGCAGCGCCACCCTTCTGGCCTTGCTCATCACCCCGGCCAACTATGAAATGCTCGTTCAATGGAAAGGGCGTTTACGACGCCGCCGGTTCAAACGGTTGAGAGAAAAACGGCGAAGCTGATCGTCGCCCGGCGACAGCCAACAAAAAGGCCCGGCGGAGAATCCGCCGGGCCTTTGCAATCGAACGATCAGGATCGAGCAGAAGTTAACCCTGCTCCACCTCTTCTTTGACCCCCACCGCCATTTTATACAGCACCGTCAATACCAGGGCGCCGATGGCATACACGCCGATGGTGATGACGATCTCCGGAAAAGTGGGTGCATATTCGTTGACCTCGTGCAGCGGGTTGGGTACGAAACCGCCGGCGATCATGCCCAAGGCCTTATCGATCCAGGTACCGGCGATGATCACGGCACAGGCCACGGCCAGGGTGGTTTCGTTTCTGCGGGTCACCGGGTTGACCGTCAGGATGATGCCGATCACCATCAACGCCATGGAGGACCACATCCAGGGCACCATCGCGCCGTGACCGTGAAGTCCGACGAACAGGTATTTGATGTGATCCATGTGTTCGGGAATGTTGCTGTAGAAGGCGACGAATACCTCACACAGGAAGAAAAAGACGTTGATACAGATGGCGTAGGCCACGGTTTTGCCCAGGCTCTGGATCTGCTCCTTGCCCGGGTCGAACTTGGTGGTGTTGCGAATGAAGAGGCACAACAGCACCAACAGGGCCGGACCGGCGGCAAAGGCAGAACTCAGGAAGCGCGGCGCCAGGATGGCCGTCAGCCAGAATCCGCGGCCGGGCAGGCCGCAGTAGAGAAACGCCGTCACGGTATGGATACTGACGGCAAAAGGGATCGAAAGGTAGATGATCGGCTTGAGCCACTTCTGGTAGTGCACCCCGTTGCGCTCGGCTTCCAGCACGTTCCAGCCCACGATCAGGTTGATCAGCAGGTAGCCGTTGAGCACCATGGCGTCGTAAAAGAGCACGCTGTTGAGCGTGGGGTAGATCAGCACGTTGAAACCGCGCATCGGTTGCCCGAGGTCCACGATGATGAACAGCAGGCACATGATCAACGCGGCGATGGCCAGAAATTCACCCAGGATGGTGACGCGGCCGTAGGCCTTGTAGTCGTGCAGGTAGTAAGGGAGCACCACCATGACGCCTCCGGCGGCCACACCGACCAGGTAGGTGAAGTTGGCGATATAAAAGCCCCACGACACATCGCGGCTCATGCCGGTGATGCCCAATCCGAACTGGAGCTGCCAGAGATAAAAGATGAATCCGGCGCCGATGACACCCAACAGGGCCACGATCCATGTCCAATACGTTTTGTTTCCTTTTATGGCTAATTCAAGCATACCCACCTCACACGATGTAGTAGACGCACGGTTCGGTGCCTAAGTTCTGTTTGCGTCGAATGGTGAAATTCTCACGCAGCACATGCCTTACCTCGGAATCGGGGTCCGTCAGGTCGCCGAAGACGATGGCGCCCTTGGAGGCTTCCACACAGGCCGGCATTTGTCCCAGGGCCAGCCGCTCCTCGCAAAAATTGCATTTTTCCACCACACCCTTCATGCGGCGCGGGTACTTCAGGTTCACTTCCTTGATGAACGGCTGCGGGTCCCTGAAATTGAAACTACGCGAGCCGTAGGGGCAGGCCGCCATGCAGAAGCGGCAGCCGATGCAGCGGTGAAAATCCATCATCACGATCCCGTCGGACTCCCGCTTGAAGGTCGCCTTGGTGGGGCAGGCGCGTACGCAGGGCGGGTTTTCGCAGTGGTTGCACATCACCGGCAGCAGGATGTGTTCGAGATGCTCGCTGACCCGGTCGGTGGACTGGGAAGGAAAGGCGTTGTGAAAATGCGTCTCCCAGATCCACTTGATCCGGTGGCGCTCCTCCTCGAGCATCGGCACGTTGTGTTCCTGGTGACAGGCCTCGACCATTTTTTCGATCTGCTCGGCCGATTCGATTTTGCGCGTGTCCACCACCATCCCCCACCGCGTGGCTTTCAGGGCTTCGGGATGGTGGGCCACCTGCGCTTCGGGTGCCGCCTGGTGTCCGGTGGCGGCGGCCACCGCCTCGATCACCGGTCGCGCACCGAGTCCGATCGCCGCCGAGGCCCCCGCAATCTTTAAAAATTCTCTTCGGCTGCGTTCCATTTATTCACCCTCCTTCGGATTGTCGATGTGGCAATCAAAGCAATACGGATCCACGGAGGCATACACATGGCAGCGATCGCAGAAGTCTTTGTAATTGCTGTGACAATCCAGGCAGGTGTTCGAAAGGCTCATGGTGTACGCCTTTCCCTTGGCGTTGATGTAGACCGTCTGCCCATCGCGGACCTGGGTGTCGCGCCACACGTCCAGCAGTTGCATGTGCTCGGCTCGGATTTCCTCCTTGGGCAGCACGCACTCGCCCGCCGCCTTGGCCTTCTCGGTGAGAACGACTTCCGGCGGGGGTGCCGCCTTGCCCAGGTTGTACCAGAACGGGAAGGTCACCACGGCGGCAAAAATGACCAGCCCGGTGACGATTTTGCCTTTGTCATTCATCCGTATCGCCCTCCATGCCTTCCAACGGTTCCCCGCGCAAGTCGGTTTCGCGCTTCTTCTCCCCCGGCATCACCAGGGCGTTGGCCACCATTTCATGCAGCCCGGTGACGCCCACCTCCGGCACCCAGTACTCCATCAGGGCCGGGAAGACGGCCCGGTCGATGGCGCAGATGCAGGACAGCATGTTCACGCCGTGCCGTTCGTGCACGTACTTGACCGCGTTGGCCCGGGGGAGCCCGCCGGCCATGCGCAGCTCCATGTTCTCTCCGGCGTTGAGTCCCGCGCCGGAGCCGCAGCAGAAGGTTTGCTCGCGGATCGTGTTCTCCGGCATCTCGTAGAAATGGTTGCACACGTTGCGGATCACGTAGCGCGGCTCCTCCAGCAGCCCCATGCCCCGAGACGGGTTGCAACTGTCGTGGTAGGTGACCTTGAGGTGGTCGTTGCGGCTCTTGTCGATTTCGAGCTTGTTGTGGCGGATCAGGTCGGCGGTGAACTCG
>DHGT01000005.1:2527-3632 GCA_002402905.1 Desulfatitalea sp. UBA4791 | reverse complement strand
CAGCTCGTGCTGATTGCATTTGATCTTTTTATGCAATGCCGTGAAAAAATTTACGATCTGAAAGCCAACGAAACCAAGCAACGCACGTTCAAGGCGTTTGCAAAAGCAGGTTTGATAAAGGAGCCGGAGGATGAATGACCCCGGTCCCAGCAGGCAATTGAACGAACGTATGATTTCCAGGCCCGAAAGATGCCCGGACCTGACGCCGTTCAGTGGTCTGATCAGTTTTAAACCCTTTTCATATAGAGGGCCCCGACCATCGGTGCGGGGTCAAAGTGAGGTGCGGGTAGATGAATAAATTTTACATGTCATCACTGCTGGCGGTATTCGTGCTGGCCCTGATCGCCTGGGTGGGGTCGCTGGGCCTGCCATGGCTGTTCGGGATTGTCTTGCCGTATCTGGCCGTCCTGCTATTCATGGTGGGGTTCGCGTGGCGCATGATGGGATGGGCGCGGTCGGCCGTCCCCTTTGCCATTCCCACCACCTGCGGCCAGCAAAAGTCATTGGACTGGATCAAGCCGTCCCGGATCGACAACCCCTCGACCAAGTTCGGCGTCTTTGTCCGGATGGCTCTGGAAATCCTGACCTTTCGTTCCCTTTTCCGCAACACCCGCATGAAGCTGACCCACGAGGGGCGATTCAGCTACAGCCTGGAGATCTTTCTCTGGGTGGGCGCCCTGGCGTTTCATTACGCCTTCCTGGTCACCATACTGCGCCACTTCAGATTTTTCCTGGAACCGGTACCCTGGTGTCTGCAACTGCTCGAAAATGTGGACAGCTTCTTCCGGGTGGAAGTCTCCTATGATCTGATCCAGTTCGGACTGCCGGGCATCTACCTTTCCGGCCTGGTTCTGCTGGCTGCCGTAACCTATCTCTTCCTGCGGCGCCTCTTTATCTCCAAGGTCAAATACATCTCCCTGGCCTCGGATTACTTCCCCCTCTTTTTGATCATGGGCATCGCCTTCACCGGCATCCTGATGCGCTACTTCACCAAAGTGGATATCGCGAACATCAAGGAACTCACCATGGGATTGGTGACGTTTCACCCCACCATCCCGGAGGGCATCAGCCCGCTGTTCTACATTCATCTGTTTTTTGTCAGCGT
>DHGT01000005.1:0-2473 GCA_002402905.1 Desulfatitalea sp. UBA4791 | reverse complement strand
CCGTGGAACTACCCGGTGAAGGTCCACACCTACGAGGCCTACGAAAACGAGTTCCGCGAAAAAATGGTCGAAGCCGGATTGCCGGTGGACAAGATGCCGGAACCCACGCCTGAAAAACCGACCGCGGAAGAGGAAAAGGAGTAAACGACCATGGCAGATGAAACACCCAAAGCCGAAGATTTTTTGGCTCAAATAGACCACCGTCCGCCCGCCAAACATTGGATGGACGTACCCGCCGAAATCCGCAAGGGTATGTACTGTTATGCGGCCAATCCTAAAAGCGTCGAATACCTCGGCCTGCCCAACGCACGGCAGTGGAACCCCATTGAAGACGACTGGCAGCTTCCGGACAACTGGCAGCAGATCCTGCACGAAGGGTTCAAGGAGCGCCTGGAGCGTTTCCGCTCGGTCAAAGTCTTCATG
The DNA here is from genome assembly GCA_002402905.1 of Desulfatitalea sp. UBA4791. Lineage (GTDB taxonomy): Bacteria > Desulfobacterota > Desulfobacteria > Desulfobacterales > Desulfosarcinaceae > Desulfatitalea. The sequence goes on along the minus strand of DHGT01000005.1, from coordinate 2,050 downwards.
GACATTTGTGTGCGCTGCGGTGCCTGCGCCGACAAGTGCCACTTCTTCTTAGGAACCGGCGATCCCAAGAACATGCCGGTGCTGCGGGCCGAGCTGCTGCGTTCGGTCTACCGCAACGACTTCACCAAGATGGGCAAGCTGCTCGGCCGGCTCAACGGCGCCCGCCCCATGACGGCCGAAGTGCTCAAGGAGTGGTGGTACTACCTGTTTCAATGCACCGAATGCCGGCGCTGCTCGGTGTTCTGCCCGTACGGCATCGACACGGCCGAAATCACCATCTTCGGCCGCGAACTGCTCAACCTCCTCGGCCTGAACATCGACTGGATCGCCACTCCGGTGGCCAACTGCTACCGCACCGGCAACCACCTGGGCATTCAGCCCCACGCTTTCAAGGACATGCTCGATTTCTTCGTCGACGACATCGAAGAGATCACCGGCATCCGGGTGGAACCCAATTTCAACAAGAAAGGCGCCGACATCCTCTTCATCACGCCATCGGGTGACGTATTCGCCGACCCGGGCACCTACTCCTGTATGGGGTACATGATCCTGTTTCATTTCCTCAAGGAAAAGTACGGCCTGGACGTAACCTGGAGCACTTACGGCAGCGAGGGTGGCAACTTCGGTTTCTTCACCTCCCACGAAACCATGAAACGGCTCAACGCCAAGATGTACCTCGAGGCCAAGCGCCTGGGCGTCAAATGGATCCTGGGCGGCGAGTGCGGACACATGTGGCGCGTGATCCACCAGTACATGGACACCATGAACGGCCCGGCCGACTTCCTGGAAGAACCGGTCAATCCCATCACGGGCACCAAGTTCGAAAACGCCAAGTCCACCAAGATGGTGCATATCGCCGAATTCACCGCCGACCTGATCAAACACGGCAAGCTCGATCTGGATCCGAAGCGCAACGACAACAAAATCATCACCTTCCACGATTCGTGCAATCCGGCCCGAGGCATGGGCATGCTGGATGAACCCCGCTACGTGATCAAAAATGTGGCCAACCACTTCTATGAAATGCCGGCCAACACGATCCGCGAGCAGACCTTCTGCTGCGGCNNTGCCCCGGGCCAATGCCGTCAAATATGTCCATGAGAAACACGGCGTGAACATGCTGGCTTGCATCTGCGCCATAGACCGGGCAGCGCTGCCCCCGTTGATGGAATACTGGGTGCCGGAAGTTGAAGTGACCGGTCTGCACGAACTGGTGGCCAACGCTCTGATCCTGCCGGGAGAACAAGAACGAACCACGGACCTGCGCGGCGAGCCGCTGCCGGGAATGGAGGACGCCGATGAGTAAAAAATGGATCGTAATAGGCTTGATTATCTTCCTGGGCCTGTTCGCTTCCCCGTTTTGGTACAACTTGCTGGTCAAAATGGGAACCGCCGCCCCTGCACCGGAAGTGGTGCTGACCGAGAAGGCCAAAGCGGCTAAGCAGTGCGTCATGCCCACCGACTTCATGAAAACAGAGCATATGCAACTTCTCGATCTTTGGCGGCTCAAGGTGGTGCGCGGGTTGGAGCGCGAATTTGTCAACCCCGAGGGCAAAGCCTTTGACATGAGCCTGTCCAATACCTGTCTGGACTGCCACAGCAACAAGGCCGAGTTTTGTGATCGCTGTCACAATTACGCTTCTGTACGACCCTATTGCTGGGATTGCCATATCGAAAACCNNGCTTTGGGGCTTGGCGCTCAGCCGGCGATCAAGGCCATCGCACCCGCCGCAGAAGGACATGGGACCGAAATGCAATTCCACAAGGGTCCCAAAGCACTGACCGCCAAGCAATGGGCCATGGTGATCGATACCCGGCGCCTTAAAACCGCCGCGGACCTGGAGCCGATCATTGAAGCATGCCATTCGGTCCACAACGTGCCCCACTTCACAGACAAACGCCACGAAATCAAATGGATCTGGGAAACCCATTTCCACAACGCCTTCCCTGGCAGCGCCAACCGGTTTACCAGCGAAGAGGTCGAGGAACGCCCCTACCTGGTACTGTGCAATCACTGTGAAAACCCGCCCTGCGTCAGAGCCTGCCCGAC
>DHGT01000067.1 GCA_002402905.1 Desulfatitalea sp. UBA4791 | reverse complement strand
TCGGCGTCGATCTTCGAGGCCGATTATCCGGTGACCGAGGTCAATCTGATCTGGAAGGGCCGCATCGTGGGCGTGGGGCTAAAGGACAGCACGGCCGCCATCGCCTGCGAGTCGATCTTCACTTCTCTTGGCCGGCCGGGCCTGCGGGCCATGTATCAGATCATCTGCCGCCACGGCTTGTACCAGCCGGGGTGCAATCTGTCCGCCGAGGCCTGGCGGGTCACGGCCGCCATCACCGCCTACGACGGCAACACACTCACCGTGCCGGCCGCGGCCGGCTTTGCCGACGGCTACTTTGCCAACGGGTATCTGACCTTCCAGGGACAGTACGTGATGATCGCCACTCATGCGGGAAAGACGCTTGTCACCGACCGGCGCATCACCGGTTACGGCCAGGCGTATCTCTATCCGGGGTGCGATCATTTGATGGCCACGTGCCATCAAAAGTTCAACAACATCTTAAACTACGGCGGATTTCCCATGACACCGGGAAGAACGCCCTTTTCCGGCGGCCAGGCGTTTATCGCCGGCCCCAATGCGTCGCCCCATGCGCAATTTTAAACTCAAGAAGTCCTTGATCCTTATTGCCTTCGCGGTTTTCGCAGTGACGGCCTTCGGCGCTCACGTGGTGCAAGTGTGCTGGCGCATGCACGCCCTTGCCGTCCTTGGCATGGCACCGGATGCGGCGGCCGGGGCGCAGGATCCGCCCGGCTGGTCGCTGGCTTACGGCGATTGGTTTTACCTGATCATCTATCTGGTGATCGCGATTTTAAGCTACGCCCTTGCGCCCAAGCCAAAGCCCCCGGCGCCCGAGGCGCCGGACCCCTACGGCATCGACGAGTTCAAGGTGCCCACCGCTTCGGCCGGCCGTGAGATCCCCGTGGTGTTCGGCACCCGCTGGATCGATTCGCCCAACGTGGTCTGGTACGGCCATTTGCGGGTGGAAGAAAAGAAGGAAAAGACATGCACGTAGAGCATGCAAAAGCAGCGGGCCGCCATCCCGACCGGATCTACTTAAGCGACATCCGGCGCATGCGCTACTGCCATGCCGGGGTGCGGCGCTGGTGCGCGGAGCGGGGCATCGATTGGGCGGATTTTGTCAAAAACGGCGTGCCGGTCAGCCGCCTGGAATCTATCGACGATGCCATGTGCAAGCGTTTGATCAAGGCGGTGCGCCATGGGTAGCAAGAGCGAGTGCGTCACGTATATAGTGGGCTACAAGTACTCCCTGGGCATCCAGATGGTGGCCTGCCACGGCCCGGTGGATGCCGTTCTGGGCATGCGCACCGACGACTACATCGTGTGGAGCGGCACGGTCTCATCCAACACCCGGGTCCACGTCGACAAGCCCGAATTATACGGCGGCAAAGACAAAGAAGGCGGCGTTGCCGGAGACATCGACATCGAGTTCGGCAACTCCGACCAGGGCCAGAACAGCTACTTGACTTCCCTGTTCGGCACGGCCATTCCCGCCTTCAGGGGCGTGCTCCAGTTCGTGCTGCGGCGCTGCTACCTGGGAGACTCCCACTACTTGAAGCCCTGGTCGTTTCGGGTGCGCAACTGCGCGCGCCTGGCCCCCGGCTGGAACCCGGGCAACGCCAGCATCTCGGGCGATGCCAACCCGGCCCACATGATCCGGGCCTGCATCGTCAACACGGTGTGGGGCATGGGATACTTAGAAAGCGACGTGGACGACGCATCGTTTTCCGCCGCGGCTCAAAAACTCTATGCCGAAGGGTTCGGCTTGTCGATGACCTGGGACCGGGCCATTTCCATCGAGGACTTCATCGACGAGATCAAGCGCCACATCGATGCCGTGCTGTTTGTCGAGCGTACCACGGGCAAATGGGAGCTGCACATGCTTCGCGACGACTACGAGGTCGAAAACCTGCCCGTGCTCGATCCTTCCAACATCGTATCGGTGGAGAGCTACAAGCGCCTCACCCAGGCCGAGATGATCAACGCCGTGGTGTTAAAATACCAGGTGCACACGGGGACCGGCGACCGGGAAGAGTCGATCACCGTGCATAACACGGCCATGATCCAGCGCCTGGGCCAGACGATTCACAAGGCGATCAATTTTCACGGCATTTCACGCGCGGCCCTGGCCGCAAAGGTGGCGGGGCGGGAGCTTAAAAGCGCATCGAGCGACTTGTCGTCGGCCACCTTCGTGGCCCTGCCCGTGGGCGATGTCGTCGGTCTGCGCGAGGGATCGCCCTTTGTCTTTTCCTGGCCCAAGTACGGCATCGTCCAGGAGGTGATGCGGGTCGTCACCATCGACTGGGGCACCTTGTCATCCGGCAAGGTGCGCATCACGGCCATGCAGGACATCTACGCAACGCCGGAAGCAAGCTATGTCGAGGTGCCGCAAAGCGGATGGATCGATCCGGTCAACCTGCCCGCCCCGTCGCCATACCGCCGCCTGGTCGAAATCCCCTACTATTCCCTGGTGCGCCTCTACGGCGAGAGCACCACGTTCTGGGACGGGTTCGAGGAGACCTCGGGCATCGTGGGCACCTTGTGCGTCAAGCCCACGGACGATGCCTTTTCCTACCGCCTGTGGACGCTCCAGCCCTATGGCCGGTCCCTGGTGCCCACCTACATGGACCGGGGCACGTTCGCCTTTGCCCCCTCGGCCCTGCTGGTCGATCCCATCGGCAAGACCGACGGCGAGATCCGGCTCGAGAACATGATCGACGTGGACTTGGTGGCCGAAGACGCTTACGCCTATATCGGCGACGAACTGGTCAAGATGCTCACCGTCAATCCGGTCTCCGGCGTGTGCGCCGTCGCCCGGGGCGTGCTCGACACCGTGCCCGCGGACCACGCGGCCGGCACGCGGATCTGGTTCGCCGACGGCCGCCACGGCACCGACGCCCGGGTGCTTGAGTCCGGCGATACGGCCACGGCCAGGGCGTGTCCGATCACCGGCAAGGGAGAACTGGAAATATCGGCCGCCCCCACCGACACCATGACCTACGGCGCCCGGGCGATCAGGCCCTATCCGCCGGGCAACGTCCGGGTCAACGCCGAGCCCTATCCGATTGCCATCGCCGGGGCCCTGTCTCTCACCTGGGCCCACCGGGACCGCATCCAGCAGACCGCCTACATCGTGGAGCAGGACGAGGGCAACATCGGGCCTGAGGCGGGCACCGCCTACCGGCTGCGCATCTATGGAGAAGGCGGCGCGTTGCTGCGCACCTTTACCGGGATCGCCGGCACATCCCTCGCTTATCCCATCGCCCAGGAGATTACCGACAGCGGCGCCCTGGGCCGCCCCAATGAATCGCTGCGCTTCGTGCTCGACGCCCAGCGCGACGGCTGGGACAGCTGGCAGGCCCATGACCACACCATCGCCGAGTGCCTGGGTTACGGCATGTTCTACGGCGACCACTACGGAGAATAAAGATTATGGCAGCATCCAACGACCCGAACCTGAATTTATACCACAGCTGGGATTTCCGCGAGTCCGGCTGGAAAACCGGCATGGACTACAATTTGAAAAAGCTGGGCGCCATCGTCCACTTGTCGGTGATCAGCATGGACACCGACATCCCGGCCAGCCCGAGCAACGGCGACCGCTACATCATTCCAGCCGGCGCCACCGGAGACTGGTCCACCCACGTGGGAGAGATCGCCGTGCGCGTGGCGGGCGCCTGGGAGTACCACGCCCCGGCCGCCGGCTGGCGGGCCTGGGTGCAAGATCAAAACGCCGAGGCCGTGCGCGGCCCATCATCCTGGGAGCTGATCGAGCGGCCACAATGGGTGGACCCGCCCGCATCGGCCGCCGATCCGGGCACCCCGGGCCAGATGGCGTTTGACGCCGGCTATCTGTACCTCTGCGTGGCCGCCGACACCTGGATGCGGGCGGCCGTCGCCACCTGGAGCTGAGGCGCCCGCCATGATCACGCGGGTGCGCCTGGCCCTGCTGATCCTGGTGCTGATCGACCTGGCCATGGCGCTTGCCATCGCCGTCTATCGCGGATGATCCATCTTTAAAAGAGGCGAGGAAGAAAGACCCCCATGGCGTTGACCGACGAGGACCTGGTCCAGATCCAGAGGATCGTTCAACACACCACGCAAGCCGCCTGCAAGTGCGGCCTGTCCGAGTCGTCCCAGGCCGAGATGGGCCACCTCATCGGCCGGTTCCGCGACATGGGCGACGGCAACCTGAACAAGGGCATCGAGGAGGCGAGCGAGGCGATCAAGGCCTGGATCAAGATCCGGCGCCGGGGAGAAAAGATCGGCGGCGCCGTGGCGTGCTTCATCGCCGTCTCCATCGCCGGGGGCGTGGGCACCCTGCTGTGGATCGGCATCCGCTTTGCCTTGAAGATGCTGAGCGTCGATGCCGGGGTGAAGCAATGAAGGGCCGCTCGGAAAGCTTCATGAAAGGCCCGGAAGGCGAATACCTCTCCGCAAGGTGCCCCTACTGCGGCGCCCGCATCCAGGCCAAGACCTGCCTGTGCGCCCGCTGCCATATCGCCTTCGACATGGACCCGGCCGTGCTGCGCAGGATCGCATCGGCCAAGCAAAGAGCCCTGCGGCGGGCCCGGGCAGGTTCGCCGCGGCAAACATAACGAACTTTACCCGGCCGGGCCCCCGGTATTAACGGCCGGTCAAGCCTTTACCCCGCAACCAGACAAAGGAGAACTGCAAGCCATGAAAACCGCACCGCTGAAATCCAACCTTGTCCAGCCAGATCCCGCAAAAACCGCCCCCTTAAAAACCGACCCATGGATCGGCAGCGTGCTGTGGGGCCGCATCGGCGGCGCCGCCCTGGTGCTCACCGCCTTCATCCTCCAGGGCCGGGGCATCGAGTTCGGACCCGACGACCAGCAGGCCGCCTTCGGCGCCGTGGAATCCGCCCTGGCCGCCGCCGGCGTGCTCATGGCCATCGTGAGCAAATACCGCCAGAAGGCCAAGAAAAAACAAACCGGCCAGGCCGGCGCCATCGCCCTGCCCCTGGTGCTTGCCCTTCTGGTGGCCTGCGCCGTGGCCGTCTCGTTTTGCGGCTGCGCCCCCAACCAGACCGCAACCGGCCAGATCATGAGCGAAACCTCCGACCCGCATGCCATCGCCAGGGCCGTCTACCTGGATTCGCGCACCTGGTACAACCAGGCCCAGCAAAGCTTTATCGACAGCCAGGCGTCCCTTGCTGTCGAACAGCGCCGCCGGTTCAACGCCCTGCTCGACGACGCGGGCCGGGCGCTTGATCTTTGGGGCGCCACCCTGGCCCTGGGCCGGGACGACACGTTCGAGCGGGAGGCGTTCCGCAAGGCCAAAAACCAGCTCATCGACGCGGGCTTCGTGCTGCTGACCAGGAACTAACCCCATCGAAAGGAGAACCCCCATGGCAATGACCAAGGAAGAGGCCGCCCTTTGGGCCGCGGGCCTCAAGCTGCTCACCGACGTGCTCGCCCTGGCCACCGGCCGCAAGGTCACCGTGGCCGACCTGGACGCGGCGATCGCCGACGAGGAGGTGCGATCGCGCATGCTGGAGGAGGAGCGGCGAGCGGCTGTTGAGGCTTCATAGAGCGAAGGCACCCAAAGCCAATTGTTGAAACGCCTAATCAAACGCCGGGAAGGTATCGGCCGCCTTTCCGGCGTTCTGCTTTTTTAAAACCCCCTTCCCTTCCGCAAAAGCCCTTTCCATTCTAACCTGTTTGAATCCAATCTAAATCTAATATTCAATTGACATGTAAAATTCGTGGCGGTAGCTTGAATCCAATTTCCTATCAAGCCCAGTTCTGAACATGGAGTGCCTATGAAACAGCTATTATTGGTTGCGATAACGCTTGCATTCAACTTAATAATTTCAGCATGTTCGGATGGCGGTGGCAATCCAGAACAAAGCAATAAACAGTTGCAAACGGATTCAGTACAGAGGCTATCAGCTGAGGTTCTTTTAAGCGCCGAGGCAACCAAAACAAATGATGGCCGGATTGCAGTTACAGGGAAAACTAATTTGCCCGATGGCACTGAACTAATTATCAGTATTTCCGAGGAAGTCTTTGGCTTTAGTGCTCAAGATGAATCCATGGTGGCAAAAGGCGAATTTTCAGCTGGTCCCTTGGGACCGAAATCCGGTCTTAGCGCTGGCAATTACATAATCGAAGTAATGATGCCGATCCCCAGTGCCCAACCCGAAAGTGTGCAATCTATAATCGGAAATGAGGGGCAGTATTTAACCGGGGCATTGGTTAAGCAATCCTCATGGGGTGGAAAAACCGTCGAATACTCGTTTTCCTATTCGCTGGGATCAAAGGAATCCATTCAGCAGGCCCAATCCGTACATTACAAACTGGTTTCGAATGTGAGGTCCACGATCGAGCAATTGCTTGAAAATGGCCGTGCTATGGACCGATATAGAAACACCGATGATCTTGTGGCCTTAAAGAACTGTGGCGAAAGGATGAGGGAAAATCAAGCTAAAGCAAAAGCGATTAGAGCGCAAGCAGAAACGCTCTCAATGAACTATATGGGCCTAAAAGTGGCGTCCATTGAAATTTTTTCATGTGTTTCATGTTCAGGAACCGCTATTGAGGCTTGTGAGCGAGTTGCTGAATCACTTAAAAACAGCAGATAACGCTTTTGATTGCTTGAAATCCGTTCGCTTAAGAACAGCGTTGAGTCAAAAGGATTCCAAAAAAAGGTGATGTTGAATGCCGACTGTCTTTAGGGCTGGACCATATCGATTCTTTTTTTACGCCGGGGATCGTGATGAACCGTATCATATTCATGTCGAACGGGATGATAAAGTCGCTAAGTATTGGGTAGATCCAATCCGCCTTCAAAACAGCGGAGGTTTCAGCCGTATTGAATTAAAACAAATTCATAACATAATTACAGAAAATCGAGATTTTCTGATGGAGGCATGGAATGAATATTTTGGCCGTTGAAATCGAAGTTCCATTCGCGGTTGATGTCCATTTAACTGAGGATACGCTTACCGTTGACCTCAGTGATGGTCGCACCATCTTAGTTCCTTTGGGTTGGTACCCTCGCCTTCAACATGCCAGCCCACAGGAACGCAATAATTGGCGGTTCATCGGAAAAGGGCAAGGGATTCACTGGGAGGATATAGACGAAGACGTCAGCGTGGAGGGTTTGCTTGCAGGAAAGCCTTCCATGGAAAGCCAGGCATCTTTTAAAAAATGGCTTCATAACCGTCAAGGCCGTCATGTATAGCAATGGACATAGGGGACATTGAACTCAGAATATTGAATTCTTTTTTCTTAGTTACGGCCATTTTGTATCAATATTGTACTTTGCAGACTATGGAATATCGCACACTTTGGCTCGTATATCGAATATTGGCAGGGTAAAACTAGCTGAAATGCACCCTTTTCCATTTTCAATATGAATCGGTCATTGGTGATAATTGTCTGTAAGTATTGTCATTCGCCGTCATAAATTGGGGTGGGTTCGTCGGGATATTGAGCGTTTTTGCTTTCAAATAATGGCTATGCGTACACAAACTGATTAGGAGGACATGAAAAATGCGAGGAATCAGGGATAGCTTCATTATTTTTTGCGCCGTTTGGGCACTGTTTGCAACGGGATGCGCAACAACCGGTCTCAGTTCTCGGACTGTAACAGCTAATTAGTGCCCATCCATAAATCTGGATTTTTGGA